>WFWT01000027.1 GCA_015490995.1 Anaerolineae bacterium | reverse complement strand
GTGGCGGGGGGCGGTGGCACAGGTGCTGCACATCGGGTTAGCAGGAGCAGGAACACCACCCAGCCCAGCCCCGCGGTTCCGGTAGTGAGCAGGTGCCGCCATCGGCGAAGTGTGGGCCCCGTTTTCCCATACCGTGTGTCGCACATCCTTCGTGCCCCCTTTTCCGACAACGTGCAGGCCTTTAGGAGGACTCGGGTGTCGGGGGTGGAGCCCTTCGCACGCGTCGCGTGTCGCGCCAGAAGAGCCACAACGCGCCCAGGCCCCACAACCACACCAGGAGGTAGATCACACCTCCTACGTAAGGAAGTGAACTGGCACCGATGTACAAGGAAAGGCCTAAGCCCAGGGGGAGCACCCAACCGTGACCTCCGCGATCCCACCGGGAGAACAGACCGTACCCTACCACACTGGGAGCCAGAAGCGTGGTGTAGGCCAGATAGGAGATCACCACTGCACCGCTTGTGCCCAAGCTTAAGAGGAAACTCCACGTCGCCAGGGTGTTGAGAGAGAGCACACCGAACACAATGGTCAAAAGCAGTCCTCCCAGGAAGAGGAGCATCAACGCGCCGATCACGCCTAAGACGATCACGAGGCCCCAACCCAGTGCAGGCAAGGGGCGACGGGAAATGGGACGTCCCAGCTGACGCATGATGTGGGGCATGGCCAAAAAGCTAAGCCCTCCCACCAAGAGGAGCGTGATCCAGCGTCGGCCTTGAGCTATCAGCCAGGGCCGGGATCCCCACCGGATTTCCGGCTCAGGGTCCGTGTCGGGCGGTTGGGGAAGTTCCTGGATGATGCGGCCTTCGACGGTGGCGCCGGCAGCCAGGGTCGCGGCCTGGAAGGAGCGGTACACTAAGTCACCGCGCACGCGTGCCCTCTCCGTGAGGGTAAGTCCCGCCGGCACGTACGGCAAGTCGTCAACAGGCGCGAAGAAGGTGAAGAGGGTTACGGGAGGGCCTTCACCATCACCCACCACAGCGTAGACGTTGCCCCCCACGCGGCCGGCGATAGTGACACCGTTGCCGGCCGCCCACACGTTCCCGTCCACATCGGTGATGTAGACCTGATAGCCGGCTGCCCACATGTCTCCCGGCACCGCCATTGCAGGTTGTACGTTTACCGCCATGCCGGCTGTTAGGACATCATCGCCCAGGGTGGCGCCTTTCACGCGGAGAATCGCGGCGGCCGCTCGGAGATCATCCCCGACATAACCCTGGATAGTCACGACTTGGGCGGCGACCACGACATCGCCGGTGATTTCCCCCGTTATCAGGACCTCCTGCGCCACCGCGTACAGGTCACCCTCCACCCGGCCCGCGATGATCACACGTTGACCGAACAGGTAAAGATCATCCTGGATAACCTCGTCTGTGGGGATGCGGATCTCACCGTTGGTGATGACGCGACCGGCGTGGGCTGGCGTGGTTAACCCGCCCCAGATAAGAAGGGAGAGGACTCCCAGGAGCAACAGCGGTCGCAGTCCTGGCCGACGCTCTCTGTGCCTCATCTGTCCGTGTCCCGGGTCAGGGTCTCGTACAGGGCGTGGAGTTCCTCTTCGGAGTAGAAGTGAATGACGATTTGTCCGCCCCGGCGTCCTTTGCGTATTTCTACTTTGGTACCCAGGACCCGCCGGAGGGTATCTTCGACGGCCTGCCATTCCGGTGGAAGGGACTCTGGTTCTCGGGAGGGCGCAGTGGGTAGCCGGGGTGAGCTGTTCATTTGGCGCACCAGGGCTTCCGTTTCCCGCACGCTCAGGCGTCGGGTGATGACCTCTTGGAGGGCTTGTCGTTGTTGGCCGGGGTCGGTCAAGCCCAGCAGGGCCCGACCGTGTCCCTCGGTGATGGTTCCTTCCAACAGGGCTGCCTGGGCTTCTGGTACCAGGTTCAGAAGGCGGAGGGTGTTGGTGATGGCTACCCGGCTTTTGCCTACCCGTTCGGCGACTTGACTTTGGGTGAGCCCAAAGGCTTCCATCAAGCTTTTGTAGGCGGCTGCGGCTTCCAGCGGGTTAAGGTTTTCCCGCTGGACGTTTTCCACCAGGGCCCATTCCAAAAGTTGTTGTTGGGAGGCATCCTTGATGATGGCCGGCACGTGGGTGAGGCCGGCCATGCGTGCGGCCCGCCAGCGTCGTTCGCCTGCAATGATGTAATAGGGAGTGGGGCTGGTGGGTTCCGCACGGGCAAGGATCAGCGGCTGGAGAACGCCGTGGGTGCGGATAGAGGCAGCCAGTTCTGCCAGAGCAGCTTCGTCGAAGTGACGACGAGGTTGGTGGGGGTTGGGCGCGATCTGGTCGATGGGTACCTCTTGAGTTAAATCGCTCATGATGCGCTGTGACCTTTGAGTGCCGGAGCCGATGAGCGCATCCAGCCCTTTCCCCAGGCCACGTTTTGTGCGTGTCATGTGTGCTCCTCCTCGTGGTACGACCTGCACGGCTACGTGTCACCGAGGTTGACCGGCAGGGAAGCAGGGGGCGTTCTGTCGGGTGAAGGGTGCCCTGCCGGCGAGGGGATAGGTTCCTTCTGGGCCACAACAAAGGCGCAGTTGCCGTCTTCGTGGGTTTGGCGCGTTTCAATCGCGACCAGCAGTCGAATTAAGGGGAGCAGGGGCAGGTAGCGGGGCAACCGATACCGGCTCCATCGCCACAGTTCCCAGGCAAGAGTACCCCACGCGCCGTGGGTGTAGACCGTACGACGGACGCTCAGCCCCAGGGCCGCGAGTTTGGCTTCCAGTTCCCCACGGCGATACCCTTCCCGGGCGTGCAACGGATTAACGCACCGGTCCAGATCAAAACGGCGGAACCAATGGGTTTGTGGTGTCAAGGGGGAGTGCACGGCCAGCCAGCCGCCGGGGCGCAGGGCAGCGGCCATGTGGGCGAGGGCGCGCTCATCGTCCGGGATGTGTTCGAGTACGTCGATGCTATAAATAAGGTCATAGCGCGCAGGAGGAAGATCGCGGGTCAGGTCGCCGTGCACGAAGTGCAGGTTCGTAAGCCCGGCCTCTCGTGCACGTGCTGCCGTGTGGGCAATGACTTCTGCGCGGTTGTCAAGCCCCGTGACCTGCAGGTGTGGAAATCGTCGGGCAAGGTAGAAAGCGTGATGGCCGACGCCACTGCCCGCGTCCAGCACGGTGCGGGTTTGAGGAGTGATGAGGGGCACCACCACATTCAGAAACCATCGAAAGCGAATTGCTTCCCCGACATGATAGTCCAGGCGTTGGGCCAGCTGCCAGTGCCATGCCCGCAGCGTTGTTATGGCCCGCATATCTTCACACTCCTCGTTCGGTGTGCCGGCCGGTAGAGTAGGTTGTGGTGGTAGGCGACCATGTTACTGGTTGTCCAACCCTTCCTCGGCTTTCTGTGCAGCTCTTAACCGGTAGGTGATGGCATCTCGGCTTGAGATGAAGGGAGGGTGGTAGCGGTGCCGGGGCGTGGGTAAGGCAGGTGTAGTCGACGACACAGCTCTTGGGCCAGAGATTCATAGGCCAATGCCCCTGCCGAGTGCGGCGCGTAGCGGCGGATAGGTTCTCCATAACTGGGAGCTTCTCCCAGACGCACGTTACGGGGGATTATGGTGTCCAAGACGCGGTCCCCCAGCACCTCGCGCACGTTGTCCACCACCTGTTGGGCCAATTTCGTGCGCGCGTCGTACATTGTCAGAATGACCCCTGCAATGTAACAGCGGGGGTTCAACCGCTCCCGTACAAGGGTGATAGTTTCCCACAGTCGGCCCAGGCCCTCCAGGGCCAGGTATTCACATTGGACCGGGATAAATACCCCCGCGGTGACGGCAGCCAGCGCGTTGATGGTCAATAGGCCCAGGCTGGGAGGGCTGTCAATGAGGACAAAGTCGTAATGGGGGAGAACCTCCTGTAAGGCGTGGTGCAATACCCGTTCCCGGTCTGCAACGTGTACCAGTTCGACCTCTACCCCCGCCAGGTCGGGATGGGCGGGGACGACATCCAAGTTGACC
This sequence comes from Anaerolineae bacterium, assembly GCA_015490995.1. Taxonomy (GTDB): domain Bacteria; phylum Chloroflexota; class Anaerolineae; order JAADDB01; family JAADDB01; genus S141-23. Next base: position 6,618 of record WFWT01000027.1, on the reverse strand, counting down.
TCGTCGGTGAGGGCGATGGTGTCCGACAATCGGGCCTGTCCTGTGTACACGTCATAAAGGGAAAGGGGAAGGTCCAATACAGGCAATCCCAGACTGCTGGTCGCGTTGGCCTGGGGGTCGCTGTCCACCAGCAACACCCGATATCCCCCTGCTGCCAAGTAAGCACCAAGGTTGACAGCGGTGGTGGTTTTGCCGACCCCGCCTTTCTGGTTGGCCAGCGCGAATACCAGCGCGTTGCTCATCGAACAGGCACCTCTTCCGGAGACCAGGGATGTTTCGTCAAGTAGGCCATAACCTGTTCGCGCGTGGGGATCCCACGAGGCCCTACGTCCTCCACCGCGAAGGATGCAACCACATTCGCGAAATACGCAGCCTGTAAGGGATCGCCGGTTTCGTAGAGTCGAATCAACATAGCCGCGGTGAAAACATCACCGGCCCCGGTAGGATCCACCTCTTGGGCAGGCCGTGGGGGCACGTGTGTGGGCTGCCCCTCTTGGTATACCACACAGCCGCGCTCGCTGAGGGTGACCACTACCAGCGGAAACGAGCGGATGAGCTGGCGATGGACGTCCGGGTCACCGCCAAAGTCCTCTTCGCTGAAAACCAGCAAGTGCGTGTAAGGACGGACGCGATCGGCCTCCTCCCATGGGGTGGGGAAAACGCGGCCCGTGGCATCCCAACGGCGTCCCCACCCCTGGGGTACCACGCCCAGGAGGGCGTGGGGGAACGCGCGTGCAAAGGCGGGATCCACCTCGCGGGCCACCGCGCCCAGCAGCACGATGGGCGCGGTTTCCCACCCTGAAGGCAACGCCGTTACCGGAATAGGATCCGCTACCGCGTCCACGTATTGAACACGGCCGTTGGGGGTGTAAATGTTACGGAAGGTGGTAGTGACCGGCGATGGTAAACAGTGGACCTCCACTCCGGGCAACGCGGTGGCAAATGGGTAATCCGCACCGGCTCGTGTGAGCACGGCAGGACGATATCCTAATTTTTGGGCGGTCAGCGCAGCAAAGGTGACCGTACCTCCTGGCGTATATGTGCCGTCGCGCTTGTCCAGTGTAACGTGACCGATGGCTACGAAGTTCATGGACACCTCAACTCGGTGAATGATGGTCTGCTTTGCTCGCTTATGTATCTTGCGTGGGTCACCTGCCGGTTTGTCCGTGAGTTCTGCACGCAAGTTCTGTAAAGAAGCTTAGCGTGTTCTATTGTAACTCAATTTCGCGGTGAGGACGAAGTGACATCCCGAGCGGGAGATGTTGCCATCAAGGTGACGTTTCATTTACTGCTCCGCATGCTTTCACAGGGCGTTCACTCGGGGGGGCGTACGGGGAAGTTGCCGATACCCAGGTTCTCAAACTGGTTGTCCCCCAGCGTGCGATACAGGATGACGGTAATGCCGTCGAAGTTCAGCCGTTCATCCGCGGGGATGGGATAGTCATCCCGGATGATCTCCCGGGGTTTCCACGAGCTGGTGGGGCGGTAGCCGTGCGCCGGATGCGCGTGGTCGCTCTGAACCAGGCTACCGTCCAGGTAAATGTAACGGCCGTTGCGGGTAGGACGTACGGAGATGGACCAGTCCATCTCCTGAGGGGCCAGCGCTTGCCAGTACAGGCTGAGGCGCCAGGGCAGTTCGAGGGGAATTTCCTTCGGTGGCGGGGTAAGCTGGTAGCCTACCAGGCGCACCTGGTTGCCAAAGTACAGGTCCAGGGTCACCGCCTCCGGAGGCAATTGGAGTGGGGGGAGGGTGTACCCTACCCGGATGAGGTACAGTCCGGCCGACTGAACAGCCACCGGCTTCTGGACAGCTTCGAAGAAGAGGGGGGCCGCGTCTGTGCTCACGTACAGTGGCCGGCTTCCCTCTTCCAGCAGCGCGATGGCCTCTTCTAAGTTCACCGCCCGTACATCAGGGCGGTAGCCCCAGATGATGGTAATGTAATCGAGGGCCAGTTTTTCCTTCACCACCCCAAAAATGGCCGCGTTAGGCTCTGGGATGTCGGCCAACAGGCGCCACCCTGGGTCAAGCCCGGTGTCCACCGGTCGGTAGCTTTGGTCGGCCCGGGGGTAGTTCACCACGAGGCGGTTCAGGAAGAGGAGCAAGAGCACTAGGGCGAGGCCTCCGTGGAAGGCCTGACGCCAGGCAGGGGTCATGGTGTCGGTAAGTTCCCAGACCCGCTGAGCTAAAGCGGCCAGGCCAAGAAAGACCAAGGGATACGCGGGCATAATGACCTGGTACCAATTGCCGTAGCGGTCAATGTATGAGAACACGAAGTACAGCGCCAGGGTGCTGTAAAAGAGAAGGGCACGGCGTCGACCCAGGAGCGCGATGCCCGCGAGGCCCAGGACGAGGACAGGCCAGGTCAGTTCCTGCCAGATGAGGGAGGGAAACTCCTCGGTAAACGGGCCGATGGTCCAGGTCAGCTCAGCCCGTCCCTGGGGCGTGCTTAGAAAGTACAGGAACCAGGAAAGGGTGTTGGGCCAGGAGCCCTCGCCGCGCCATTCGGGATGTTGAGCGCCCCGGATGTAGACGTATGTGTAGGCCAGAAGGGGCAAGAGGCCCAGCCCCACAGCCCGGACCAGCAGCCGACCGCGGCGCCAAAACGCGCGGTCGGTGCGCCACACGAACCAGAGCACAGGTGGGCCGATGAGCAGCACGGTTACCATGTGGGCAAGGGCCAACCCCAGCAAAAAGGCCAGGAGAAGAAACAACCGGTCCGCTCGCTCTCGTTCCCCACGACGTATGGCCTCTTCCCAGCGAAAGGTGACCAGCACAATGGCCAGTGTGTGGGCTACCGCGGAAGTGTACTGTTCGGTAGTTACAGCGTAATACCAAAAAAAGTACGTTACTCCGTAGGCAAGGGTAATTAACGCGCTGATAATCGCGTTGCCGCGAGTGATGTGCAGGCTGACCGCGTACAGAAGGGCCAGGGCCACTATGGCCCAGAAGGTCGAGTAAGCGGAAAGCACCTGCACGGGATTGGCCACCCCCCGCAAAAGGGGTTTGAGCGTGTGATACCAGAGCCATCCCCCCATGGTGTACAGGGGGTACCCGGGGGCGTTGCTAAAGCGGGCTTGTACCTGGGCGTATTGATGGGTGATAAGGTCGCCCCCCTCCAGTTCGTACGGTGCAAGGCCGGTATCCAGGGTCCATAAATAGAGTCCCAGCAAGAACAACAGAGTCAGCATGCCGACCCGGAAGGCCTGACCTTGGGTGTGGACCCTTGTAGGGGTGGGGGATGAGATGTGCGATGCCCCGTTCACAGCTGACCCTCCCTCCAGCGACGCAGGATGTGCCGTGTGCTTTCGAATGCTAGCTCTGTCCAGGGAATGGCCTCACGGCGGAACCAGCGGACCGCGTCCACGTCGTCTGCTGCCGGCGGGTGTTCTGGGACAGGCCCTTCGGGAACTGCTTCGTACATGATAATGACCCCGCGCGCGTGAGGGGTGCGGAGGGGGAAAACGTCCAGCAGGCGGGTGACCCGCACGGACAGGCCGGTTTCCTCCGCCACTTCCCGGTACAGGGCAGGGATGGGCTCCTCGTCGTACTCCATGTAGCCTGCCGGCAGAGCCCATTTGCCCTTCTCCGGGTCCACTGCCCGCCGTACCAAGAGGACGCGGTCCCGGTGATGGATGAACGCCCCAACAGCGACTTTGTGATCGCGAAAGAAGATAAACCCACACGCCGGACACACCCGTCGCATCCGTCCGAACACGTGGCGATCGTGCAACCGGGCGCCACAGCGTGGACAGTAGTGCGGCGTAAAGGTCATGAGCCCTCTCTAACGTCTTCCACTGCGGCACGTACCGCACGCAGGTTGCACACCGGTGTGGTGATGGGGGTGACACACCCTGTGCCTAGGATAAACCGTCGTCCTTCGGTTTGGGCGATCGCGTCCCGGGCCTGACTGCGCACGGCCTCAGGGGTGCCGCGCAGCAGTGGGTCCATGCGCGCAATGCCCCCCACCACCGCCCCAGGGAAACGCTCCTTGCCCTCTGCCAGCGAGGGCCACGTTTCTCGGTCGTGCCAGTTCAGGGCCTGGACGGGATAATCCACAAACACCTCGAAATAGATGGCCGTGCCGTGGACGTGGAGCAGGTTAAACCAGTAGCGTCGGGCCACGTCCAGAATGCGCAGGTCGCCGGGTCGACCGAAAAGGCGATATTCGTCCCGACTTAAGTGAGCGGCGTCGGCCCACTGGACCGCGTAGAACACACCGTCCACCAGGTCGCCCAGGGCTTCCACAAAGCGGCAGGTGGTTTCGGTGATAACATCCAGCCCTGCCCGTACGGCATCGGGGTAGAGTCGCAAGTGGGTGAGGAAGTGTGGGCCGGCTAGATTTTTAGCCTGGGCAATGGGACTGAAAATGGTCTGGAGGATGGGCACCTCGGGGCCAAGGCCCTCTCGGATAAGGCGCAGGGCTTCCAGCATTTGTCCAAGGCTCCCTTGCGATGGGTCGAGGGGCCGCAGCGCGGCCCACTGCTCGGGGTGTTGGATAGGATGGTGAACATATCGACGGGTGCCCTCGTTGTTACCCTCCCAGACGGTCTGGGTACCCCAATCGCGCAAGCAGTAGTCGCTGCTCGGGGTTACCTTCACGAAGTCCCAGTCGAACTGGCGTTGAAACGCTATGGTGGCCGCAGCAAAGTGCGCGGGGTATTGGTCGTCCCCAGGCCAGTGACGCCAGAGGGCGACAGGGGGACGGTCCACCGGTTCACCGGTGAACGTGCGTTCCAGCCGTGTGCGCTTTTTCATGCTCATGGTTCGCTCCCCGGACGGTGTGTGGTCCGTGTTCTCCAACCTCAGCTACCGCGATGTATCTTGTTGAGTCTCGACTCAGAGACCCCATGGGATGCCCTATCGGCACCTCTCACTGGTCTGTCGGGAACGTGAAGTCCGCGCCGATGAACAGTTCCATGTCCACGTTGGTGATCAGGTTGCTGCTGTAGCGGATGTTCTCCGGCCGGATGCGGAAGCGTTCTACCAGCGCTTGGCGGGTTAACGGGCGGTCGGTGTGAATGACCAGGACGCTGTGGGGGTAAGGTGTACCCCGGAGGTCGCCAAATTGTACTACTTGAAATCCCTGTTCCTCCAGCCAGGCCGTCACCCGCGCGGCCAGCCCCGGTCGTCCGCTGCCGTTCAGTACGACGAGCAGCGCATTTTCTTGTTGGAAGTTCGCGGTAACGGTGAGGGTGGGTTGGGGCACCAAGGGTTCGGCCGGAGCGCCCTGACGTCGAAGCACTTCCTCCAGCAGCGTGGGATCCGCCGCCCGTGTACGGGGGGCAAACAGGCTATCAAACAGAGGGCGCAATTTCTCCCTATCGGGCACCAGGATCCACGCGCCGTTGGCCGCGTAGGTTTCGGTGCCGTATCGGTTGTCAATAACTTCTCGGCGAATGCGGTTTTCGTCGATCTCGGCGGCGAGGCGGGCCAGGGAGACCAGCTTGTCCAGCGGGATGTCGGTTTCCACCGAGCCGGAGAGGCTGCGTAGGATTTGGGGAGCCCGCAAGATCAGGGTGGGCAGCATTTTGGCCTGCAATACCTTGTTGCGCGCGGCTAAGAGCACCTGTTGTTGCCGTTGGGCGCGCGCGTAGTCGCTGTCCCCGTGTCGGGTACGGGCGTATTTGAGGGCCAAGTCCCCGTCCATTTGTTGACACCCAGCTTCGATGTGAAGCACTTCGACACCGTAATCATCGGTGGGAAACTGCTCGTCGTGGATGGTGTACGGCACACAGACCTCGATTCCGCCGATGAGGTCAATCAGCTTGCGGAAGCCGTCAAAATCCACCAGCGCGTAGTAGTGCACCGGGTATCCGATGAGCTCGCTGATGGTCTTTTTCACCAAGGCCGGTCCACCACCGGGGTATCGGCGGGCTTCCCCAATGGCGTAGGCCTGGTTGATCTTCGCGTTAATATCGTACCCCGGGATGGGCACCCACAGGTCACGGGGGATAGAGAGCATGCTTACTTCTCGACTTTCGGGCGCAATGGAGACCACGATAATGGTGTCCGTGCGAGGTGGTCCTTGTTCCTGTGGCCGGCGGTCGACGCCCAAAAGCACGATGTTGATGCGCTCTTCCACTTCCGGGTTAGGCAAGGGCAAGACGGCGGGCGCTGTGGGCTGGTATACCGGTACTTCGGCAGGAGCGGACAGCGGCATAGGGGTGGGTTCACGGGCCGGTTCCCGGCCCAGCAGGGTTTCCCATTGGGGCATTGGCACCGACACGGTCAGAGGGGGGAGGTTACGCGCGGCGGTGCGTGCGGTGTGATATAGCAACAGACTGGCGTACGCGGTCAGGCCCAGAAAGAGAACGGTGAGAAAGGTGAGCAGCAAGGAAGCCCAGGGTGCTCCCCGTTGCCGCTCTAGACGTATAGGTCCGCGCGGGCGGGTCTGGATAAAGCGCTGCCGACGCATATGTGCCAACCTCGTGTTCGCCGGATCATGGATTTCGTTGAATGTCCGGAGCGAGTATAGCACACGATGAACGCGCGCGGGAAAGCAGGACAGAATCGGTGATGGGGTGGGGGTCAGCGTAGGGACAGTGGCGCGCGCCAGAGGGTCTCCCCGGCCACAAACACCACCGCGGACAGGTCATCCGCCACAAACAGGGCGCGCA
>WFWT01000026.1 GCA_015490995.1 Anaerolineae bacterium | reverse complement strand
CCCCTACACCGGTGCCGACACCAACACCGACACCTACCCCCGCGGTGGATACCGGTACTCTGGCGCGCGGGGTAATCCTGTTGGTGCTCGGCCTGGCGGGCACGGTCGGAGCCATTTACCTGTTGTGGCGGTCCTTGCGCACCGCATGACCATGCACATGGCCGCCCGATCTGCACCCACGCGGCCTCCATTGCGGTGTCCAGGATGCGACCGTATACTCCCCTGTGCCTGGGAGCACCGTCCCCAGGTGCGCTGGTGTGACGGATGCGGGGTGGGATATACCGATCCTCCGCCGTGGCCCCCGGCACCGCCTCCCCCTCCACAAGGTCCACTACAGCCCCCACCTCGGTGGCGACGCACGCTGAAACGTCTGTGGGTAAGCCTTTTGGCCGATGAAGCGCCCCTTTGGGTGCGCAGTTGGCTCCCCCCCGCACAGGACGCCTGGCTGGTGGACGTGGGGTGTGGGGACGGCCGCTACGTGCGCGCCATGGCCTTGTTGGGCTGGCGTACAATAGGCCTGGAAAGGGCGGCCGTCTCCTTGCAATGGGCCCGCCAAGTGACCGTCCGTCCGTTGATACAAGCGGACGCCCATATCCTGCCCCTAGCACCCACGTGCGTACACGCCATCACGCTGTGGCACGTGCTGGAACACCTCTGGGATCCTTTGACCGCGCTGCGGGCCATGCAACGGGTACTCGCGTCCGACGGGCAACTTCTCGTGGAAGTGCCCAACGTTCACTCCGTGCAGGCCCGTGTGTGGGGACCGCGCTGGTTTCACTGGGACCTGGAGCGGCACATCTGGCACTTCTCCCCAACCACACTGCAGCAGGTACTTACACGAGCCGGATTTCGCGTGGTCAAGTGGCGTACACCGGCTAACGGGCCGGGATGGACGGAAAGCGGCGGATGGTCTCGGCGTTGGATGAGCGTGTTTACCTTGCTAGACAGCCTATGGGCCCTGGGTGGACGGGGCGGGGTCGTACGTGTGTGCGCTCGGGTGATGGGAGGAACACCGTGTACGGTGAAAGGCCCATCTCGATCATCATAGTTACCCACAACGCGATACGTCACCTGCCTCGGTGCCTGGCCGCCCTCCCTACAGCCTGGCACACGACAGAGCCACCCAACCCGCCACCATACCACTTGTTCATCGTCGACAACGCCTCCTCAGATGGCACGATAGCGTGGGTACAGGCGCGTTATCCCGACGTATGGCTACATGTCAACACAGAGAACAGAGGCTTTGCAGCGGCGGTGAACCTGGCGGCCCGCAACACCGAGGGGGATCTCTTGCTGTTAAACCCGGACACGGTGCCCCGACCGGGAAGCTTGGACCGTCTGTGGCGCACGCTGTACACCTATCCCAACGCGGCCGCGGTGGGCCCTCTCCTCCTCACTCCTCGCGGTGAGGTGGACCCGCGGGGAGCACGCACGTGGCCAACCCTCTGGCGAGAAGGGTGGGATAAAGTAGGGGCTTGGCGTTGGCCAGACCATCCTTGGTCTCGACGCTATTACCTGGGGCGGACGTTGGCTTCTAGGCACGGCCCTCAGCCAGTACCCGCCCTCAGCGGTGCTGCCATGTTGGTGCGTCGAGAGGCATGGGAAGAGGTCAAAGGAATGGACGAAGGGTTCTGGCTGTACGCCGAAGATACCGATCTGTGCCGTCGGCTTTGGATGGCAGGGTGGGTGTGTCTGTATGAACCGCGCGCGGCGGTCGTCCACACGGGAGGGGGCAGTGTGTCGTCAGCCCAATCACTGGCGCTCGGGATCGCGGCCCTGGCCAGCCTCGAACGCTATTTTCGAAAACACCACGGACAAGGCTACGCTCTGGCCTACCGTGGCCTTATGGCTGTGTTGGCCTTAGGTAAAGGACTGTACTGGTTAAGCCGCCGCAACCGCTACCACGTGCGCGTCCAGGGGGCGGTGCTGGCTTGGGCTTTTGGGTGGAGGTCATGGCATGCGCGTGTTGGTGGTGCGCTCTAGCCCTCGCCTGGCCGGGGTGGAACACATGATCCTCCTGTTGGCAGACGCGTGGCAACGGCATGGCATTGAAACAGGCATTGTCACTTTTTATCGGCGCCCTCCCGACGGCCCACCCGTTCACCCCCTTGTTCAAGCCGCCCGCAACCAAGGCATCTTGACCTGGAACCTGCCCGATCGGGGGATATGGGACATCACCCTCTGGCATGGATTGCGCGCCATCGTGCGCGCATTCTCTCCCGACGTGGTCCACACTCACGACTACAAAAGCAACTGGATAGCCACCGGCTTGATACCCCCGAACCGTCACCTGGTCACCGTGCACGGTTACACCGACGCGGATGCTCGACAACGGCTATACCGGTGGTTGGATCGGTGGGTAATAAGGCGAGCGGCGTGGGTCATTACTCCGTCACACGCGCTGGCGCGAGAACTGCGTGTTCGAGGATACCGGCGCACACGATTGATGGTGATCCCGTACGGCCTGCCGGTAAAAGCCGAACAGGGCTCTACCGGCGCGAGCTGCTGGCCTGTAATAACCTTTGCAAGCCGGTGTAGTCCGGAAAAAGGGGGAGACCTTCTGTTAAGGGCGGTGGCTCTCCTCCAAGACGTCCACCCGCTACGGGTGTGGGTGGTGGGCGATGGGCCGGAACGTGTGCGATGGGAACAGCTTGCCCATCGCTTGGGAGTAGCGTCAAAGGTACGGTTTTGGGGATGGCGGACTTCCCCCCAACCCTTCTTCCGGCACAGCCGTCTGGTAGTGATGCCATCCCGTCGGGAAAGCTTCGGTCTCGTGGCGCTGGAAGCCCAGTGGGTGGGTGTACCGGTAGTGGCCTCATCCGTAGGGGGGCTGCCGGAGGTGGTGTCTCCCTGGGGGCGGCTGGTTCCTCCCGAAGACCCGGACGCGCTGGCACGTGCCATGTACCCCTGGCTTATGGATTGGCCAAGCGCACGTTGGGCGGGAGCACAGGCACGCGCGTGGGTTTACGCCCGGTTCCCCGTAGAGGCCATGCAAGAACGGTACCTTCAACTCCTGGGCTGCTTTTTCAGCAGAAGAGAGAGTTCGGAAATTCATAACCTGTGATGAACGCCTGGGGAAACACGGAAGAGCCCTCCCCCCTCCCTCTCCCCAGATTGGGAAAAAGGGCAACGTGCTCGTGCCCTCGTCCTGCTCGTCGGCGAGGGGGTGAGGGCCGAAAGGCCGACATAAACGTCGGTCTCTGAACACTTTCAGAAGAGGGGCACCCCTCTAAGGAGAAGGAGCCGGGGACGGCTTTAAAGATGGATTCTGACCTCGCGAGCGTACCTTCTCGCGGTAAACCCCCCGATAGGCTTCGGGCAGCAGCTCCGCCAAACGCAGCATGATCTGTTCGGTGTACTGCTCCAACTGTTCACCTTTCGCGCGGTTGGGCGTGCCTGGAAGGGTAAACGGCCGGCCGATACGGACGTACACGTGCGGTCGGCGGAAACGGCGTACCTCCTGCCAGAACTTCTCCTGTCCCCACACGGCTACCGGCACGATAGGCACGCCGGTACGGCTGGCCATGTAAGCCGCACCGGGTTTGCCCTCTTGGAGGGCACCGGTTCGGGAACGCGTTCCTTCAGGGGCAATACCCAGTACGCCTCCACCTTGCAACCAACGGATGGCCCTCGTGATGGCACGACGATCCGCTTCCCCACGCTGGACAAAGATGGCATGGCCAAAGAGGCGTAATAACGTTCCGACCAACCAATGGCGTTCCCACTTCTCCGCGGCAAAGGTAGCTACTTCGTGGGGCAACACGACGAATAACACCGGGATATCCATCCAGTGAAGGTGATTTACCGCCATCAGATATGGCCCTTCGCGAGGAAAGTTTTCCCGGCCCTCCACATGAACCGTGCCGAAGAGGCCCAAAAGTCCCCGGATAATGGCCTGCATTAGGCGATAAAACCAGCGGCGTCGGGTGATAACCTGTTCGTGCTCAGACATCACCGAGCCTCCCTGATTAGGGTGTTGGCGTGGGCGTCAGCAACCGGTGCCCCAGGGCTATTATCCGCCAGCTGGCCACCGGACCACCCAGGAGATGAACTTCCATTTGGAAGCGGGTAACTCCCCCGCTGAGCAACACGTTATGCTCCGGCGCAGCCTCGCGCACGCCGACGACCCGTCCTGCGGCGTCGTATAAAGTGGCTACCAGAAGAATACCCACCGCGTCCTCAGAACCCAAATTGCGCACCATGCCCTCGAGAAAATAGGCACGGTATCCTTCTCCCTCGCCGGTCACGTTTTCAACCCCCAGGTCCAAATAATACCCGCCCAGAAACCCCGGCAACGCGCGGACCACATTAACTTGATAGGCGGCAAAGGTGGTGGGGGCTTCCCGGAAGCGAAGGGCAAAGGGGGAACGTTCCCCTTTGGGGATGAACTCCAGGGCTGCAGGGGCCTCCGCACTGGCCAGGATACGGCCATCCTCGTCCAACAGCACTGCATTCACCACCGCTTGTTCTACATCGCTACCGCTTTCGTTGATGACTTCGCCCAGAATCCACACCTCATCCATGGGTGTGCGGGCAATGTAGACTCCTTGCACGCGCATGGGGAGGGGTGTGGGCGTGGGG
>WFWT01000025.1 GCA_015490995.1 Anaerolineae bacterium | reverse complement strand
GAAGACCTGGGATAGAGGGTACTTTAAATCCATGCGTCACGCCTGTGTCACAGCAGCCCTTCCAGGCACGGCGGGCGAACTGGTGCAGGGTCTGTTGGACGGAGAGCCGTGTCTTGTCTCGTGCCCCATCGATTGGTTTTCACGAGTTCGGGCAACGGTGACGGACGATCACACGTGGCACGTGTCCGGCCCATACCCGAAGGTCCAAAAGGCGCTCCACCTTCTATCGAAACGGCCGGGCTTCCCATCGCGAGGGGGTCAAGTGGAAATCCAGGCGAACATCCCCCGCGGCCGCGGGTACGGATCCAGCACCGCGGACGTGGCGGCCGCGCTCTACGCAGTGGCCTATGCCGTGGGGCATCCCCTCTCGCCGGCCACGGTCGCCCGGCTGGCCGTGGAGGTAGAGCCCACGGACAGCACCGTGTTCCCCGGACTGGTGCTCTTTGCCCACCGCACGGGGGCCTTCTGGGAAATGCTGGGTCCCGCGCCGCCACTAGCCGTTATCGTGTTGGACCCAGGCGGCAAGGTGGATACTCTGACCTATAACCGCCAAGTATCGGTGGAAACACTACGGCCATTGGCCACACAACACCGAGAGGCCTTCAACCTTCTACGCTGGGCGTTACGTCAAAGAGATTGGCACGCCTTGGGCGAAGCCGCTACCTTAAGTGCCTGCACACACCAACAGGTGCTCCCCAACCCTTTGGTGGACCTCGCTGTGGTCTGGAGACGTGCGGTGGGTGCATTGGGCATTTGCCGAGCTCACAGCGGCACCCTTGTGGGCATCCTATGTCACCCTGAACAGACGGACGTCCAGTCTGTGATAAGCTACCTGTGTCGACACCTGCCGGCCGGCCTTACCCTTCACCGGTATGCCCTTACCGATGGAGGCCCCAGATACTTGCCCCATCAGGTCCACCCCACCGATCCCGAGAGGTTACCCGGGCCATGCCCCCCATCGTGAAGGGGCCGTCCGAACACACATCACCAAGCCCATCCAAAGATATACACAACGGGACTTGTCTTTCCCTACCGTTCTTCCATTCCCGTAACCACCGTTGCACCTGAGCATCACCGGTCAAGTAATAGATAACAAGCCCTTCCCGCCGTACCGGCACCACCACACCGGCAGCAACCAACCTCGGCATCACTCGAGCCACCAAGGAGACCGGTCGGCCTATGGCGTGGGCCAGGTCCCACAGGCTATAGGCCTTCTCCGGCGCTTGGCTCAGCAAGAGTAACATATCCCGCGCAATACGGCCTCGTACCCATTCATTAAGAAAATGCAACATAGACACATTCACACGCGGGGACTTTTGCTCAGGCTCATCTGCCCTCATCTGCTTTGCCTCCTGTGACCCGGTCGTACACGCGACACGCGTCCTTTCCACCTGCCACACCCTCGCCCCCATTGTATAAATGCCCTCCCCCAAAGGATATCCCCCTTTGATCCGTGTAATTCAGTTCACCATCAGTAGACCCAACCCGTGCAGCCAACCTTGGCCCGGAGTCACGTCCCGAACACTCGTCACGGCAAAGAGTGCTCGTAACCAAGGCATGTCTGGTATAATAAACATGCGTATGGGACTAAGAAGCTCTCTCCATTTACGTTTCAATTGGCCCATGGTTGACGTTGAGTTTATATTTCTTGCACCCGAACGGGTTCGAATGTTCAAACCACCTCTAGTGAGGAGGGGACGCCATGCGCTTTTTAATCACGGGTGGCGCGGGATTCATTGGCACAGCCCTGGCCAATCGTCTTATTGCGTTAGGCCATCACGTACGTGTGTTGGATGACCTCAGTGCCGGCCACCCGGAACGCCTCGATTCACGGGTTATCTTCACCCGTGGCGACGTACGGGATGTACCCAAACTATGGACGCTACTCCAGGGTGTGGACTGTGTGTACCACCTGGCAGCCCGAGTTTCGGTCCAAGAATCGGTCCTTTTCCCTCGCGATTACAACGATGTTAACGTGGGAGGAACCGTCAGCCTCATGGAGGCGATGCGGGCCGTCGGGGTCAAACGCATTGTGCTGGCCTCTTCAGGCACGGTGTACGGTGATCAGGCCCATCAACCCCTCCGGGAAGACATGTCTCCTAACCCGCGAGTGCCCTACGCAGTAACCAAAATTGCGGCCGAACACTATGTGTTCACCCTGGGACGATTGTACAACATCGAAGCCATTGCCCTGCGCATCTTCAACGCGTACGGTCCGGGGCAGCCTCTGCCGGTCTCGTACGCGCCTGTCATTCCCCAATTCCTGCGTCAGATCTTAGAGGGCGGCTCGGTGGTTATCCACGGCGATGGCTCCCAAACAAGGGACTTCGTCTATATAGACGACGTGGTGGAAGCTTTAGTTGCGGCAGCGACCAGCGATGCCGTCGGCCAAATCATCAACGTGGGCTCCGGAGAGGAAACCAGCATCAACGACCTTGTCGCCGTGATGGAAGAGGTCACCGGGCGCAGCGCACACGTATTGTATAACCCCGACGCCAATCCAGGCGTTGCCCGTATGGTGGCGGACCTCTCCCGAGCTACCCGGGTGCTCAATTACACGCCGCGCGTTTCGCTGCGGGAAGGAATTCGCCGAATGGTACAACACGATCCACGCTTCGCCACGAAAGGGGTGACGGTGTCGGCATGACACGTGTACGCCTCATAAGGGGCAACCGTCGTAGAGCTGGAATGTACCGCCTGCTGGCCTATGCCCTTACGCTCTTGCTCGGCCTTAGTGTCCTGACAGGAGGGTTGATGTGGCGTCAGTGGCAACGCCTCACTACTCCCATTACAGCGTCGCGACCATACATGAGCCGTGTAGACATCCGCTATGTGACCCCGGAACGGGTGTTGCCCTTGTTGGCAGACACCTCGGCCGCCGACCTCGCGTGGGCCGCCTTGCGGGCAGATGACCCGATCACCGTACAAGTACTCATAGGGCACGATCTGGATAGCTTGCCGGCCCAACGGATAAGTTTGCTCACCGCATATATCAAGGCTTATCCTGACGCCTCACCCGAAACCTTGGTGACGGCTCGACGGCTGTACCATACAGCAATCCTGCACCCCTATTTGAGCGACGCCGAACGCTTGGACGCACTCCTCTTCCTGGCCCCACGATGGCAAGCTTGGAACCAAGAAGCAGCCCTCCGAGCAACCCTACGCTCGACCAGAACGTTGCTGCAAACCAGCCGCTCCCTGCGACCCGAACAACGTCGCCGGGCCCTGCGCGTTCTGCGAGAGCTGGACACCGCGTCTGATCCTCTGTCCCCGGCCGATGTGCCCCCTTCCCCCCCGGCACTTCCCCCACGACTGTTGCTCCCATTTCCGGTACCGGACTTACCCCAAGACGTACGCCAAGCGTACGACACACGACGCCAGGCCGCAGCCACTCTTGCTCGCAACCCTACCGATAACGCGGCCCAAACCCATCTGGTCGCTGCCCTGCGCGCCGAACACTTGGCCCGAGAAACGTTCTACCGCCATGCCCTGGCCGCTACACCCACTCCTGAAGCCCATATTGCTCTGGCCTGGGATCGCGTCCGCTGGCGCCATATCGTCACTCTAATCGCCGAAAGAGAGGTGGGGCTGTCCCTGGTGCCCGAGTGGGAAGCCCAACAAGAAGAACACACCGTGGCGTTGATCAAAGCCTGGGAAAACCTCACGGCTCAGCTGGCGGACTGGGTCGCCAGCCAACCGGACATCCTTTGGGCAGATCAGGGTGCTTACGAACTGTGGAGCTGGATAGCCTGGGCCGGCGAATGGGGGCTTTATCCACGCTACCCACGACCGTATGTCCGTCGCCAACTCACCCTCAGTCAGGAACGGTTCTTTGCCCATCCCGACGCCCCCCACCGGGGATGGATCGTGTTGGACGAACGCAGCGACCCGCCGTGGTACGCGCTGGTATTACCCCCGGAGTGAACCTATGGGCACGCTGTACATCGTTGCTACTCCCATCGGTAACCTGCGAGATATCACCTTACGCGCGCTGGATATCCTTCGCCAGGTAGACCTTATCGCTGCAGAGGACACGCGCGTCACGCGGGTGCTGTTGCGCACGTACGACATCCACACCCCCATGACCAGCTACTACGAACACAACAAACTGCAAAAACTGGATTACATCCTGAAAGCCCTCGCCCAGGGGGACGTAGCCCTGGTATCGGACGCGGGCACCCCCGGTATTAACGACCCGGGATATGAACTGGTGCAAGCCGCGCTGGCCGCAGGTTATCCCGTCCGCATTGTGCCCGGACCTTCCGCGCCTGTGGCCGCTTTGGTGGTTTCCGGTCTGCCCACCCATCGCTTTCTTTACCTGGGATATGCGCCCAGACGTTCCCGTGAACGACGACAACGTTTTCAGGAAGTGCGTTGGGAACCCGGCACCCTAATCTTCCTGGAAACACCCCACCGTCTGGTAGGGTGTCTGGCCGACGCGGTCGATGTTTTTGGCGAGGACCGACCCTGTGCTGTAGTACGTGAACTTACCAAGGTACATGAGGAAGTCTTTCGGGGCACCCTGGCCCAAGCGTGGCGCCATTACCAAAATCATCCTCCCCGTGGGGAGATTGTGTTACTCATCGCCGGTGCCACCACCCCCGCTCCACCGGTTAACCCTGAGCGGGTGCGGGAAGGCTTACACCTCCTTCAGGAAGCAGGCCTTTCACGCGCTCAGGCCGCCCGTATCCTGTCCCGCGTACTGGGCATCTCCCGCCGCCAAGTGTACAATATGTGGCCGGAAGACGACACCACCCGGCCCGACGGTTAACAGCTCAAAAAACACCTACCGTGTGACCTTAAATATCCTCACACCAGCGTAGGAGGACACATCATGAACTTCGACCTGGACAATGAACTGGCTATGCGCCATCTGGATCCCCAGGACATGTTGGGGTGGGTGGAACGCTTCCCGGAACAGGTAGCCGACGCATGGGCCCGTGCCGATGCGATCCGCCTGCCCACCAGCTATCAGGGGAAGCGACACATTGTGGTCTTGGGGATGGGAGGTTCTGCCATCGGTGGTGACTTACTGGCCGCGCTGCTGGAAACAGAGACCCAGGTGCCGATCACTGTGGTGCGAGGATATCGCCTGCCCGCCTGGGTCAACGCCGACACCCTGGTGATCGCGTCCAGTTACTCGGGCAACACCGAGGAAACGCTCACCGGCTTTGAAGAAGCCTTGCGCCGCGGTGCCGCGGTTGTGGCGCTAACCACCGGAGGGACACTGGCCCGCCTTGCTGAGGAGAAAGGGGTACCTGTGGTTATGTTCCCCGGGGGCGGTCAACCTCGTGCTGCGATTGGGTACTCCTGGATTCTCCTCCTGGGCATCGTGCAGGCGCTGGACTACTACCGTCTGCCCGGCGAAGCACGGGCAGAGGCCGCCCACGTGCTGGACGAGTTGAACACCGCATATGGTCCACGAGTTCCTGAAAGCGCTAATCCCGCTAAACAGTATGCGCGTCGTGCCTACAATCGCGTCCTCTTTGTCCTGGGCGCGGAACACCTCACGGCTGTGGCCCGCCGTTGGAAAACCCAGTTCAACGAAAACAGCAAGCAGTGGGCTGCATACGACGAACTGCCGGAATTAAATCACAACACCATTGTGGGCACACGCGCGCCCACCGACCTAGCCGACCACATCCTCTTGATCTCGCTGGAGTCTCCCTCGCACCATGCCCGGGTTCAACGCCGGTGGGATATCACGGCAACCATCTTTCAACGCCACAAATTGCCCCACCTGCGCCTGCGCGCGGCGGGAGAACACCCCTTCACCCAGATGATGGGATTAATTCACCTGGGAGACTTTGTGAGCGTTTATCTGGCCTTTCTGAACGGCCGCGATCCTTCCGAGATCGACAACATCAATTACCTGAAGAACGAACTGGCCCGACATCCCTGACACCGTCGTACAGCTCCCGCCCGTCTTCGAGAGACGGGCGGGAGCCTATTTTACAGAGTTATTGCTCGCACCCAGTACGTGAAGGGCATCTGACGGATGGCCTCCAGCACATCTGGAGGGATCGGTTCATCCACACCTAGGACCATTATGGCTTCCCCTCGTGGGGTCTTGCGGCCCACGTGCATAAACGCGATATTAATGTCCCGCATGCCCAACAGCGTACCTATTCGACCAATGATGCCTGGCCTGTCCTGATGTCGGGTCAATAGCAGGTACCCGCGCGCGGGGAATTCCACCCAATAGTGATTTAAGGCCACAATCATGGGTTCACCGTGCAAAATGGCCCCGCGCACCATCCAAACCTCTTTGGGTTGTGCGTTGCCCGGCCGGAAAATGCGTAAGGTGAGCATGGTACCGAAACGCTCGCCATGCTCTCGACGCCGTTCGATAAATTCTAACCCACGACGTTCGGCAACCCGCAGGGCGTTGACGAGGTTAACCCGTACGTCCACCACCCCTTCTAACACCCCTTTCAGGACCGCGGCCCGCAAGTAAGAGAGGTCGTAGTGGACCAAGTCCCCGTGCACCGTCAATTCCACGCGGGTTAACCGTTCCCCGCACACCTGCCGCATGAACTTGCCCAAACGCTCGGCCAGGTCGATCCAAGGGACCAACGTTTCCAGCTCCTGGGGCGGCACAATAGGCGCGTTCACCGCGTAAGGTGCCGGTCGTCCTTCCAGGACCGCGATCACCTGTTCGGCCACATCCACCGCTACCCGTTCTTGTGCTTCCACCGTGGAGCCTCCAATGTGCGGAGTAAGAATCACCCGAGGGTGCCGACGAAGGGGATGATCCGGGGGCAAGGGCTCCTCGGCAAACACGTCCAGCGCTGCTCCGGCCAGGCGGCCTTGGTCCAAAGCCTCCAACAACGCCGCCTCCTCAACCACGCCTCCACGGGCAGTGTTAATGAGATAGGCGCCTTCTTTAACCTGCGACAGACGTTCACGGTTCAAAAAACCGCGCGTTTCCGGAGTGAGGGGCAAGTGCAGGGAGATAAAATCCGCCTCCTTGAGCAAGGTATCTAAGTCCACCAAGGTGACCCCCTGTTTGGCAGCATACGCCTCGGAGACGTAAGGGTCATACGCGAGCACGTGCATTTCCAGGCCTCGAGCCCGTCGCGCGACTTCAGAAGCCACCCGACCCAGTCCTATGAGACCCAGCGTCTTCTCCCGCACCTCAATGCCGATGAAACGCTTGCGATCCCATTCCCCCGCTTGCATGCTAATATGTGCCTGGGGAACACGTCGGGCCAGGGCCATGAGCAGAGCAATGGTGTGTTCTGCGGCAGCAACAATATTACCGGTGGGCGCATTGATCACCAGAATACCGTATTCAGTGGCCGCCTCCACGTCTATGTTATCTACCCCTACACCCGCCCGTGCAACCACCTTCAATTGATGAGCTGCTGCCAGCACTCGACGTGTGACCCACGTTCCGCTGCGTACGATCAGCGCGTCGTACTCACCGATGATCTCACACAGCGCGTCTTCCGAAAGTCCAAACCGGACATCCACACACCCAAAGGTGCGCAGACGTCGCAAGCCTTCCTCTGCCAGGGGATCGGCCACCAGAATGCGCGGTCGCTCCTGTGATGTGTCCACGTGTTCCGGGGACATAGGCCCTCCCAGATCTACATGATCTCGGGCGCCGTCATCCCCAGCAGGTCCTCCAGTAGGTGGGCCAGGACAAGCTTCACCGCTGCCACCAGCCGCAACCGCGCCTTTGTCAGGTCCGGCCGGTCTGGGTCCAGCACCCGGCAATCGCGATAAAAGGCGTGAAAGTGGGTGGCCAGATCTTGCGCGTAATACGTCAAGTGGTGTGGCTCAAGACGATCTGCAATAGTGACCAATAAATCGGGGAGGTCTAGAATCTTCTTGAGCAATGCCTGTTCCGAGGGATGTGTGAGGAGGTCCAAGTTGCCGTCGGCCCATGTAGTCCACCCCTCTTCGCGGGCCTTCCGCAGAATGCCCGCAATGCGAGTGTGGGCGTACTGTACGTAATACACCGGATTTTCCTGGGTTTGTTCCACGGCCAACCCCAGGTCAAAGTCAATCTTGGCCTCGTTGCTCCGGGTAAGCAACATAAACCGAATTGGATCTGGTCCTACCTCCTCCAGCACCTCACGTAACGTGATGATATCCCCCGCTCGTTTGGACAGCTTCACCTCTTCACCGTGGCGTTTCAACGTTACCAGATTGTACAACAAAATGGTCAACCGGTCCGGGTCTAGCCCTAAGGCCTTCATCATAATCTTCATACGCGGCACGTGGCCCTGGTGGTCCACAGCCCAAACATCGATCACCCAATCGAAACGTCGCAAAACGAACTTGTTGTAATGATACGCGATGTCCGACGCGAAATATCCCGGCTCACCGGTAGAACGCACAATCACTTCATCCTTCTCCCCTCCTAGTTGGGTCGCGGCGAACCAGAGAGCGCCTTCCCTTTCGTACACTAGCCCTTTCTCCCGAAGCAAAGACAACACACGGTCGAACGTGCCATCTTCGTACAGACTGCGTTCGGAAAACCAGTTATCAAACCTCACCCGCAGGTTCGTCAGGTCCTGCTGGACCTCATCCAACACGATGCGCAGACCAGCGTCTGTTAACTCGCGGATTGCCTGTTCCCGTTCCATTTGCAGGAAACGCCGTCCGTGCTCTTGGGCGATGCGCTTGCCCCACTCCACCATATATGTGCCCATATACCCATCCGGAGGCACTGGCACATCCTCCCCCAGGGCCTGGGCGTAACGGGCGTACAGGGTCTCACCGAACTTCCGCATTTGGGACCCTGCGTCGTTCACGTAGTACTCCCGCTGCACAGTGTACCCTACCCGCTCTAACACCCGGGCCAGGGTATCACCTAACACCGCATTACGCGCCCCACCGAAGTGCAGAGGGCCGGTAGGATTAGCGCTGACAAACTCCACCTGTACCCTTTGCCCCTGCCCCACATTGCTGCGCGTCCAGTCCCGTCCTTTGGCTTCAATGACCGCAACTTGGCGGGCAACCCAGATGGGGTTCAAACGCATGTTAATGAAACCCGGCGTAGCCACACTGCACTCGCTGAGAACGTCGTTCGTTGGCAGGTGGTGTTGGATCGCCTCTGCAATGCGCTGAGGAGCCATCCGGGCTACGCGGGCCAACTGTAAGGCTACGTTGGTGCTGTAATCCCCAAACTGAGGCTTTGTAGGCGTCACATCCACGGGAGGCACGTCAAACTTCGGCAACGCGCCGACCTGTTGAGCCCGCACAATGCCCTGCCGGATAAGATCTGCCAATTCCTGTCGCAATGTCATGCCGGATTCCCCCGCGTTTGTTGGTTTGCCCCTTCGCGTGGTGCATTGTATTCCTGTCCCCGGACGGGATACAAATGTATAGCCCTCCACAGGGGCGTTTACAAGCGTGCTCCAAAGCCCGGTTGTGCGTCGCGCCTCTACTCCCACCACAGCCGGTACACCAAGACTGTGTAAGGGCAAGAACGTAATGTATAATTCTGGAGCTTCATAGCCACTCACTGCGTTAACACTGGGAGGTGAAAGTGACCCCACTGACTCACCCGGGGCCTAACTTGCGCTTGATCCCCCTGTCCGATAATGCAGCCGACGATGTCCACCGAGTGCTCGTCGCATCCCAGGACTACTTTCAGGACCTGGGCGCGGACCACATCCCCTCAGACCTGGGAAAGCGCCTCCTTTTGGAAGCCCTTCACACACCCAACCGTCATATGATGAGCATCACGCTGGAGGGGCAGATCATAGGTCTAATGGACTTCCGTCTACGGTACCCCTCACCCGAAACCGCGTACCTCGGATTATTGCTTCTAATTCCTACTATGCGAAGACAAGGGTACGGATCGTTGGCCATGGACATTTGGGAGACGTGGTTGGACCGTCACACGCCGATCCTTCGAGTGCGGTTGGGAGTACCGGCTCACTGCCGTCGCACACTGCGCTTCTACTTCCGGCGAGGATATCACCTTACCGGTGAAGCCCGACGAGTGACCGTAGGGCACATGCAACCGCGCGTCCTCTTCCTGGAGAAACACTTGCCCCTTTCAACCTCAAGCGATACCTCTCCTACCGCACGCTCGTCACCTCAGATGGGATGAAGTCCGGGGAATTCCAACCCTAACCGTTCTTCCCACCCCATCATCAGGTTAAGACATTGCACCGCTGTGCCAGCAGCCCCCTTCATGAGATTATCAATAGCACAGATGCTCACCACCCTACCCGTACCCTCATCCAGAGCAAACCCCACGTCGGCAAAGTTACTGCCGGCCAGGATTTTGGGTTCTGGTAGACGATAAACACCTGTTCTTTCCTTTACAATGCGTACGAATGGTTCTTCCCGATATGCCTGTCGGTATACCCGCCATATCTCACGCTCCGTCAGACGGTCCTTTAAAAACACGTGCGCCGTGGCCAAGGCACCACGCACCATCTCCACCGCCGTAACGGACAGATGTAGCGGGGGCACCTCTCCGGTGCGTGCCAGAGCTTGGATAACCTCCGCGGTATGTCTGTGGCCCACCGGCGCGTACGAACGCACAGCTCCGCTGCGCTCAGGATGGTGCGATGCCTCCGAAGGACGATTGCCCCCTTCACTGGAGCCAACTTTCACCTCTACTACCACGTCTCGAGTGCGGTCTACCACGTCTGCCTGAAAGAGAGGCCATAGTGCAAGGATGGTCGCGGTCGCGTTGCAGCCCACGCCGCTCACAAACCGGGCGCGACGAATCGCTTCCCGGTTCACCTCCGGTAACCCATAAACGAAACGGGCGAGCCAATCTTGGGCCGCGTGAGCCTCACCGTACCACCGCGTGTACAACTCCGGATCGCGTAACCGAAAATCCGCGCTAAGATCGATAATGCACT
This sequence comes from Anaerolineae bacterium, assembly GCA_015490995.1. GTDB lineage: Bacteria > Chloroflexota > Anaerolineae > JAADDB01 > JAADDB01 > S141-23. Next base: position 17,231 of record WFWT01000025.1, on the reverse strand, counting down.
CTGCCCCCTGGGAAAAGAACTCGATACGACGTTGTGCCTCCCCATGGGGCAAGGCGAGAAACAGTACATCCACAGGCTCCAGAGCCTGGACGGAGGTGAACTGTAATCGGGTCAGCCCCCGCAAGTTAGGGTGAACCTGATACACAAAGCGCCCGGCATACCGTTCTGACGTGGCTTGTACGACCTCTACGCGCGGATGCCCCAACAATAAACGTAGAAGCTCACCCCCCACATAGCCGGACGCACCTACAATGCTGACACGAACCATGATATCTCCCTCTTATGTCAGGATGGCCAACTGCAGCTTACCGGTTACGCTCGTAAATCAAGCGTATCCCCTCCAGGGTTAACCACGGGTCCACGTACTGAATCACCGGGGAGAGCTGCGCCATTTTAGCCGCCCAGCCGCCCGTGGCAATGACCTTCATGTCCTCACCCAGGATTGTGCGAAATCGCTGAATAAGCCCTTCCATTAACCCCACATATCCCCAAATAATGCCGGACTGCATAGCATGCACGGTGTTGGTGCCGATAGGAGAAGGGGGAGGCTCCAAGGCGACACGCGGCAGCTTGGCCGTACGCTGCACTAAGGCATCAGCAGCCACCCCTAACCCTGGAGCAATCGCCCCGCCGATAAACGCTCCCTCCCGGCTGACTACGTCAAAGGTCGTGGCAGTACCAAAGTCCACCACACACGCTGGCCCACCATACCGATGGACAACTGCTGCCGTGTTTGCAACCCGATCGGCCCCTACCTCGGCCGGATTGTCCACCTGAATCCGCACCCCAACGTTCTTGGTCGCGTTCACCACAAAGGGCACGTGCCCTAGGTACTTGCGGGCAATCGTGATAAAAGTCCCGGTTAAGGGGGGCACAACGCTACACAACGCTACCCCTCCCACATCTTCCGGCTGTACACCGGCAAATGACAGAAGGGATAACAACGCCACGGCATACTCGTCCTCGGTACGCTCATGGTCGGTCTTGACTCGCCAGTGGTGCACCAACCGCTCTCCTTCATACCCTCCTATAACGATGTGGGTATTGCCAATATCCAGGCACAACACCAAAGACCCCATAACCCCTCCCCGTGACACAGAAAAAGGGCCTCCCCGGCAGTCTCCGATGAAGGAGGGGGCGGGAAGCCCATTATTCAGGATAACAAGGTTATTGTTGGCCCACCCTCCCCGTAACCGGGGCATCTACCCCGACCGGCGAGGGATACAACGTTTGATACACCCGCAACGTCTGTTGTGCAGTTCGCTCCCACCGGAATTGGCGCACCCAACGGAGCCCCTCTTCGCGACGGTGCCACGCCAGTTCTGGATCGGTCAACAGGCGATACAACCCCTCTGCGATGCTCTCCACCGCCTCAGGCACCACCAATTCTGCCGCAGGGCCGGCAATCTCCGCAAGCGCTCCGACATTCGCGGTAAGGACCGGAGTACCACACGCCATGGCTTCCACCACCGGCAGGCCAAACCCTTCATACAAGGAGGGAAAAGCAAACACCGATGCCAAATTGTACAACCCTACCAGGTCGGTCTCCGGCACATATCCCAGATAGTGGACTTCTTGTTTTAAGCCCAGGACCTCAATGGTGGTAAAAATGCGTCCCTGCTTCCACCCGGACTGTCCCACGATCACCAACTTGTGAGGCACTCCCCGTCGACGTAACAGGGCCAAAGCCTGAATTAACCGCTCCAAGTTCTTGCGCGGCTCCAACGTTCCCACAAACAGGATGAACTGTTCAGGCAGGCGGTATTTTCGGCGCAACCGATCGACCCACATGCCGTGGGCTAAGGGGCGAAAGTGCGGGGATGGTGCCTCGTAGATAACATGCACCTTGGCCGGGGCAAGGCCCAACACACGTACCAGATCGGCCTTCGCGCTGCGAGAAACGGTGATCACTGCAGCAGCCCGGCGGGCTACCAGGGGCACCAACGGACGCATCGCTATGAGACGCCGGGGATAATGATACTCGGGCATCAACCACAAGCTGGCATCATGAATGGTCACGACAAAAGGAGCAGGACACACCAGTGGGGCCACACTGTTAGTAAAGTGACACACATCCAGCCCCTGACGCGCAATGACCCAAGGAAGCAACGCCTGCATCCACAACGTTTTATTTAGCGGCCAACGAGGGGCCAGCAAGTGCTTTTCACTTGCCACCGCGGACCACAGACGGGGACGGTGAGACAGAGGCACTAAATGATGGCTCAACAGAGGTTGAAGATGACGAAACAGCTGCGCGGTGTAAACACCCACACCGGTAGGAGGACCACACAAAGGTGAAACGTCAAACCCCACGCGCATGATCGCGGTACTCCTTCAGGGGCTCCTGAACCGCCAAACCGACCATTATCCAGAAGGGAATGCTGGTGGGAAGGAACTCGTAAAAATAATCAAAAATCCCGTGCACAAACCAGGTGAGCAAAGCACCCGCCAGCCCCAAACGCCACACCCATTCCTCCCACCGGTGCGCGCTGCGTGGGTGCACATACTGCCAGACACGACGGGCCACCCCAAAGGCAAATGCCAAAAAAGCCAATAACCCCAAAATGCCTGTATCCGCTGCCCACTCTAAGTACAGGCTGTTGGCGTGGATCCCCTTATCCCAGAGTTCCACTCCCGCATACGTGCCGTACACCAGACGAAAGTTATCCGGTCCCACCCCTAGCAATGGCCGGTCGGCTACCATGCGCAATGCCGTGCGCCAAAGTGTTAGCCGTCCCGGTGCCGGCACCAAGAGCCGCACGTCCGTTGGTGGCTGGGAAGGCGGCAGAGTTACTTTCCCCGTTGCAACTGGGGGGCCCACTACGTACAACCGGGTCACGGCCACCGGTGTGCCCTTCCAGCTAAACCAAGTAACGGCCTCCTGAACCATATCCCATTCCAGACGATACGTCCCCGGCTCTGTGGGCGCCACTACCCGCGCATCCAACCGAATCTCCTCCCCCGGTGCTACCGGCTGAGGCAAGGAGGTCCGCACGCCGTCATAACTGACAGGTGTCCCGTCTTCGCGATACACGTGATACCCCAGGGCGAAGGCGTACGCCCCTTCAGGCACCCATGTGCGCAACCCGGTGTTACGGACCACCACCGAAACGGTGATTTCCTCCCCCGGTGCCATCCGCAACTCCGGCGGTACCGTGTACACGGCCCGGTACCACGCTCTATCGGTCTCGCTTACCAAGCGAAGGGCGATTACCGGATTCCGCCATGCAGTGATAAGGATGATGGCTCCCAGCAAGCCTATAGACCCCAGTGCCAAGTACGCCATTCCCCGGTCGCGTGCCCACGCCAGGAGGGCCAACACGAGAAAGGTTATCCCCAGCGCGATCCACCCCGCGCGTGTGAGTGTAAGCACCTGCGCGGTGAGCAACACCATCCCTCCCACACTTAGCACGCCTACTCGCCACCAGCGACGATGGGCCAGCGCCAACCGCACCCAGGCCAGCACCAACGGTGCCATCAGCTCAAACACCATGGAGGCAATGGTGGCGTAGATCAAGGTAGCACTAATCCGCACCACTTCCCCCACGCGGGTCGGCGCGTGCTTGAACTGGGCCAACCAAGTGACAGCCGGCGTCCACCCCGTAGCCTCCAGGAGCCCTAAAACAGCCACCACCATCCCAGAAATGGCCATCGCCCGAATCACCCCTGTCCAGCGAGGCCATGTCCGAGTTAGATCGTAAGTGGCCCACGCAAGGAGGCCCCCTCCCACCATGCGACTGACAAACTTCATAGCATCCACCCGATGTGATGGGGCCTGCAAGGCGGAAAGTAACAACACCCCAAGCCACAAGCCCGTAAGCCCCAACAGGTCCCGTGGGGCTGGCGGCCAACGCCGTCGCCACAGCTGCACACCTGTCCACGCGCCCACCACCCCAACAAACCAAAGCTCCACGTTGGTGAACGTCAACCACCCTCCCAAGGAGATGGGGAAACGCACCTGTTCAAAGGGAAACACCAAAGCCAATCCCACCAGAGCAGCAAACACCAGCCGTTCCATCCACACACCAACCATCACCCCGCTCTCCTGGCCCACAAGCTGCCGGCTCGCCATCGCTGCCACCACCGTCGCACCCGAGGACCCCACCGAGAAGGCACCCGGTACGACCACGCGCCCTGATCGGGGAGACGGCGTGCGCCGGGCCATTGAGGCACCACACCGTAACACCGCCCCGGTACCGGCAACGTTTCCTGTGCCGTCCCTTCATCCCAAATGTGTGCCCAAAACGTGACTTCGGTCGGCCCCAGAAAGGGCTGAATGAGCCCGGTGAGACGCCCCCGATCTTGCACAAGCGGGACAGGATGCCACACTCCTTCATGGACAGCTCGATACCACAGCACGCCTTGCGTTGCCGTAGTCGGTGGCAGGCGTACAAAAGGGGCTATCCCCTCGGCTATTATCGGCATTGTTCCTCCTTCCGCGACGACATCCACCACAGGCCAATGCGTTTTCTCCCTTGAAAGGTGTTCTTCCCCGGTCCCACACCAATCAAGCCAATAAATGCTCCCCAGCCAATCTCCTATCAAGCCCCGCGTGGATGACCACCGTGTTAGTGGGACGAACACAGGCGCAGGCAATGCGGCAAGCAACCGCTTACGCCCGTGGATGTCAACCGCCCAAACCCGCCCATCCCATCCGGCCACCACCATCTCACTTCCCGGCCCTCCTGGCACCGGTACCGGCGGCGCCCAGACAAAGGCAGAGAGCATGACCGGAAAACCGGGCAAGGGTGTCCCGTCATCCCGCCAAGCGTGGAACGCGCCGCCCGCCTGTATCACCTCCAGACGACCATCTCCGTCCCAGTCCACGACCAACGGAGTAGCCACGTTGTAGCCCACCGTTGGACGGGGCCATCCGGGCAACGGCGTCCCATCGTGCCGCCAGATGTACACCTTATCCGAAGCCACCACTACTTCTGCTCTGGTATCGCCATTGACATCGGCCACTACCGGCGACGCCCAGATGAAATGTCCCGTCGCACGGGGCCATCCAGGCACCGGCCGTCCGTCCATCCGCCAGATGTACACCCGACCGTCCCAAGATGCTGCCACCACTTCTAAGGCTCCATCGCCATCCACATCCACCACCTGAGGGGAGGCAGCCACAAAACCATCGGTGGAGCGAGGCCATCCGGGCAACGGCGTCCCATCGTGCCGCCAGATGTACACCTGACCGTCATCAGAGCCCACCACCACCTCCGGTCGGCCGTCGCCGTCGACGTCCACCACCGCGGGCGAACTGTAAACGTCCCGCTCTGTCCACACCGGCCAGCCTGGTAAAAGGCGTCCCCGTCCATCCAGAACGTACACCGCATTATCGTCACACCCCACCACGATCTCCGGCGCCCCGTCATTGTTCACATCAGCTATCACAGGGCGGGAGGCGAACGCGTTATGTCCTCGGACGGGAAACCCGGGCAACAGGGAGCCGTCAGCTCGCCATGCGTAAATCGCGTCGGCCACCGCGATCACTTCCCGCCCCCCATCTGCGTCCACATCTGCCACAACGAGGGGCGCGCTGATAGGGCCACCTACTTGGGCGAAACGCGTCAGGGGCTTCATGGCCGCCTCCGCGCCACAATCACCACATGGTCGCCCAAATATCGCCAGGGCCACCGATCACGCATGTAATGCTCGACGCGTCTCAGTAGACCAAACAGCCGAGGATAACGGCGATAAAGGGGATCCAACGCAGGAGGAGGCAAGCACACGGGGAGGGCCATCACCTGCTCTATTACGAAGTAAGGGGAGAGCAAGGTCACCATGTCCCCCGCAGTAAGGTAACGGAAAGGAAGGGGGACCCGGCGGCCGTTAGACGCGGGCAACTGTGCCACCTGCCACTCACGGGTCCAGCGGCGACGTGCAACCTGCCAGCGCCCTCGAAGGGCAAACCACATTACTTCCCACAGACACCAGCGATTGATAACCGAACACACGAGCAAACCATCCGACTGCACCAGAGAAGCCACACCACGCGCCCAAGTGGCCAAATCAGGTTCACAGTTCAGGGCACCAAAGCTGGAGTACACCCCATCAAAGGGCACTGACGGCCGTAACGCCGCCACCTGGCCGGCCGGCAGGACCAGTGTCTGGACACGGTGGGCCACTCCCGCCCGATGCGCTCTCTGGCGCGTTCGGCGAACCATTGCCGGTGAAATGTCGGTCGCCACCACAAGTGCTCCCCTGCGGGCAAGGGCTACTGCTTCCTCACCAGTACCACATCCTATCTCCAGCAACCGGCTATTCGGCGGGAACGTGGCCTTCAACAGAGCCAGGTTCTCTTGTCGCAGCCATCCCATTAATGCGTTGTACGGCGCGGCAAAGGACCGGTCGTATACCGGAGCTACCGCGTCAAAAGCCCGACGCACAGCCACCGCGAGCGTTTGTGTCTCCCTCGCGCGGCTGGTCATGATCGCCTCACTCCACCGGTTATCGTCCTTCCGCGGGCATAAACCGGATTGTGGCCGCTGCGGGCACACGCGCCAGCAGGCGTACCATAATACGGGTAACCCACAGCCCCACTTTCACCCGCACCCGCTCCCACCACGGCGCGGGCTTTCCCGCTGCCAGCCACGCGTCTTCCCATTCCTTGTGGAACCAACGAATGACCCACCGGTAAAAGCGGGTGTTGTACTTATCTCGACGGAACAACAACCTGTTCTCTGCGGTGTAATCCCAGTCCAGCTGCCATTCCGACTCAAACATCAGTCGATCTCGCACCTGCTCGTAAAACTCCGTGCCTGGCAGAGGATAAGCTATGGTAGTGCTAAACTCATCCGGTAACGTCTCCCGCAAGAGCTTCACCGAAAGACGAAGGTCCTCCCATTCCTCACCGGGGTACCCCACCATCATGAAGAAATATGTGCGAATTCCCAACCGTTTGCACCGTTCCGTGGCCTGGTAAATATGCTCAACTCGAATTCCCTTTTTCATCGCGTTCAGGACCTTTTGTGAACCTGACTCCGCACCGAAGTAAATTTTGACACACCCGATGTCCCGCAGCGCGGAGAGCATCTCCTCCGTCGCCAAGTTCACCCGGGTAAGGCACTCAAAGGGTATTGCGGCATCCCGGCGCAACACTTCATCCCGCCATTGAAGCACCCACTTACGATTGACCCCAGTAATATCGTCGACGACCCGCAACATGTCCGGCGCATATACTTCCTTAATGTGTTTCATCTCTTCCGCGGCGTTAGCTGCCGAGCGGGAACGATACGTACGGCCGAACACCGCCTTCTGACACCAGGTACATGCATATGGACACCCGCGTGTGTTGATAATGCTGAGCGCCCAATAACCATGCGCCTTCCGCCAAGCCTGGCGATACGCTTCCATGTCCACCAAATCGCGCGCGGGGAAGGGAAGCGCATCCAAATTGGGGATCAGAGGGCGAGGTGCTGTGGCATGTACCTGTCCGTCCTCCCCTCGCAGACGTAAACCGGGAATGTCCTCGAGGCGCTGGAACGTCTCCCCCGGCGCGTGAAGGTAACGCATCACATCCAACAGGGTTAATTCCCCCTCGTCATACACTACCATGTCCACGGGGAATTCCCCCCCGCTCCGGTAGAACAGGTAACGGTCAGGTAAACCGGTAGGATCCGGCCCTCCCAGGATAACCGTCGCGCCGTAACGGTGGGCAATGTCCGCTAAGATCAACGCGTGCCGCCGAATAGTGATGAGGGATGTTATACCCACTACCGGTGGACGCACTTCCCGCATGTACGCTTCAAACTCACGATAATCCTCTCGGAACGTACAGTCGAACAGGTCTACCGTGTACCCGTGATCTCGCAACACCGCGGCCAAGTACATCAGGCCTAGAGGGAAGTACGGCGTCATCAGCTTTTCTTCCACAGGGTCCTTACAGATGAACAACGGATGCACCAGCGTAATATCCGGTCGCATGTCGGCCACCCCCTCCTGTTCACCTTCGTGCTAACATACTCAGGCTCACCCGGGCCTGCTCGAGCCTGCAGCTTAGGATTCCGCATTCACTCCGGTTGCGACCTCCACGCCCAAATCGGCTAACGCCTCCTGTAACTCCTGCCATCGACGCTGAAATGCCTGGAGCGTGTGCCGGCCATGCTGGTCAAAGTGACCCTTGCACCGGTCCGGTGCAAAGCACACCTCCCGGGCCGAGGCGCTACGCGGGGTGAACTTGCGCACTTTGCGCTCTCGCTCCCACCGCTCCAAATAAGCACCGATAGGCGTGCGCAGGACGCACTCTGCCAACCACTGACCCCAAGGGGAGAAGTACCCATCAGGTACCCAACGCGGAGGGCCCACTGCATTGGGCAGAAAACGGGTGGTCCACGCGTTCAAGTGGCGCATCTTCCAATAAACCTTTTGCCCGGTAACCGGGACCATTTGGGCCACTTCGTGCGCGGTGAAGAGATCCTGCTCGGGTAGGGCCAAAGCGGTTGTTGCCAGGAAGTAGTTAGGACACAGGACATCACCCCGGCGGGCAGCCCACCGTACCAGGGCGATAACCAACGCCCGACATAGCCACACGCGCCCAGGCTCCGTGACCACAAGGTAATCAATGTCATCATCGGCTTCTACGTTGTTCACCGCCAGCGCGCCGGTAACGGCAACCATGCGCACAAAAGGCATCGCGGCAATACGACGCCCATACGCGATAGCTTTTGGCCAAAGCCGATGAGCCCACTGCTCCCGACGGCGGCGTACCGCCACCAAGTGGCCACGTCCCTTCAGGGTGATAAACTCATCCCGGTGTTCCACATAGCGCGCCAGGGGCGATCCCGGAGCCACGGCTTGAGCGACCGCTGTCAGCGGCACACTCACCCCTACCGTATAACGGTGGAGTTCTGGTAACGTCAGGGGGTAATCGAAGATGTCCGCATAGGCCAGGGCCTGGAGAATGCCTCGGTACAGCGTTGCCCGGGTTGTTTCCATCGGCGCCCTTCGCCTCCCACGAGCTCCCGCTAAAGCACTCACCTATACCTCTTTAGGGCAGCCAGGATTTGGGGAGCGTGGGGGACTCCACAGGAGTAAACGCCGGAATCCAGAACCCTGGATCAGAACGGACTCACCAATTGATGAAAGCCGAACAGCCCACAGGCCTCCATTTGGTCTGGTTCAGAGGCCACGGGACGCCTGAAGGGCCCACATCAGGAAGACCCTCACCAGGCGTCCCTTCATCAATAAAACCTACGGGAACAAGGCTAACTGGGGTTCTGTAAAATGCGGCGCAAGGCGGTGAGTAACAACACCACGTTCTCCCGCCGAGAGGAAAATCCCATCAATCCAATACGCCATATCTTCCCCTTCCACGCGCCTAGGCCACCCGCGATCTCGATGTTGTAATCCTCTAACAGGCGGCGCCGTACATAGGCCTCATTCACCCCTTCCGGAACCTTAACCGTCGTCAGGGTGGGAAGACGGTAAGGCTCAGGCACACAGAGCTCTAGACCCAACTCCTGCAACCCCTCCCAGAGGAGCTCGGCGTTTCGCTGATGTCGTGCCCAGCGCCGTTCCAAACCTTCCTCGTGTACAATGCGCAACGCCTCCCGCAATGCGTAAATCATACTTACCGGCGCAGTATGGTGATATGTCCGCTCCATGCCCCAGTACTGCTGTACAAGGGTGAGATCCAAGTACCAACTCTGCACCTTGTGCTCGCGCTGTTTTAGCACCTCTTCTGCGCGGGGACCTACAGTGATGGGGGCCAATCCCGGTGGGCAACTCAGGGCCTTCTGGGTACCACTGTACGCGATGTCCACTTCCCAATCATCCACCAACACGGGCACCCCTCCAAGAGAGGTCACACAATCCACAAGGAGCAACGCGCCGTGCTTGTGTACTACTTGAGCCATCCCCTCCAAAGGCTGCAGGGCGCCGGTGGAGGTTTCCGCGTGCACCATGGCGACCACTTTGGCCGGATGACGCTGTAAGGCTTTATCCACCTCTTCCGGTGTAAACACTTCGCCCCAGGGACGTTCCAAACGGTGGACCGTCGCGCCTAGACGGGCAGCCATCTCGCACATGCGTTCCCCAAAGTAACCGTTGACACAAATGAGCACCGGGTCACCGGGTTCGAGAAAGTTCACCAGCGCTGCCTGCATCCCCGCACTTCCCGTACCAGAGATGGGCAACGTAAGCCAATTCCGCGTGCGGAACACATATCGCAATAAAGATTGCACCTCACTCATCAATTGGAGAAACGCGGGGTCCAAGTGACCGATCACCGGTGTGGCCATGGCCCGCAGCACCCGGGGAGGTACGTTGCTCGGCCCCGGGCCTAACAATAACCGGGTGGGAGGATCCAACTCCGTATAAACCATTATGCCCTCCTTGAAAACTCAAAAATCCATCGATTAATAAAAAAACGCCCAAATGGCCGGTACCCCGGCACACAGCACTACTAGAGGGGGACGCAAACACGGATGTCCGTAAGCATATCGATGACACCAATCGGTATGTTAAGAGTATTAATAACGGTTGGCTGCCCTACGACACCCCTCGTTCCCCGGGGCATTACTCGTACGATGCATCAGACAATACATCATTGTATGCGAACGCGAGATATCTGGCAATTCCCGAGCATTGGAATGCATATCTTGTACGTACGCAGCAGGAAAACACAACATCTACGGAAAATATGCTGCGTTCCGGTGCCGTTTTACTCCGAGTGTGAGAAGGATGAGGAGAACACGTTCGATGATTAAGTTCAAGAAATACTGCTTAGCATTAATTATTGCACATATGTGAAAGTGATTTAACACGCGCCACCATGTTGAGGATGCCAACAACGGTACAAATAGGGTGCTTCCGAACCAAACTTCGTGCCACCTGCAGGTCGATGCTCATCCCCCGGAGAAAGCACGGCAAGATCACGTGCCCACACCTCGCCCACACCCCATCACCCGACACACGCAGTTGAAAGGACACGTATCCGGACAAGAGAGGTGTGGGTTCTGGCTGGCCGTTCGGAAGCGACCGTGGTACAACTATCCTTAAGGGACATCACACCGCACCACGGGCTCATAGGAGGCAGACTCATGAGACCTCTCTTGCACACCAAGATTGTAGCAACCATTGGTCCGGCCTCACACGACCTGGACGTGTTAGCGAGATTAATTGAGGCAGGCATGAGCGTGGCCCGGTTAAATTTCTCCCACGGCACGCATGCGTTTCACGCGGAAAACATCGAGCGCATCCGCCAGGTCAGCACCAAGATGGGCGTGCCGGTTGCTATTCTTGCCGACCTGCAAGGCCCTAAACTCCGAGTGGCCCGAATTGAAGGCAAGGGTATGTGGCTTCAAAAAGGCACGGTTGTAACCCTCACCACAAAGCCGCTCACCGGTCGAGATGGAGTGATCCCTGTCCAGTTCAGTGGGTTACCCCAGGCCGTGGCGCCAGGAGATCGAATCCTCATTGACGATGGGGCCATTGAATTGGAAGTTATTCACTGCACCGATAAAGAGGTCAAAGCACAGGTCCGGGTAGGTGGCCTGGTGACGAGCTACAAAGGTCTGAACCTTCCGGACAGCTCCCTGAGCCTCTCGGCCATTACGGAAAAGGACCGGCAGGACTTGCAATTTGCCCTTGCCCACGGGGTCGACTGGGTCGCCCTCTCCTTTGTACGTACCGCGCAGGAGATCCACAACTTAAAGGAGCTGATCAAGCAGTTCGCCCACGGCGAGCAACAGGTGCCGGTCATCGCCAAAATTGAGAAACCACAGGCTTTGGAACACCTGGACGACATCATCGACGCGGCTGACGGTATCATGGTGGCACGTGGGGATCTGGCCGTGGAAACTTCTCCCGAGGATGTTCCCATCATCCAGAAGCGGATTATTCGCAAGTGCAACGAGGCCGGGAAACCGGTAATCACCGCTACCCAAATGCTGGAGTCCATGGTTTACAACCCGCGACCCACTCGCGCTGAAGTCAGCGACGTCGCCAACGCGATTCTAGACGGCAGCGATGCAGTTATGCTGTCCGCCGAAACCGCGTCCGGCAAGTACCCGGTGGAAAGCGTCCGCATGATGGCGCGGATCATTGCCCGCGTTGAGGAAGAACTGCACCGTTCACTTCCCAGGCTGCACCCGACACGGAATCCCGGGCACGTTGAGCAAGCGGTGGCCCGAGCTGCAGTGCTCACCGCGAGCGACTTGGGGGCACGGCTCATCATTACACCAACCCTGTCGGGCAACACCGCACGTCAGGTTAGCCGTTTTCGTCCCCCCCAACCTATCATCGCGCCTACACCCAATCCTGTCGTACAACACCAGATCCTACTTCACTGGGGGGTCTTTCCCTTCCTGGCCCCGCGACAGCAGAACACGGACGACATGCTCGCGCAAGCTGTAGATCTCGCCCTTGATGAAGGCCTAGCCCGTCCCGGAGATACCGTGGTCCTTGTCGCGGGCGCCGCAGGCAGCCCACCCGGCAGCACCGATTTCATGAAAGTGGAAGTCATCCGCCGTGTTCTGGCGCGCGGCAGGGGCATCGGCGACCGATCCGTGATGGGCTACATCATGCGGGTCACCACACCATCGGGGCCAGACCAACAGCTCCCCCAAAACGCGATTGTGGTCCTGCGCAGCATCGACTTGGCCACAGCGGCTACCCTGGCCTCCGCGGCGGGATTGATTGTCGAACAGCCCCTCGACCCTGTGCAGGCCGATTTCCTGCAACAGTTAGGTGTGCCCGCGGTTGTCGACGTCGGCGACGCGAGCCAACGCCTACCCGAAGGACAGCCGGTCCTCCTGGACGCCCGCCGTGGCATCATTTACGAAGGGTGAGGCAGGACCGGTCGCGTGCCTGGTACTGGACATGGCGTATTCCCGACAAGGCAAACCGTGTGGCCTCCCACGGAATACCGCCTGATATGTACAGGCATTGTAATCGCCACGCCAGCCGTTCGGGCGCAAACGTTTGGGCCCGTGCCCGCGCCCGCTGGTGGAACATTTGGCGCCGGGCTGTATCGTGCCACAACCGATGTATTGCAGCCGCGATCGCTTCACCTGCAGGGGACACAAGGTCACCCGCGTCGGCCAAAAGGTGGGGAGCTTCTCCTACCTCTACCGCTACTGTGGGCACTCCCACCGCCAGTAAGTCCAACAACCGTGCCGGACACTTCGCTTGGGCGATCAATGACGGTTCCATGGGCAAAAAAGCCACCCGAGCCTGAGCGAGACGTTGATAATACGTTTCCGACCTTTGCCAGGGCCAAACGGTCACCTTTTCCGCGATGTCTGCCCGACGAGCGGCCATGAACCACGTACGCACGGCCGATCCATGGGGACCAACAAGGGCGATCCGGGCTTCCGGTACCGCGCGACACACGGTTCGCAGCCAGGCCCCTAAGCGCTCCGGAGATACGTCCATCAGACGGGTCGGTACAACTACCCACGGTGACGCGTTCCCCTGCCATAGGGGCACATCCTGGGGCACAGGATTCGGCAGATAGACGACACTCTTGGGTGGGCGAACACCGGATATCCAGTGTCCTAACGCGTGGCTGGCTACCGTGACTCCATCCGCCGCCGCCCAAGCCCAACGCTCCCACAGCTTAACCCCCCATTGGGCCACCCGATTACCACGCCATGGCCATTCCAGATCATCACAGTCTAACATAACACGTGCAGGCCAACGCCCTAAGCCACGCGCCTGGGCTAAAAACAGACCCGGTACCCCTATCGGCTTGCTCAGGTGGACCACATCCGGCCGCCACACACGGAGCCACCGCACCAACCCAGGTATCATCAACATGCTGGCCCACCCGCTCCTGCGGAACATGCCCGCTCCTCTAGCCGACAACCAGACACATGGAACCCCATCCCAGGTGTGGCTTGCCGGGGGATGAGGTTCATCCCACCCGGCTATGATTACTCGCGCGTCCACACCACGTGATCGCAGCGCGCGCGCCAGGGGCAAAATGCGCCGAGGACCGGTCATCCGCCGGGAGAGCCCGAAGGGAAGCACGAATAACACCCGCACGTTCACCGCACACGCCACCCACGGTGCTGCCACGTTGACCGCACCGCTTTCTCCACGCCTTCAGGATATTGCCATCCATAGGCCATAGCCACCCGACGCCCCTCCCGTGCCAGCACGCCAGCCAAGCGTTCAGCCCGTTCCTGCAGTGGCAGGGGCAGAACCAGTATATCAGACAATTGGGGAATGCTCGTCAACCGACCGGCATGCAACGCATGTACGAGGTCCATCCCTTCTGCCGCGCTAAGAAATCGGACCACTGACTCTACGGCGCGGGCGAACCAGACCCCCTGGGCCACCGGAGTTTCCCACACGGCCGTAGCCCAGAGGTGAAGCCATCCCTGGACGGCCAGGGCCTCCAGCTGTGAAAAGTCCAGACGTTGCGGTGGGGTCCACAAACGCCAGCGCTCTCGCAACCGTCCGGTGCGATCCCACACCACTTGTGGACGCCAACGTAGCCGCTCGGGCACCTGTCCCCAGGTCTCAAACGTCACATGGAGCAACATGCCTTCTGAGGTGAAGGCCCAGCACCGCGGGGGATTAACGCTGACGTCCTGGCACCAGTGTAAGGACAACACGCTCCCAAGCCAGGACCAACGTCGGGCGTACAATGCTGCCAAGTCCTCTTCTCGAACTGCCACGTAAAAGGAGAGGCCGTGGGTCCCAGAGAGATCGTCTTCATCTGTCCAGGCTGCTAAAACGGCCGGGGTGTGCTCTACCAGCTGGCGAAGTTGGTCGAGCAAAGGCGTGTGCATACCGTTTATCCTCTCTTCACGGGAGGTGTTCGTCCGACGAGCAAATGGTTGGGCGCCGACCGCGCACCCCGTACTGCCGGCTGTCCCAGGCCGGCCCAAACCCCAGCACCAATGATTAATCCGCCACCGATTGCATGAGCCCACCCAAAAGGCTCCTGTAAGAGTAACGTTCCCAACAGCGCGCCGTATACCGGCAGCATGTTGTAAAAAACCATGGCACCACTAGGACCCAACCGGCGTACCCCCTCGTTCCAAGCGAGAAAACCCACCACCGTAGGGAAAAGCCCAATGTACACCACTGCGGGGATCAGGTAAGGCCGCCATTGCACTGGAAGGAACAACGTTTCTCCCACAGCCCCTACCAGCAGCCAAGGCAAAGCCAGAAAACCGGAGAGTGCAGTCGCGGAAAGCACCGAACGTTCACGGGTCACCACCCGGCTGAACACCGAATAGATCCCCCACATGGCCACCGCGATCAACGTGATGAGATCACCGATGTTGACCTGCAATGCCTCCCAGAAACGCGGTTCCCCCCCTGCAATCAACCAAGCTACTCCGACAAGAGCGACTATCGCGGCCACCACCTGGCGTGGAGTCATAGGCTCACGGATCAGCAACGCGGCCCACACCCCGGTGAGGAGAGGACCCATTGCGTTGATCAACGTGGCATTGACCGCTGTCGTGTACCGCACCCCAAGGTACAATGTAGGCATGAAGAGCACTCCACCCATAAGCGCCATGCCTACCAAGTATTTCCAATCCTTACCCAGCTGTCGCTCCTCTGGGGGACGATGCCGGAGGAACACCCAGAACACCAGAGAAGCCACCACAAACCGACCGGCCGACAACGTCACCGGCCCGATCACTTCTCGTAGCGCACGACCCAATACCATGTTGGTTGCCCACACAAAGGTCGCTACGTTTACCAGAGCCATCCCCACCACTCGATTATGCATGTCCCCACGCGCGATCGCCACCATTCCCTCCTGCACACATCGGGGTCTGTGCCCGCCGACAGCCCGTGGCTATATTATAGCGTAGAGGACGACGATTTTTTGTTCCCCATTGTTATGCTCTCACAATATAATAGCGTCCCTAGTTGACCGCTTAAAACCACATCCATTAACATCACGGTTGGGGAATACAGGAGGAGGGCATTGGTGCCAACAGCACGGGAAAACCCCCTGAAGCCCTCAAGGAGCCAAGCGGTCATGCCCGATCCCGTGCTCGAGGTGAAAGGACTGGTGAAACGATATGGCGACCGGGTGGCGGTCCAGAGGGTGAGTTTCTCCATTCGGGAGGGAGAAGTCCTCGGCTTGCTGGGCCCCAACGGCGCCGGGAAAACGACCACCATCTCCATTCTGGCCACACTTTTGCCCCCGGATGAGGGGGAAGTGCGCGTGGCCGGTTACGATTTGGTCCGTGAACCCCACCGGGTGAAGCCGCTTATCGGCTTCGTGCCCCAGGACCTGGCCCTTTACCCCACCCTCAGCGCCTGGGACAACCTGGCTTTCTGGGGACGTCTTTACGGCTTGCGCGGCCGCGCGTTACACGAGCGGATCGCGGCCGTCCTGGAGATGGTGGGGCTCCACGAGCGGGCCCATGACCCGGTGAAGACCTTCTCCGGCGGGATGAAGCGACGCCTCAACATTGCGGCCGGCCTCATCCACCGGCCCCGGCTTCTGCTCCTGGATGAGCCCACCGTGGGCGTGGATCCCCAATCCCGGAACTTTATCTTTGAACACATCGAACGCCTGAAGGCGGAAGGGACGGCCATCCTTTACACCACCCACTACATGGAGGAGGCCGAACGGCTCTGCGACCGGGTGGCGATCATGGACGAGGGACGCATCATCGCGCTGGACACGCCCCAGGGGCTCATGCGCCTGTTGGGCGGGGGGATCATCTACGTCCGTGTTCCCGACGACGCGGCCGCCGCGCTGTCGCGCGCGCGTGACGCCTTGCCCCACCTTCGCGGGGTGACCGTGCAAGACCACCGCCTCAAACTCGAAACTACGGACGCCCAAGCGGCGCTCTTGGAACTGATCGCGTGGTGCAACCGCCACAACGTCTCCATCCTCTCCCTGGAAGTGCTGGAACCCAACCTGGAGAGCGTCTTTCTGCATCTCACAGGCAAACGCCTGCGTGATTGAACATACGGTCTGACGATGGACGATGGACGATAGTCTCATCCATCGTCCATCGTCTATCGTCCATCGTCATGACATCAGAGGGAAACGGCCATGCTGAACCACATCCTGGCCCTGACCTGGAAGGATCTCAAGATATTCTTCAAAGATCCCGGCGCGGTCGTGCTGATCTTCCTCCAGCCCTTCATGTTCATCGTGGTGATGAGCTATGCCCTCTCCGGCCTGTTCACGGCCGGCGGCGACAAGCCCATCCGTATCCTGGCCGTGAATCTGGATCGGGGCACTCAGGCCGAGGCCATCCTTCGACAGTTGGACGAGATGCCCGCCTTTGAGGTGGAGACAG
>WFWT01000024.1 GCA_015490995.1 Anaerolineae bacterium | reverse complement strand
ACCCTGTACGGTGTCCCCTTTGTGATGGATGAACGCGCGCGGGCAGGGTTGCGGCTGTTTTGGTGGGGCGTGGGCACGTGGGGGCTGGCCGCGCTGGCCCTCCCCGCGTGGGGACGGGGCATGGGGTGGCTGGTTCCCGGCTTGGTCGCGTTTTTGATGGCGGCCACGGTGCAGGCGTTGTGGGCCATGGGGGTCATGTGGGCCTTGTGGGCGCTGGCGGCGTTGTGGGTGGTCTATGGAGGCCGGCCGGGGGGAGGACGACCGGCCTGGCAGTGGTGGTTTCCTTATGTGATGGCTGCCCTGCTCTTGACCACTCTGTTGATCTGGCCGGACCCGAACCGAGAGAGCGTAGCGTCCTGGCGTGTGACTGTAGTGATGATCGCGTTGGTCCTGGTCAGCGGGCTGGCGCCTTTGCACGTGGGTATGGCCCATTTAGGTCAGGCGGGACGGCCGCTGGGTGCCGCGTGGACGTGGTGGGGTCATTCGGCCATGTTGGTAGTGTGGGTAGGCCGCATCGGCGGGGACCCGAACCTGCAGGCCGCTCTGGATCCCGCATGGAGGCTGCTGCCCTCCCTGGTGGGGGTGACGTTTGTGTGGGTCGGTCTGGCGGCGATGACCGCTGAGGATCTGGGGCGGTTAGCCGGTCAGGCCGCGGTGTTGAACACCGCCTTGACCTGGGCGCTTTGGCTTGTGGCTCCGGCCGACGCAACCCGCCTGGAGTGGACGTTGTTTGTCCGTTGGTTGGGATTGTACACCACAGGCATGGCTTTGTCCGCCTTAATGTTGCCCAGCGCCGCGCGCACGTGGGCTGCGATAACGGGCTGGGCACGACGGCGTCCATGGGCGGCAGCCGCCTGGACGGTCGGTGTCGCGACGCTGGGAGGATTGCCCTTTACGGCCGGGGGATGGCTGGTGTGGTCCTTGCAAGATGTCCCTCCAGACCAGCAATGGGTGCGATTTCTCGCCCTGGCCGGCAGTACAGGTCTGGCCGTAGGCCTGATCCGGAGTGTGCTGGTGCTGTGGGGGCGGTTACGTGACCCGCTTTTGCCCCGCGAGACAGGGTGGAGTAAGATGATGGTTGCCCTGGTGGCCTCGGCGAGTGGCCTGTTGGGCTTGGCTCCTGAGTGGCTGGCGCGTGTCAGCCGGTGGATGTGGTGAGCGGCGTGTGGTGAGGGATGGTCTCATCCACTTTTCCCACAACACACCGACAGGAAGGGTTGCGGCCCATGGACCCCGCGCGTGATCTGCGCGCGGTGGTTTCCCTCCTGAGTGACGCCTTCGGACAGGAAGTGCACCTCATTGGCCCGTGGGTTTTCCGGGGGATGCGCGTGGTTGCCTGGCTGAGCCCCTTTCTGGGCACGTGGGTGTTTGGGCCGGGGGTGTACGGCCGTGTGCTTATGGCCTTTGTCTGGCAAGAGCATGGTCAGGTGGTGGGACATGCGTCGGTACAGCGGTTGGACCGATGGGGTCGGGAGTGGCACATTGCCAACGTGGCCGTGGCAGCCCCGTATCGCAACCGGGGCATTGGACGTCGCTTGATGGAAGCAGCGTTGGACTTTATCCGTGAGCACGGAGGCGTGTGGGCTCTGCTGCAAGTGCGAGCCAACAACGCGCCGGCCGTTCACCTGTATCGCACCTTGGGTTTTGACGTTCTGGGAGGCCACATCCGTTGGCGCGCTGTCCGCCAGGAGGACGTCTCATCGGCATCGCGGTTGTCCCTTCAGCCCTTGCGCTGGCATCACGCGAGTGTTTTGCGGGATCTGATGCACCGCGCGCTCAGCGAGGAAGAGCGGTGGTGGCGTGAGAAGGTAAATCCCTTCACCTCCTGGGTGTATGAGATGGGAAACCCCACCGCCGGGGTGTTGCAATGGTTGCGGTTGGGTGTCTATGGGTGGTATGGACTCTGGGAGCAGGGCCGATTGGTCGCTGCCCTGGGACTACGAGGGGATCGATGGCGTCGGAAGGGGCGCCTGTCCGTTTGGGTGGACCATCGGTTTTGGGGACGTTGGGAATCAGAGCTCGTGCAGGAGGGGGTGTGGCGCTTGTGCCGGGCGGGCATTCGGGAGATACATACCCGGACAGACGCGCACCATGCCGCTTTGACCGAGGCGCTGCGAGCAGCGGGGTTTGAGGTGATGTTGCACCTGTTAAACATGCGATGTCGTGTAGAAGGGGGGGCTTGATAGCCCCCCCGGCCGCATCAGGGTGCCACTTCGTAGGCCCCCCAGGAACCTCTGTTAAATCCTCCCAGGGCGCGGTGATCGTGCTGACAGATCAGGAAGAGGGTGATGTGTCCGATGTGTCCGTCGTGCCGTTGCTCTTCGGACGATTGAACGGTGTTCCCTCCGGGACACGACGCCGGGCTTCTTCAGCCAGGCGTCGGGCCTGTTCCACGCTCACCGTGCGTGCTTTTTCGAGCACCTCTTCCCCGCGGCGCACTAAAGTATCTCGCAGGTGTTGTTGGCGTTCTTCGGGAAGGGAAATGCCCGCGATGTACCCCAGCGCCGCGCCGATCATCACACCGAACCAGAAAGCCGCCCGTCGGACTGCCATAACACACCTCCTCACCCGTTACACCCCATGCGTAAGATGGACCTCTACACAGCTCCCCCATGATGTTCGGAGCACCCCCCGGGGGTGATCCAGGTCTAACCCCGGGGAGTGCCGTAGGTTTTTCGGCTTATGAACGTAGCTGTGAGACCACATTGCCTACCACGCGCGCCGCGCGGCGGAGAAAGGCCGTCGTCTTGGCTACCTTTACTGTGGGCTTCACCAAGTTCGTGCTCAGGAAGGCTGTAGTACCCCGGGCAATGCGCACGGTCTCGTCCACATCGCGCAGCAGAGGCGTGATTTCCTCTTTGATGGTACGGGTTAATCGGTACACCTGCCACGCGAGGACGAGCACGGCAATGCCCACAATGATGGACTCCACCGCCAGGATAATGATGGCGATGTCCCGAATGGTGGTTGTCATACGCTCCCCCTTACTTTCTTGGTTGGCGCAGGTAACCGCCGCCCTCCCCCCGATGGGATGGCAGGCGTCATCGGGCCGTTACCGGATGACGGAGGAACCACCACGTCAACACCAGCAGAACACCTATCGTTCCCAGGCCGAGGTCCACGGTGCCGATGCGCAGCCACGGCGTTTGCCAGACGATCTGCCCCACCTGTCCCAGCACGAAGCCCGCCATTCCGAGAGCGACCAGGTGGAAAACGTCGCGCACCGTCCGGGCACGGAAGAAGGCCACTCCCGCGCCCAGAAGGCCACCCACGAGTAGACTCAACACGACCCCGGGTCCGTTCAGGATCATACAGTGTGCTCCGTCGGTTCCTCGGCAGGCTCCTCGTGCTTCAGGAACGCGCGCGCAATGATACCTCCCCCGAGACAGACCTCTCCATCGTAAAAGACGGCGCCCTGACCGGGTGTGATATCCCGCAATGGGCGCTCGAAGCGAACGTGCGCCGTGTCCGGGCCGGTAGGGGTTACCCAGGCCGGCACCTCGGCCGCCCGGTACCGGATCTTGACTCCAACCCGTATGGGTTCGGCCGGTGGGTGACCGGCGATCCAGTGCACGCGGATAAGCTGTGCCTCATCCGCGCCTAGCTCCTCGCGCGTGCCCACAACCAGCGCGTTGCGCTTCGGATCCATGGCCAGCACGTAAAGGGGCTCGGGATGAGCGATGCCCAGTCCCTTGCGCTGGCCGATGGTGTAGAAGGGCAGGCCCTTATGGGTACCCAGCACGGTGCCGTCTCGCCGCACAATTGGTCCCGGTCGAATGGCACCGTTGGCCCACCGGGCCAGGAAACGTCGGTAGTCGCCGTCGTACACGAAACACAGATCCTGTGATTCTGCCCGTGAGGCAGTAGGCAGCCCCCGTTCCCGGGCCATGGCTCGTACCTGCTCCTTGGTGTATTCTCCCACCGGGAAGAGCAGGTGGGCAAGGTGTTCCTGCGTTGCCATGTAGAGCACATAGGACTGATCCTTACGGGTGTCGATGGCCTTCAAGAGCTGATAGGTGCCGTCGGGCAGTCGGCGGACGCGCGCGTAATGCCCGGTAGCCAGGAAGTCCGCGCCCAGGGCTCGGGCGTGACGATATAGGACCCCTAACCGAATGTGGCGGTTGCACTCCAGACAGGGATTGGGGGTGATACCTTGCAGGTACCCTTCCACGAAGTAGTCCACCACATAGGTCTTGAACGGCTGTTCTACGTTGAGCAGGTAAAACGGGATGCCCAACAGGTCGGCGACGCGCTGGGCCTCCTCCACGGCTTCCGGTGTGCAGCACTTGTTAGTGCTTGCAACCCCACACCGGACCTCTGCCCACAAGCGCATCATGATACCGATGACATTGTAACCCTGCTCCACGAGCAACGCGGCGGCTACCGAGGAGTCCACCCCGCCGCTCATGGCGACAACGACGGTTGGTCGGCTCATGGCTGATACACGTGAGTGCGTAACCGTTCCACCACTGTTTGCAACACGTCCACGGTATATATGATATCCTCTTCGCTCGTATCGCGACCCAGGGTTAGGCGCAGGTGTCCTACCGCGTCCGTATGTGGGATGCCCATGGCCGTTAGGACGTGGGAAGGCGTTTGGGCTGCGCTGGTGCAGGCAGACCCGCTGGACGCGGCTACCCCTGCCAGGTCTAACCCCATGAGCACTCCCTGAATTTCCAGCCCGCGAACGACAAAGGACGCGTGGTTGGGTAACCGTTCCGTCGGATGTCCTGTAAGATATACGTGTGGGATGAGAGAGAGGACGCGCTGAATGAGCAGATCGCGCAGGGCACGGATGCGGGGTATTTCTGTGCTCCGCATTTCTTGGGCGAGCGTCAGGGCGTGGGCCAGGCCTACAATGCCGGCGACGTGTTCGGTGCCACTGCGGCGTCCTCCCTCCTGACCTCCTCCGGTGATCTGGGGCCAATATGGCACGCCGGTGCGCAAGTAGAGTAAGCCCACACCTTTGGGGCCGTATATCTTGTGACCACTAATGCTCAACGCGTCGACGGAAAGGCTTTTCACGTCCAGCGAGCAGTACCCTGCAGCTTGGACGGCATCGGTGTGAAAAGGAATGTCACGTTCCCGGCACAGGGCGCCGATGTCAGCCACAGGTTGGATGGTGCCGACCTCGTTGTTGGCATACATCACGCTGACCAGCACGGTGTCCTCTCGCACGGCAGCCGCGATGGCTTCGACGGACACTTGCCCCTGAGAATCTACAGGCACTATGGTAAGGTCGAATCCGTACCGCTCTGCCAGGTCGCGTGCGGTGTCGAGGACAGCCTTATGTTCCACCGCGGAGACAATAATGTGCGCGCCGCGTCCGGCAGCGCGCTGGGCGAAGGCAATGCCCCGTAGGGCTAAGTTGTTGCTCTCCGTGCCTCCGGAGGTAAAAATAACCTCTCGCGGGGCACAATTCAACACCTGGGCTACATCCTCCCGCGCGCGGCGCAGTGCCCGCGCCGCTTCCCGCCCCAGTCGGTGGAGACTGGAAGGGTTTCCGAAGCGCTCACGCAGGTAAGGCAACATCGCATCCAGCACACGTTCATCCAGTGGCGTGGTCGCCGCGTGATCCAGGTAGACCTGCCGGGTCATGGCCTGTCTTTCACCCCGTTCTTCCCCCATACCTCTTAGCTTCTGCATTGTAACATGTCCCTGAGCAAGGTAAAACTCCGGTTTGCTGAGAGGGGTGGCGGTACCGCTGCCGGGGGAGCATTCACGGGAGGGGAACCCGAACGTGGCCTTTGCCTGGCGGCTGAGTGCCATTCGGAAGGGGTACGTGGGGGTGCGGCTGGAGGAGGTGGATTGAGCGGAGGAGCAAGGGAGCAGAGGAGCAGAGGAGGAGATCTTCACCCCTGCACCTGCGCTTTACGACTCGAGAAATGCCTCGATTTCAAGCCGAATCTGTTCCAGGTCGTGGTCCGGATCGTCGGTCAAGGAAGAGGGCTCCACTTGCCCGGAGGGGCGGTGCACATGGTGGGGGAAGTTAGGGAGACCAGGGTGATGAGGCGCGTTATCCCATCCCAGGATGCGCGTTCCTGCCCGTATGAGGGTGTAACTGTACTTGCCCAGGGTTTCGTTGAAGTAGAGGTCTAGAGGTCTAAAATGTATCCACCTGTCAGTTCCAGCCGCCACTTAGTGACCAGATCGTGGACGGTTGTCACATGGGAGCACTTGGCTACGAAGCGGGCGACCGCGCGATCGAACGCAGTAGCCATTCGAGGAGACTCCGCAGGGTGCGGGTTCGTTGCAACGCCTCTACAGCATTGCGCCACTCGATGGAGTCTTCCCAATCGGGATGTTCCGGCCCTTCACCCCGGGCCAAACGGGCCTCCAATACTTCCAGAGAGCCGCCGTAGTGTTCCTCAAAGCGCTGAATCATGGCCTGCAGGACCATCTCACGACTGTGCAGCTCTTCGACAAGTTGAGCCAGCATTTTCTGAGAGATGCCCGATGGGAGTGTGGACGGAGCAATGGTGGACATGGTCTTCCTCCCAATATCTGAAAGGCCCCCGTGAACTTTGGGTTATAAGGATTGTACTCTTGAAGAGTGGCGAAGTCAAGCAAGGTAAACTTTCATGGGACTGTATCAGTTTAGTAGGTGGTCTTAAGGGTGGGGTGGTAAATATAAGGGCCATAGGCGAGGTGACAAAGAACGAAGAAGAAGGAGGTATCGCCTATGGCCGAGAAAATTGTACTTCAGGTAGAGGTGACCTGGCCGGAAGACCTGC
>WFWT01000023.1 GCA_015490995.1 Anaerolineae bacterium | reverse complement strand
GGTGTGGCCTCTCGGCCACCGCATCCCGCGAGCCAAAGGGCCATCCACAGGAGGATACCCACACTTATCTTACGCATAGCTCACCTCAGCAAAGCCTTGTCCGGTCATCGTCCGTTGATACACCGTGTCGCTCACAGGGGATAGCCTGCGATTCACGCTAGCCCCATTATATGGAAGCTTTTCCGGGGCGCCTATTTCTGTTTTGCAGCAAGCGCTTTCCCGTCCAGAGGGCACGGAGCCCGTCCCTGCGTGGGTACTTGCGTTATAATTATGCGCACCTGGGACGTGCATGGATTGCCGCCGGGACCGGAGAGTGTTCGGAAATTCATGACGGATGGGAGGGGCTGGGAAGGGAGAAAGGGTCAAAGTCCCACGTAAAAGTACGCTCTTCCCAAGGCCATGCGGTCGGCGTGTCTCCTGGGGTGTCCCGTTCGCCGGGAAAGGGATGAACTGCTCCATTTGCACACCATCCCATAAGGCTGATTGGGAGGGGGTCATGCTGGCCAAGGTCAACAGTTGCACCCTGGTGGGCCTGGATGGTGTCCTGGTGGAGGTCCAGGTAGACATTTACACCCAGGCGCAATTGCCCTCCATCACGGTGGTCGGCCTTCCCGATACCGCGGTGCGGGAAGCCTCGGATCGGGTGCGTTCCGCGATTTTGAACAGTGGGTTGACGTTCCCCCGTGGCAAGTTGACTATCAACTTGGCTCCTGCCGATCTGCGCAAGGAAGGTCCGGCGTTCGACCTGCCCATTGCCGTGGGACTTCTGGCAGCGTCCGGGCAGGTTCAGGCCGACTTGGCCGAAGCCCTCTTTGTGGGAGAGCTTTCGTTGGATGGGACGGTGCGACATGTTCAGGGTGTGTTGTCCATTGCCCTAGCAGCGCGAGCAGCAGGCGTGCGCACGGTGTACGTTCCCCAGGAGGACGCTCCAGAAGCGGCACTTATCCCGGATCTGACCGTTATTCCGGTAGCGTCGTTGGCTCGGTTGGTCACGCACCTAAGGGGGTACCACCCCATCACACCGTACCGTCAGGAGATGGACGTGCAACAACTGTTGCAAGAAGCCACATATCAGGTGGACTTCGCGGATATCAAAGGCCAGGAGCAGGCCAAACGGGCGCTGGAAGTGGCTGCGGCCGGAGGCCACAATGTGTTGATGAGCGGGCCTCCCGGCGCAGGGAAAACCCTCCTGGCTCGCGCGTTGCCCTCCATCTTGCCCCCTCTGTCCCTGGAAGAAGCGTTGGAGCTCACGCGCATCTACTCGGTGGCCAACCTGCTCCCCTCCGATACGCCCATTGTACAACAGCGGCCTTTTCGGGCACCGCATCATACCATCTCGTACGCCGGGTTAATTGGCGGGGGGCGGATACCACGACCGGGGGAAATTACCCTCGCACATCGAGGCGTTCTCTTTCTGGACGAGTTGCCCGAGTTTGGAGCGCACATGCTGGAGATGCTCCGCCAACCTCTGGAAGACCGTACTGTCACCCTCTCCCGAGCTTCCGGCGCCATCACCTTCCCGGCGAACTTTATGCTGGTGGCAGCGATGAACCCCTGCCCCTGTGGATACTATGGCGATCCTCAAACGCCCTGCACGTGCACCTTAAGTCAGGTGCACCGTTACCAGAAACGTATTTCCGGCCCCCTCCTGGATCGTTTTGATATCACCGTTCACGTCCCCCGGGTGCCCTACGATAAGTTGGCCGATGCCGGGTCGGGGGAGCCGTCGGCCACTATCCGAGAGCGGGTGA
This sequence comes from Anaerolineae bacterium, assembly GCA_015490995.1. Lineage (GTDB taxonomy): Bacteria > Chloroflexota > Anaerolineae > JAADDB01 > JAADDB01 > S141-23. Next base: position 16,559 of record WFWT01000023.1, on the reverse strand, counting down.
TGGCCGCGCGCGAGCGGCAACGTCATCGTTTTCGGGAGTACCCACACATTCTGACCAATGCGGACATGGGCCCAAAGGAGGTACGCGCCTTCTGTCAGCTGGACGAGGCCGGTCGTTCCCTGATGGCCACGGCGATGAAGCAGATGCACCTTTCCGCGCGCGCGTATCACCGGGTGCTTAAAGTCGCCCGGACCATCGCGGACCTCGCCGGCGCGGACCGCATCGACGTGGTTCACCTGGCAGAAGCCCTACAGTACCGTCACCGACCCTTTGACCCAGACGCTTGAGGCCCTGTTCCCGGGTGACCGGCACTCCACATCCGTTATCAGGCCGGCCACGAGGGGAGATCTTGCTGGGTCCGGGGTTCCCCGTTCTCCTCCTACCTGGGAGCTGCTGGGTTTTATCCAGACTCCGGTTATAGAGCAGTTAGTGAGCTATGGGCGAGTTTCTCGGAAGGGGATGAGTGGTAGTATACTGGGAGGAGGGGATATAGAAGAACGTGGATTTCCGAGCGTTCTCTACTATTACGGTGTGGGTGGTTGTGATCCCTTAAGGGAGTGAGGTTCGTGACACAAGAGCAGCACGAGACGTTCTCGGGCGCGGGCGGGCACAGTAGGGATACACATCACGACCTTCATCGAAGCCCAACAGGGAGTGTGCCCATGACGCGAGACGATCTCACCCGGCCGGTTGACCTGATCCGTCGGTTTCACTTCGAACAGTGGTTGCTCTTGGTCGGGCTGGTTGTCACCCTGGTGTTCGGGGTGAACATTATGCGGGCCCTGGTGGAGCGCCACCAGGCATGGCAGAGGTATTTGGCAGCCCAAGAGCGGTTGGAGAGGGCGCAAGTCCGATTCGCCGCCATTCAAGCCGTCACCGAGGAGCCCCGGGGGTATCGGATTATACGAAAGGTGATCCTCATCTTCCGTCGCGGGCCTGAGGGAGTGGCCATCGTGAGGACAAATCCCGCGCTGGCTCCTTCTTCGTCGTCCACCCCGGCCCGTACCTCATCGGTGGATCCTCCCCTGTGGAGGGAATGGTTGCGGGCGTTCGGTGTTCTCCCCGAGCGTAACCTTTATTCTGAGAAGTGAGGATGCCCATCTGTCCGGCAGGTGGCTGCCCTCTGTACACAGATAACGGTCTATCGTACCTCGGGAAATCCCGTTGACCCTCCGGATCCCGACCCCACGGGAGGGGACGCGGTGGCGGTGTCCTTCGCGAGTTGTTATTGCCGCGGTGGATAGGCGTTGGATGTGGTGCGGCGCCGCCCTCGCGGTTATGGGGCTTGTGGATGTCCTTCTGCCGGCATTGGGTGATGTCGTAAATGATTGACATTTCCCCCAAGGTTCGCTACACTCTTCCATACCTTTGTCCCCCACCCACTGCGGTAGTCCGGCCCTACGCCTGGGGAGGGAGACGCCAGGGGTGTGTTGCGCGGCCAAGGTGAGCTTGTCTTACCGGTACGTGACGTTCCCACATGGGGTGCAGGGCATCGTTCTGCTCAAGATGCACGTATAATGTAGGCGAGACACCCGAGCAGGCACGGACAGCCGTGTCCTCCCCAATGGATGCTGCCCCCAAAGGGAGCTTTATCGCCGGTAGGCCATGGGATCATGACGCAGAGGGAGAGGAGGGCCTATGTACAACGAGCGCGAAAATCCGGTGGCGTTTCTCATCCCCATCTTTACCGCACTGGCCTGGCTGTTGGTGGGCTATCCGGTCTTGCGGTGGCTCTGGCTGCAGTGGCGGACCAATGACTTTTATTCCCACGGCGTGTTAGTCTTCCCCATTGCTCTGTACATCGGTTGGCGCCTGTGGCCGCGGGGGACGGAGTGGAAGGGACACGATGTGGGCCTTGTGGTGTTGGGTGTGTTGGTGGTGGCGTACATCTGGGTGAGCAGACAGCGGGCGGATTACTTGGCGGCCTTCCTGTGGATAGCCATGGGGGCCGTGTTGGTGTGGAGTGTGGCCGGATGGGCGGTGTTGCGTCGGGTGTGGTTTGCCTTTGCCTTCGCGTTGTTGGCCGTGCCCCTGCCGTTTCTGAACGCGCTGAGCTTGCCCCTTGGGCAGATAACGGGCACCGTGGCAGGGCGGGTGGTCCAGTTCTTGGGGTTGCCGGTAGTGGTGCAGGGCAGTTTGATCAGCCTGCCCAACGCCCAGCTGGTGGTGGGGGCACCGTGCAGCGGCCTCCGTTCCATGATCTCCTTGCTGACGTTGAGCACCCTGTTCGCGTTCATCGTCCGGGGGCCGTGGTGGGGGCGGCTTGTGTTGCTGTTGAGCGCGTTGCCCCTGGCCATTGTCGGTAACCTGGCCCGGGTGTCCAGCCTCTTGGTAGTGGCCAACCGCTGGGGGCCCGAAGCCGGATTTGACTTCTATCACACTTATTCCGGATATGTCTTCTTCCTGGCCGCGTTCGCGTTTCTCATTTTCCTTGCACGGGGGGTCCGATGTCAGCAACTACGCGCCGATCTCTTCTGATGTTGATACTTATGATAGTGGCCGGGGTAGGGCTGGTCCTCGTCCGCCCCGAGCTGTTGCCCTTTTACCGTTCGGCCGCGGCCAACACGTGGGTGGTGGACATCGACAATTGGCGACGCACGCCCTATGAACGGATTGTCTCCTCCCCCTTTGACCTGAGCGTGGATGCGGATTTGGAGAGCATCCCCATGCGCATTGGGGAATGGACCGGGGTGGATACGCCGGTTACCAATGTGGAGGTGTTCATCCTGCTGGAGCCGGAGCAGCTGGTGCAACGTCGCTATGCCCTGCCGGACGGGCGGTACGTGTGGTTGACCCTGTTGGCCAGTCGTAAGATGCGTAGCTTCCACCCCACGGAGATGTGTTACATTGCCGACGGGTGGCAGACCAACCTGGACAGCGTGGAGGTACCGCTACAGCGGGGATCGCTGCGTGCGTTGCGCGTGAGGGCCCGTAAGGGGGAGTGGGAGCATTTGGTGCTCTATTTCTACGTGTGGCCCAACACGGCCCGTGACCTTGCTCAGGGCATCGTGATGTTTAAGGTGACGTCGCCGCCGTGGGGGGACGAGGCCACGACCCAGGCCCTGGCCGAGGATTTCATCCGGGAGTTCTTCTGGGAGGTTGTGCAGTGACAGGTATCTGGGGCGCCGTGGCCGCGCTGCGCCATGCGGGCATCGTGGCCAGCGTGGTGGCGTCCCTGTGGTTGCCGTTACTTCTGTCCAACACTTTGGGGCCGGATATCGGACGGCCGCGCGCGGTAGTCCGCAGCTCCTCGTGGTACTTGAGTGGGGACGGACAGTGGATCAACGTCGTGGGTGAGGTGGAGAACACCAGCGGCGTGCCCCTGCAAGCCGTCCAGGTGACGGCTACTTTCCAGGATGCTCAGGGGCGGGCCGTCGCTCAAGACATCGGTTACGTCCAGAGTGTGCCTTTGTGGCCAGGTGACCGGGCCCCCTTTCACCTGTTGGTGCCGACGATACCCGGCGTGGTGACCTACACCCTTTCGGTGACGGTCCAACCCGGGGAGGTTGAGCCCATGCCTCCGTTGTCCGTCACCGCGCGGGAGTTCTCTCTGTCCGATGGGACGCTCTTCTTGGTGGGAGAGGTGGTTAATCCCCTGAGTGTGCCGGTATATCGACATCAGGTGGTGGTGACCTTCTACGACGCGAGGGGGCGGGTGATCAACGTGGCCCAGGGGCAGATCCTGCGAGAGGTGATCCCGCCGGGGGAACGGTCACCCTTTACCGTTCGCCTGGCCGAGGGGCCCCGGGAGGTGGACCGCTGGCAGGTTGCCAGCCGGTATCGGGTGGCGCCTGCCGATACGGTGTTGCGGGATGTGGTGATCGGTGGGGTGCAACCCTTGTGGAATCACCGGTCACATGTGACCCTGCGCGGGTGGGTGCGAAACGACGGCCCGCGGCGTGTGCCCTTTGTCCGGATAGTGGGCGCGCTCTATGACGCCCAAGGTCGCATTGTGAACGCCAGTTTTTCCTATCCCTTGACCTACCATTTGGACCCGGGCGAGACGGATGTGTTCGCCGTGGAATTCTGGGAAGATACGGGCGCGTGGACCACGTTCCAGGTGTGGGTGGGTAGCGCCGCGCCTTGAGCGGAAGTTGTGAAGCCGTGCGCAAAACCTGTGGTCGGATTTGGTTATCCAACAGAGCCCTATTATAATCCCGTCCGAGTTTGGGCTCCCGGAAACTTATTCTGCCCGTGAGTTTGTGACGTGAAAACCAACGACACAACGACGTGAAGGAGGCCATTCGTGGGGAACGTGTTCCGTCCGAAGGTGATAGGTGTGGTCCTCCTGGTGCTGCTCGTGATGGTGGGCAGCGCGTTTGTCATTCCGGTGCCCCTCCCGGCCATTATTTTGCCCGCGGAACCTATTTTCTGTATTGGCGGCCAGCTGGTGGAAGGGAAGAAGGGCTTAGCATGTGAGGGAGGGTTCCCCTTCACCAATTCGATGTTGGCCACATTAATGGTGGATCTCACGCTGTTGGTGATTTTCGTCACGGCCCTGCGCAACATGGAGTTGGTACCCCGGGGCCTGCAAAACGCGGTGGAGGCGCTGATCGAGTTCTTCTACGGCTTTACGGAAGACGTGGCCGGCAAAGAGAATGCCCCCCGCTTCTTCCCCCTGGTGATGACCATTTTCATCTTCACGTTGGTGGCCAACTGGTGGGAATTGGTTCCGGGCATTGAGTCAGTCGGTTGGATCACCAAAGCTCATGGTGAAGGGGGATGGGCCAAGCGGGAGCTGCTCCCGGGGTTCTACACGCTGGTGCGGGAGCCTGGGGAGTACATATTGGTGCCCTGGTTGCGGACGGCAACTACGGACCTGAACGTGCCCCTTTCTATGGCCCTCGTAACCATGGTGTACGTTCAGATCAGCGGTGTGCGGGCGCTGGGATTGGCCTATTTTAAGCGCTTCATCAACTTCAACAGCTTCATGGACTTCATGGTAGGTATCTTGGAGATCATCAGCGAGTTCGCCAAGATCATTTCCTTCTCCTTCCGGTTGTTTGGGAACCTGTTCGCCGGAACGGTGTTGCTCTTTGTGATGCCCTACCTGGTGCCCCTGCTAGTGCCGCTGCCCTTCTTCGCGTTGGAAGTGTTTGTGGGCTTGATTCAGGCCTTTGTGTTCGCGGCGCTGGCTTTGGTCTTTCTGTCCATCGCTGTGATTAGCCACGACCACCATTAAGCGAGGTCGCTTACTTGGGTTAAGGGTGCACATAGTGACATTTACATTACGAAAATGTGAAAAGGAGGGAAGGTCGCCATGGAAAATCTGGCTTCCGGTCTGGCTATCGGGTTGGGGGCCATTGGCCCTGGTATTGGTGTTGGTCTGGTGGTGTTGGGCGCGTTGCAGGGCATGGCGCGGAACCCTGAAGCTGCGGGTGAGATCCGCACCAACATGATTTTGGGCATCGCGTTTGCCGAGGCCATTGCGATTTACGCGTTGGTTATTGCGTTATTGCTCCTGTTCGTGTAATCCTGCATGCACACCGTGGCATAAGGAGGGCGACCGGTGGAGGCATTAGTGTCCCTGGGCATTAACGGTCCCTTTTTGCTGACGTATATTGTTCACTTCTTGTTGTTGGTGTTCTTGCTGCACCGGTTTGTGTATCGACCGGTGTTGAACATGCTGGCCGAGCGCCGGCGCCGCATTGAGGAGGGCCTCAAGGCGGCGGAACTGGCGCGCGAGGAAGCAGCTCGCCAGCGGGCGGAGCTGGAAAAGCAGCTGGAAGAGGAGCGTCGCAGGGCCCAGGAGCGGGTGGCCGCCGCGACGCGACAGGCCGAACAGCTCCGCGAGCAGATCTTGGCCGAAGCGCGCGCGGAGGCGGAACGGATTTTGGCCGAGGCCCGTGAACAGGCCCAACAGGAACGGGAACGCATTCTTCACGACGCACGGCGCCAGATCGCGGAGCTCAGCCTGCTGGTCGCCCAGAAGGTGGTGGGCGAGTCCTTGGACGAACAAAAACAGCATCAAATCATTGAACGGTTCCTGGCGAGTGAGCTGTGACCCGACGAGAGAAGGAAGTGCAGGCTTACGCTACAGCCCTGTTAGAGGCTGTGGTGGAGGAAACTCTGGGCGTGCTGCAACACGTCCAGCAACGCCTCCAGGAGGATGACCGCGTCCGGGAAATTCTGGAAGATCCAGGCCGGGATGTGGCCGAGAAATACCGGGTGCTCACGGAGATCGTCCCGGGCGATACCCCCGAGGCGGTGAAAAAGTTCCTCGGTTTGCTGGCGTCCCGCCAGGACCTCGGCTACCTGGACGAGATCGTCCGCCACGCGCGGGAGGTGATGGCTACTCGCGAGGAGGAGGAACGGGTAGCGGAGGTCACGTCGGCTGTGCCGCTGACCGGCGATGAGCGGCAACAGCTGGAGGCCAAGTTGCGGGCGCGGTTCGGGGAGAACCTCACCTTTGCCTATAAGGTGGACCCCGACATCCTGGGAGGGTTGGTGGTGCGCATTGGCGATACGTTGCTGGATTACAGTCTCCGTAGCCGCCTAGAGGAGTTGCGCCAGCGTGTACAGATGCTCGTCTAGCGCAGTGGTGGCCGGGACGCCACTGGCGGTGTGGGGCATCGGTGTCCTGGGGTAGCGCGCGGAAGGGTGACGGGCAGAATGTCAAGGAGGAATGTCAATGGCGGTGCGAATGGACCAGATCGCGGAAGAGCTGAAGCGCCAGATTCTCTTGTTCGAGCCTACTGTCCGCACGGTGGACGTGGGTACCGTCACCTACGTGGGTGATGGTATCGCCCGTGTGACTGGCCTCAGCAACGCGATGATGAGCGAGCTGGTGGAGTTTGAGGATGGCACGCTGGGTATCGTCTTCAACCTAGAAGCCGATACCGTGGGTGTCATCATCATGGGGGATTACCGCGGCATCGAAGAGGGGCAGCTGGTGCGGTCAACGGGGCGCATCGCTTCGGTGCCGGTCGGGGACGCGTTGCTGGGTCGGGTGGTGAACGCGGTGGGGCAGCCGATCGACGGTAAGGGGCCCATTGAGACGGACAAATACCGTCCGGTGGAGCGCATTGCGCCAGGCGTGGTGTACCGGGAGCCGGTAAACACCCCTGTACAGACCGGGATCATTGCTATCGACTCGATGATCCCCATTGGCCGTGGTCAGCGTGAGCTGATCATTGGCGACCGCCAAACCGGCAAGACAGCCCTGGCCATTGACACCATCATCAACCAGAAGGGCCAGGACATGATCTGTATCTACGTGGCCATTGGCCAGAAGCGGTCGCAGGTCGCTCAGGTGGTGGCCACCTTGGAAGAGTACGGTGCGATGGAGTATTCCATCGTGGTCGCGGCCACCGCATCTGAGCCCGCGACGTTGCAGTACCTGGCCCCTTATGCCGGGTGTGCTATCGGCGAAGAGTTCATGGAACAGGGCAAGGATGTCCTGATCGTCTACGACGACCTCACCAAGCACGCGTGGGCGTATCGTCAGGTCTCCTTGCTCCTGCGCCGTCCCCCGGGCCGCGAGGCGTACCCCGGCGATGTGTTCTACCTCCATTCCCGTCTCCTGGAACGGGCTGCTAAGCTCGCGCGGGAGTTTGTTATCGTCCGGGAGGACGAAGAGCCCCGCCGTCCGGGCGTCAACGGCCGGATCTACCGGGGTGAGGTGGAGCTTAAGGAGGCGGAAGAGGACCTCAAAGCGCTGGGCGAGGGGTACGCGATCAAACAATTGCCCGACTCCGGTGGGTCTCTGACGGCGTTGCCCATCATCGAGACTCAGCTGGGTGACGTTTCCGCTTACATTCCTACCAACGTCATCTCCATTACCGACGGCCAGATCTACCTGGAGCCGGAGCTCTTCTACGCGGGCTTCCGTCCCGCCCTGAACGTAGGCATTTCTGTGTCCCGCGTAGGAGGTGCTGCCCAGCGGCCGGTGATGAAACAGGTGGCAGGGCGGTTGCGCTTGGAGCTGGCTCAATACCGGGAACTGGCCGCGTTTGCCCAGTTCGGCTCCGATCTAGACCCCGTTACCCAGCGACAGCTGGAACGTGGGCGTCGGGCAATGGAGATCCTCAAACAGCCTCAATACAGCCCGATGCCGTTAGCCCATCAAGTGATGCTCATCTTCGCGGTGACCAACGGTTTCCTGGACGGGATCGCGGTGGAGCGCATTCAGGAGTGGAAGGAGCAGTTCTTGCGCTGGGTGGAAGCCACCCATCCGGAACTGGTGCGCATTATCAGCACCGGTGAGAAGATGAGTGACGAGACTATTGAGGCCCTTAAGGCGGCCTTGAGCGAGTTTAACAGCACGTTTGAATAACCGTGTTCAGTACCTGATACCTGAGGCCAGGCAGTGCCGTGGGGTATCAGGCAGTAGATATCGCACGACGGTGGGAGACAAACCGTGGCCCGTGATCGTGAAATCAAACGCCGCATCCGCAGTGTGAAGAACATTGCTCAGGTGACCAAGGCGATGGAGGCGGTCTCCGCCTCCAAGATGCGGCGCGCGCAACAACAGGTTCTGGCTACCCGGCCCTATGCTCAGAAAGCCCAGGAAGTGCTGAATTTCCTCGCTTATTTGCCGCGGGAAGGGCGGCCGTTGCACCCGCTCTTGCAGGTTCGGCCGGTAGAGCGCGTGCTTTACGTCCTTATTACAGCCGACCGGGGGTTGGCCGGTGGGTTTAACTCGAACATGATCCGGGCAGCCTTGCACTTCGCCGAGGATCTGGGCAAACCGGCGACCTGGATTACGGTGGGGCGCAAAGGGCGGGATTACATGGCGCGGTATGGTTACAACGTCATTGCCGAGTTTGTCCGGTTGGGAGACCGCCCCACGTCGATGGATGTGGCCCCCATTGCCCGGGTCGCTACCGATGAATTTGTTGCCGAGCGGGTGGATGCGGTGTATCTGTGTTACACCGATTTTGTCAACGTGCTGCGCCAGGTTCCCACGGTGAAGCAACTGTTACCTATTGAGCCCATCAAACCTGAGGTCCCTTGGTCTCCCGATTACATTTTTGAGCCGGATCCGGACACCATACTTAGCCTGGTGTTATACCGGTTTGTGGAGCTACAGATTTTACAGGCCCTGTACGAGTCCATTGCCAGTGAGCACGCGGCACGTATGGTGGCCATGCGCAATGCGACGGAAGCCGCGTTAGAACTGGTAGACGTGTTGACCTTAAGCTACAACAAAGCGCGACAAGAGCGCATTACCAAGGAGATTATGGACATCGCCGGCGGCGCGGAGGCGCTGCGCAAGGCCCAGGAGGAGATGTAACCGAGGAGGGGGACGCAATGGATTTCCAGTACAAGTCGGTAGGGCGAATTCGTCAGGTCATCGGTCCAGTGGTAGACATTGAATTCCCGGAAGGGGAATTGCCGAACGTCTACGACGCGGTCATCATCCCCATGGACGATGGCACGCGTCTCGTCTGCGAGGTGCAGTACCAGATGGGAAACAACTGGGTCAAGACCATGGCCATGGGGCCAACGGATGGCCTGCGGCGGGGAATGAAGGCGTACAACACGGGGGAGCCCATTAAGGTGCCCGTCGGGCCGGCTACGCTGGGCCGTGTGTTCAACGTGGTGGGTGAACCCATTGACGAACAGGGGCCTGTGGAGACGGACACATATTATCCCATTCACCGCCCGGCCCCCCCGTTGGTCGAACAGTCCACCAAGCCGGAGTTCTTTGAGACCGGACTAAAGGTAATCGACCTGATCGCGCCCTTTACCCGAGGTGGTAAGGTCGGGGTCTTTGGCGGCGCCGGAGTGGGCAAAACGGTGATCATCATGGAGCTGATCCGCAACATCGCGACCGTCCACAAAGGGTATTCCGTCTTCGCAGGGGTGGGTGAGCGCAGTCGCGAGGGCAATGACCTGTGGCTGGAGATGCGCGAGTCGGGTGTTATCGGTAGCACCGTGATGGTGTTCGGACAGATGAACGAGCCTCCCGGGGTGCGATTGCGCGTGGGCCTCACGGGAGTGACCATGGCAGAGTACTTCCGGGATGAGGGGCGGGATGTCCTCCTCTTCATCGACAACATTTTCCGCTTTGTGCAGGCAGGTTCAGAGGTATCCTCCCTCCTGGGCCGAATGCCTTCGGCCGTCGGATACCAGCCCACCCTAGGCACCGATATGGGTGAATTGCAGGAGCGCATTACCTCCACCACTAAGGGGGCCATTACATCCATGCAGGCCATCTACGTGCCTGCGGATGACTTCACCGACCCTGCGCCGGCGACCACCTTTGCCCATCTGGACGCGACCATCTCCTTGGAACGTTCGCTGGCCGCCCAGGGGCTTTACCCCGCGGTGGACCCATTGGCGTCCACCTCTCGTATCCTCCAACCGCACATCATCGGTGAGGAGCACTACCAGGTAGCCCGGGGTGTCCAGCAAACCCTCCAGCGATACAAGGACTTGCAGGACATCATTGCCATTCTGGGGGTCGAGGAGCTGAGCGAGGAGGACAAGATCACCGTCGCGCGAGCTCGTAAGATCCAGCGCTTCCTCACCCAGCCCATGTTCGTGGCCGAGCAGTTCACCGGCCGGCCTGGGCGGTACGTGCGGATTGAAGATACCATTCGCGGTTTTAAGATGATCTTGGACGGCGAGCTGGACGATGTTCCTGAGCAGGCTTTCTACATGAAGGGCACGATCGAGGAGGTCATCGAAGAGGCGGAGCGCATGCGCAAGGAAGGGCGTGCCTGAGGAGGGATGCATGGAGACCATCCGCCTGGAGATTGTGACGCCGGAACGGCTCGCGTTCAGTGAGGATGTCCGCTCTGTCACGTTGCCCGGCGCGGCAGGAGTGATGACCATTCTCCCGCGTCATGCGCCGCTGATGACGTTGTTACAGCCAGGCGAGTTGCTGATCCGCCGTCCGGACGGTGAGGAGATCTACTACGCGGTGGGCGGTGGAGTGGCCGAGGTGCGGCCCGACAAGGTGGTCGTGCTGGCGGACGCGGCCGAACGGGATGATGAGATCGACATCGCCCGGGCCGAGGCAGCCCGTCAGCGGGCGGAGCGCTTGTTGAAGGAAGGGGTACCGCCGGAACAACGGCGTCAGCTGGAGCTCAGCCTGCGCAAGGCGTACGTCCGCCTGCGCGTGGCCCGTCGCCGCCGGCCGCGGCCTGTGGGTTTTCCCTCCGGCGAGGATACCGAATCACGAGGCGACTGATAGCCGGTTGCACACTTGGCAGGCCCGCGCCGGACACCTCGGACCCGCATGGGAACGGGGGTCCGGCGTTTTTTGCTGGCTCCCGGTGACAGGGTTGGGACCTCAATTGGGCGGTGCTCCCCTTGAGCCATGCGCTCGTTCAAGGTGGGTTGGCTTGAGATGTCCAACCGGCGGTAGAATACCGGTGGTCCGGCCATGGGCTTGTCCGAACAGGGCCGCCATCACCTTCACGAGGAATGGAGCACGGGCATGTTTGAGCGATATATCGGCATTGACCTGGGCACGGTCAACGTTCTGGTGTACATGAAGGGTCGGGGTATTGTCCTGCACGAACCTTCTGTGGTCGCCATCGCCCGACGGGATAGCAAGATCGTGGCCATCGGCCAGGAAGCGCGCGAAATGGTTGGTCGTAACCCGGAAAGCATTGAGATCGCTTACCCCCTGAAGGACGGGGTCATTGCGGATTACGAGGTTACCGAGAAGATGCTCGCTTATTTTATCCGTCGTGTGTTGGGACGCTTCCGGATGGTGCGGCCGGTGTTGATGGTCAGTGTTCCCCGCGGGGTGACCAGTGTGGAGGCCCGTGCCGTGTACGATGCCGCGTTACAAGCCGGAGCTAAGGAGGCGTTCCTCATTCCTGAACCCTTGGCCGCGGCCCTAGGGGCCGGACTCCCTATCGAGACCCCTACAGGCAACATGGTGGTGGACCTGGGGGGCGGTACCACGGAGTCTGCCGTAATATCGGTGGGAGACATTGTTACCTGGAGCTCGGTACGAGTCGGAGGCAACCGGCTGGATGAGGCCATCATCGCGTATGTGCGGCGCAAGTATAACCTCACCATCGGTCAGCAAACGGCGGAAGCGGTGAAGATCGAAATAGGGAGCGCTTTGCCCTTGGAAGAGGAGTTGAGCATGGAAGTTAAAGGCCGGGATCAGGTGACCGGCCTGCCGCGCACTATTACCCTGACGACAAGTGAAGTGGTAGAGGCCATCGAGGAACCGTTGTCCATCATCGTGGATTCTGTGCGGGAAACGCTGGAAAAGACCCCTCCCGAGTTGGCCGCGGACATCATCGACCGCGGCATGGTGCTCACCGGTGGCACGGCCTTGCTGCGCCAGATTGACCGGTTGTTGGTGAAGAAGACCGGGGTTCCCGTGTACGTTGCGGACGATCCCATCGCCTGCGTGGCGATTGGGGCCGGCCGTGCCCTGGACAACTTGGAAGTGATCCGGCGTAGTTTGCCTCAGATTTAGGTTCATCTTCCCCACAAGGTGCAGGCAGCGGATGTCCATGAATACCGGAATAATGTGGTTGGCGTGGCGAGAGATCCTGTACGAGGCTCTGGCAGACGCGCGGGTGCAGGAAAACGTCTCTCCCTCCTGGTTAGTCAACCCCGAGACAGGACGACGCCTTTCGTTGGACCTGTATTACCCTGAGCTGGCCTTGGCCGTGCAATTTGTGGGCAGTCAGCCTGCTGCACGGCGTCGTCGGTTGTCTGACCAGGAGGTGGACGCCGCCCGGCGACGAGAGCAGGCGCGGATGGCGGTTTGCGAGGCCCATGGGGTGACCCTGGTGGCGGTCAATCTGGCCGCGTCGGAGCCCCGCAAGGAGCTGGAACGGTTATACCAGAGATTAGGGACCGCGATGCGTCGGTTGGCCCATGCTCAAAACGTGCCCCACGATGAGAAAGTGCGACGCATGGACCAGCTCGCCCGGGCACGGCAGCGCTTGTTGGACCTTCGCGACAGGGTGCGACGGCCCGAAGACCTCCGCGTGTTCGCGGATAAGTGGCGGGATCGGGAAACGCGAGCACAGCGGGCGGCCCGTCGTGAGGTTCGGCAAGCGGCCCCTTCTGCCCTGGCTTTGACCCCCGGTATGACCGTCCAGCACCCACATTTCGGTCAAGGCATCGTGGTCGATGTCGTGCCCGAAGAGAACGGTGATCAGCGCATCGTAGTTGATTTTCCCACCGGGGGACGGCGGACCTTTCTGGCCAGCCTGGTTCAGGATAAACTGACGCCCGTATCGTGACACGCGCACAACGGAAAGGTACACCTGACGATGCCCCACGTCGATGATCTGATTCTGGTGGCTTTAGACCTGGAAACCACCGGTTTGGACCCGCACCGTGACCGTATCATCGAGGTGGGCGCGGTGCGTTTTCGATGGGATGGGACCATCCTGGATGAATTTCAGCATCTGGTGAACCCCGGCCGAGGGCTCGCGTACCGGATTTCCCAACTCACCGGCATAGATGACGCGATGTTGCGGGAGGCTCCCTCATGGGAGGAAGTGCGTCCACAGCTGGTGGCCTTTGTGGGGGACGCGCCGGTCGTGGGACACAATGTGCAATTTGACCTAAGTTTTTTGCGCACCCACGGCGTAACCTTACCCGGTCAGCCCCTGGACACCTTTGATCTGGCCACAATGTTGTTGCCCGGTCTGGGCCGTTATAACCTTGGCTTTCTGGCCCGGACGCTGGGGGTGCCGTTGCAGGACGCGCATCGCGCCCTGGATGATGCCCGGGCCACCGCCTTGATCTTCGCCACGCTTTTGGAACGGGGGGTTCAGTTGCCGTGGCCGGTGCACCAGGCCGTTGCCCGGCTGTGCGAGGGTACCGCCTGGCCCTACACGCCCTTCTTTGTGTGGATGCGAGAAGAGCATCGGCGTCGTCGGTTGCGCCGCAAGGAGGATGTTCGCTCCTTGCGCCCGCGTACCGACATCAAGTTGCCCTTCGCGCCTCCGCCAACCGCGCCGGTGCTCACGCCGGGGGGCGCGGTAGAGCCGATATCCGAAGACACCCTGGCCACTCTCCTCGAGCCCGAAGGTCCCCTTGCCCGAGCTATGCGTGGGTATGAGCATCGGCCGCAGCAGGTTCACATGCTGCGAGAGGTCACCCGTGCCCTTAACGAAGGCCATCACCTGTTGGTAGAGGCCGGCACAGGCACCGGCAAGTCCTTGGCTTACCTAATCCCCGCCGCGTATTTCGCCCATCACAACCAAGAACGGGTTCTCATCGCCACCCATACCATTAACCTGCAGGACCAGCTCTTCCAAAAGGACCTTCCGTTGCTGCAACAGGTGGTTCCCTTCCCGGTGTATGCTACCGTGCTGAAAGGGCGTAACAACTACTTATGTGTACGTCGCCTGCATGAGTTCATCGCGCGGTCTCACCTTTCCCCCCAGGCCATTACCTTCGCCGTTAAAGTGCTAATTTGGCTGGCCCACACCGCTACCGGTGATGTGGCCGAGCTGGGCCTCACCCAGGACGAGCAGCGTCTCTTCTGGCCCCAGGTGGCCAGTGACCCTAACACCTGTACCCGGGAGCGGTGCCAGGAGGCCGGAGATTTCTATTACCTCGCGCGCGATCGGGCGGAACGCTCTCATCTGGTAATCATTAACCACGCGTTGCTCCTGGCGGATACGAACGTGGAAAATCGCGTGTTGCCGCCTTTCAACCACCTCATCATTGACGAAGCACATCACCTGGAAGAGGCCGTTACCCAGCAGCTGGGGTATCGACTGGGCGCTGTGGAAATGCAACAGCTGCTGTACGGCATTCACAATCCCCGTTCTCCCCGGGCGCATAATCTGTTGGCCATGGTCCAGGCCTGTAGCCGACCGCTGGAAATTGGAACGGAGCGGGCCGCCGAGTTGAGCAGTTTGGCCAATCAAATCGCGGAGGGTATTCGCCAGTTGGAGCCTTCCCTGCACCGTTTTTGGGATGATGTGGCCCGGTTTGTCCGGGAGCACGGCGTCCAGGAGGTGGGGGCATACGATCGGCGCCTACGGTTAACGCCCACCGAACGCCTTCAACCCGCTTGGTCTCACGTGGAGATCTCGTGGGAGAGCTGTTTACGCCGGTTCGAGGCTTTAATAGCGGACTTGAGTCGGTTAGGCGCTCGGCTGGAACTGTACGCGAACCACTTCATCAACGAGGAGATGGCCCAGGTTGCCCTGGACGTGCGAGGGACGGTGACCCGCTTGCAAGAGATGGTGCAGCAGGTGACCCGTTTTGTGAGTGAGCCCCTTGACGATTATGTGTATTGGCTGGAGGAAGCCGCCGATGATCGTACTATCACCCTGCACACGGCCCCTTTGCACGTGGGTAGTCTCGTGCGACAGCACCTGTGGGAGCCCAAGCGCTCGGTGATCATGACCAGCGCGACGCTCCGCACCGGTGATTCCTTCGACTATTTTCGGGAACGCCTCAGCGCGTGGGAGGCCGAAGAGCTTTCGCTAGGGTCACCTTACGACTACGTGCAGTCCACGTTGCTTTACATCCCTACCGACATTCCGGAGCCTAATCGGCCTGGGTATCAGCGCATGGTGGAAGAAGCGTTAATTGCGCTGGCCAAGGCCACCCACGGGCGAATGCTGGTCCTCTTCACCTCGTACAGCCAGTTGCGCCGTACGGCGGAGGCGATCGGTCCTGTCCTTCAGCAGGTGGGTATTACGGTGTACGAACAGGGCATGGGAGGGCGGACCCAGGTACTCGAGAATTTCCGCGCCACGGAACAGGCGGTGCTGTTAGGTACCCGGTCCTTTTGGGAGGGGGTGGATATCCCTGGTGAGGCGTTGAGCGTGCTGGTAATCGCTCGCTTGCCCTTTTCGGTGCCTTCCGACCCCGTGATCCAGGCACGAGCAGAGATGTACGATGATCCCTTCCGCGAGTATCAGGTGCCTCAAGCCATTTTACGGTTTCGCCAGGGATTTGGTCGACTGATTCGCAGCAGCACCGATCGGGGGGTGGTGGTGATTCTCGATCGCCGGGTGGACACCAAGTTGTACGGTCGGTTGTTTTTGGACGCGTTACCTCCCTGCACAGTGCAGCGTGCACCGCTCAGTCATTTGCCTCAGGCTGCCCGTCATTGGCTCGAAGAGGCCCGAAAGCCCCTATCCCACCAGGTGGAGTGAACGGTTGTGCGCCTTGAGTCCTTGGTGTAGAGGGGCTTCATCTCATTATCCCCCTTTACGGTCCCCACTGAATGTAGGGCACGTGTACCCGCGTGGCGAGTTGTCGGCCGATGAGCACTTCCACCCGTCCTTGTAAGGGGGGAGCTAGCTCGTAAAGGGGGAACGCGGTGGCGGTGGGGGGACCCAAGTACAGGACGTAGCGGGCGGGAGGCACCGGCGGGAAGATGAATGCCCCTTCTCGCGAGGTTGTGGTGAAGTATATTAGGGCGTTGTCCCTGGAGCGCAGGCTTAACGGCATGTACGCTACGGGGACGTCCGCATCAGGGTTATATGTTTGATCGCCGTCTGCGTCCAGGAACAAGCGTCCGGCAATCACGATTTCGCAGTCTTGTTCACAGGCGGGGGTAGGGGTCGGCGTTGCGGTCGGTGTGGCTGTGGGTGTGGGTGTCGGCGTTGCAGTGGATGTTGGCGTAGGTGATGGGGTGGGGGTTGCGGTGGGCG
>WFWT01000022.1 GCA_015490995.1 Anaerolineae bacterium | reverse complement strand
CTGGAGGACCTGCTCCTGCGCCGCGTGCGCGTGGGCCTGCTGCTGCCCGACGGCGGCCTGGCCCTCCTGCCGCGCCTCAAACCGTGGTGCCAAACCTGGCTGGGGTGGGACGACACCCGCTGGGAGGCGGAAATCGAACGCTACCGCCAGATTCTGCAGCGTGCGTACCGGTGGCCGCCACCTCGCGAATAACCCCCACGCAACACGCAACACGCAACACGCCCCACACCCCCCACCAAACTTGCCATTTACTCTGCTCCATAATATACTTTGTACTACAAAGTACACTGCACCACAGCGAAAGGAGGGAGAACATGAAAGCCTTACCCACCATGATTTGGACCGAAATGAAACTTTACTTGCGGGAACCGGCGGCCTTTTTCTTTACCCTGCTCTTCCCCGTGTTGCTGGTTGTTGTGGCGGGTTACTCCTGGGGCGCACAGGTGGCCTTCACCACCGATCGGGGTCTGGAAGTCCGTGTTCTAGACCTCATGTTGCCTTCAGTGCTGGTGCTGATCGTGGCCACCCAGGGTCTGATGGGACTTTACCCTTATATGACGTCCCTACGTGAAAGCGGGGCACTCAAGTATTACCACACTCATCCTATTCGCCCGGTGTACATTTTCGTTGCCCAGTATGTCACCGGTCTCATGCTGTGGCTGATCGCTTTAGCTCTGCTCCTGCCCACCGAGCACCTGCTGTTCGGTCTGCGCTACGACGGCGCGACGCCCATGGTGCTGGTCGCTCTTCTCGTGGTGTACTCCGCTTTCTTCGCCTTGGGGTTCGGTCTGGCCGGGGTGACCCCCACCGCGCGGACTGCTCAGGCCGCGGGGAGCCTTCTCTTCTTCCCTATGCTCTTCTTGAGCGGCGGGTTCGGCCCACGCAAGGGTTTGCCGCCTTTCCTTAAGTTCATCTCCGACGTGTTTCCCATGACCTTCGCGAACGATATGCTCACCGAACTGTGGTTCTCAGGTCCACTGACCCCATCCGAAGCGCTGCGCCTGACCCTACACTCCTACACGGGCACGGAATTCCTGGGTCGCACTTGGTTTGCCCACGTTTCGGTGGGTCAGGCGCTATTGTACTTGCTTGGCTTGACGGGAGTGTTCGGCGCGCTGGCCGTTCGCGGCTTCCGGTGGGGGGATGAACGCGGCGTTCTGTCCCGCGGCCGTCGGTCGATACCTCCCTCTCCCACTGCAGAGGATGAGGTCATCCGGGTAGAAGGCTTGGTCAAGGCCTACGGTTCGATTCGAGCGGTGGATGGCCTTTCCTTCACCGTGCGACGCGGGGAGATCTTCGGCGTGCTTGGCCCCAACGGCGCGGGCAAGACCACGACCCTGGAGTGTCTGGAAGGCCTTCGGGTACCCGATGCCGGCACGCTACAGGTGCTGGGTCGGAATCCCATCACGGACTATGACGATTTGGTCTATCGCATCGGCGTGCAGTTACAGGAAGCCACCTTGCCCGCGCGACTCAAAGTACGGGAAATTTTTACCCTCTTTGCGTCCTTTTATCCTCACACACGACCTGTCGAAGAGCTGCTCACCCGTCTGGACCTGAAAGCGCAGGCGGACACCTTCTTCGGTCAACTTTCCGGCGGGCAGAAGCAACGGGTCTTTGCCGCGCTGGCTCTGCTGAACGACCCCGACGTCGTTTTCCTGGACGAAATCACCACCGGCCTGGACGCACACATTCGCCGCGATATCTGGGCCTTTTTGCAGGAACTGCGCGGTCAGGGTAAAACCATTGTCCTGACCTCCCATTACCTGGAAGAGGCCCAGGCGTTGTGTGACCGCGTGGTTATTCTGGATCGGGGCCGTGTGGTGGCCCAGGGTCACCCCCTGGAACTGGTGCGCGCCTTGGATTGGGCCTTTCAGGTCGAGGTAGAGCCTGTGGACGGTGTGGTGCTTCCCACAGATCTAACCACGCTGCCCGGCGTGCGGCGGGCAGCAGCCGAGAACGGCGTGCTGGTGCTGGAATTGTCCGACCCCGTGGCCCTGGAGACGGTGTTGGCCGCGTTGCGGAGACAGGGTATCCACTACCGGGCCATCCGCGCTCGCGCGGCTTCCCTGGAGGACGTCTTTCTCACCTACACCCGACATCACCGGGAGGCCTGATCGTTGGCGAAAAGCGGACATCCAACACTTGGAGGTGTACCATGGACGAACCTCGTGTTCCCCTTACGCCCGATGAGGCCAAAGCTGCTCTCGCCATGATTGAGGAAACTACCCGGCAGATGCGGCGTATGGCGGCTCACGGTGGGACGCCGTACTTCATTCTCGTGTGGGGTATCGTGTGGGTGCTGGGTTTTGGCGCGGGCCACTTCGTCCGCGACCCGAACATTTTAAGCAAGATATGGCTTGTCCTGGACGTACTGGGCCTTCTGGGCACCCTGTACATCGTGCGCCGCATCCGCAAAAGCGGCATTCACTGGCAATCGGGGGCGACGGTGGGCTGGTTCTGGATGGCCTTGGTGCTCTATGCCGGCCTGTTCATCTACGTCACCCGGCCTACGGGGATGTTGCTGAGCATGGTGATAGCCCTTTGGGCCATGTTTGGGTACGTGGTCAGCGGCCTCTTTTACCGGAGCCGGTTTCTGAGCACGCTGGGTTTGGTGGTCACAGCCTTTATCGTGGTGGGATATATCATCTTTCCGGCGTGGTTTAACCTGTGGATGGCCATCTTGGGCGGGGGAAGCTTGGTGGCCGCGGGGCTCTACATCTTGTGGGCCTGGAGGTGAACCATGCCGCGCTTTGACGACCTGATCCACCAGCCGGTGCGGCTGCGCATTATGGCCGCCCTCGCGGCCCTGCCCCCCGACGCCAGCCTCGACTTCACCGCGCTGCGGGATATGCTCGACGTGACGGACGGGAACCTGAGTACCCACCTTTCCAAACTGGAGAACGCCGGATATATTCAGGTTGAAAAAACCTTTGTCATGCGCCGGCCTAAGACCTTTGTCTCCATTACCGAGGCCGGCCGTCGCGCCTTTGAAGAGCACGTGGCCGCCCTTCAAGAGCTGTTGAACCTGTCCTCCTCGTCGGGGAAGACGGGTTAACCCCTCACCGCACAGGGTGAAGCAACGAAACCACCCACGGCAGCCTGCACATCCGCGCAACCTGCGCCTGCGCAAGCCCCCGGGGCTTTCTACTTTGTCCTGGGTGTGCGGTACAATGAGGGGGTGTACACGTGCCGGGCGTGGTACAGCCGACGTTGAAGGCGGTGGTTGGCCTGCCAGGATAGGCCAGGGGAGGAAAGGGGACATGCGATGGAAAAGGGCGTGGGTTGTCGTGTTACCGATATTGCTGTTGCTGGGGTGTGTTCAGGTTACCTTTTCCCCGCCCATGACCTCCTTTCAAGAGGAGAACACGTCTGCGCCTACACGTGTCGAGCCCACGCGGGTCACCCCTGCCCCTCCTTTGGAACCCTCCCCGTCCCCTCAAGGTACCTTGCCCCCTCCTACACCGTCCCCCACTCTGGGACCGGACGTGGGGGAACAGCGCATCATCCGCGTTTACCGGGATATAGGCCCTTCGGTGGTGAACATCACCACCCGAGTAATAGAGTATTCCTTCTTCTTCGGCCCTGTACCTTCCGAGGGCGCGGGCTCGGGGTTCCTTTGGGACCGGGCGGGTCACATCGTTACCAATTATCACGTGATCGAAGGCGCGGAGAGCATTGAAGTGAGTTTTAGCGATGAGGACGTCCTGCCTGCCGAGGTTGTAGGGGTCGACCCTGCGAATGACCTGGCGGTGTTGCGGGTTCCCCGGGTGCCTCCGGGCCTGATCCCCCTTTCGGAGCGGTTGGGCGATTCTGACCAGCTGCAGGTAGGACAGCGGGCCATTGCCATTGGCAATCCCTTTGGCCGTTTTGACCGCACCCTGACCGCGGGCGTGATCTCCGCGCTCAACCGGACGCTGGACTTGGGCAACAATCGGCGGTTGCGACGGGCCATTCAGACCGATGTGGCCATCAATCGCGGCAACTCCGGCGGTCCCCTCCTGGATGGCGATGGACGTCTCATCGGGGTGAACACCGCGATTTACAGCCCTACCGGCGCGTCTGTAGGTATCGGTTTTGCGATTCCTGTGAACACCGTCAAACGCGTGGTCCCTGCCCTTATTGAGAAGGGGTATTACCCCCATCCCTGGCTGGGCGCCATTGGATATACTATTACCCCTCGTCTGGCCCGCGCGCTGGAACTGCCTGTTCAGGAGGGTCTCTTAGTAGCACGTGTGTACCGCAACAGTCCGGCTGCCAAAGCGGGCCTGCGCGGTGCACAATACCAGGTTCTCGTCGGTAATACCTTGCTGCTGGCAGGGGGCGACATTATCCTGGCCGTGGATGGGCAAAAGGTCAAGGATTGGGACGCGCTTCAGGATTACCTGGAAGTCGAGAAACAAGTGGGGGATACTGTACGGTTGACCATCCTGCGAGACGGTCGCCGGTTGGAGCTGGTTGTGCGTCTGGAAGAGGCTCCGTAAGGGAGAAGTCCTTATGGCCAAGGCCGAATGCATTGTGCGAGAAGCGCAGGCCGCGGATTTCCCCCACGCGGTGCGGCTGCTGCGCGAGGCGCGGCGGCGATATGTGGCGTTTGGCGACGAGGATCCTGGCACTCTGCTCCGGGAGGGTTTGACGTTCGTGGCCAAGCGCGAGGAAACGGTGCAAGGGGTTCTTGTGGTGCAAGAGACCGGCCCCGGTTGGGGACTTATTCGCGGCCTGGCCTTGGCCGAAGGCTGGTCTGCTGTTCACGGTGTGCGCCGGTTGGTGGATCAAGCGCTGCCTATCCTGGGCTCGTATCACGTCCACACGCTGTATTGTTTGCTCAGTGCGCCCTGGCTGCATTCCCCCCTTGTCGAAAGTGGCTTTCGTTTAACCGATCGGATTGTAGTGCTGGTGCGGTCGGCCTGTCACCTGCCGTCGGTCCCTGGAGGACCGGCCCGGTTGCGATGGGCACGTCCCCATGAGCTGGATCAGGTAGCTGCTCTGGACGCTGCCGCGTTCCCGGCACAGTGGCATTACTCACGTGCGGGGCTGGCCACGCTGATCGCGTCCGGCGCGCGAATTTCGGTCGCCCTTGTCCAAGACCAAATTGTCGGGTATGTGTGTGTCCACCGACATGAGTCCGTGGGGCACATTGTACGCTTGGCCGTCCATCCTGCGCATCGGCGGCGAGGGATTGGACGTCAACTTCTGGTGGAGGCGATGGCATACCTGGAAAGGCTCGGCGTTGCTCGCCTCACCGTAAACACCCAACAGTCTAACCGTCATGCGTTGCGGTTGTATGAGTCGTTGGGATTCCGTCCCTACGGGCGGAGTATACCGGTGGTGGCACGTCCTGTAGGCGTTCGCGCGGTGAGGAAAGAGCCCTGTGGGCAAACGCCGGGTGTCCTCCGGTGACCGGGCTACACTACGGGGCCGAGAGGCCTGGACAAAATGGGTCATAAACGCGCATGAACCGGACATTCGCCCAACGGCTGAGACGTATTCTGGGAGTCGCGGTTGCCCTCTTTGTGGTAAGCACGGTGGGGTACATGTGGCTGGAGGGCTACACCCTCGTGGAAGCCCTGTACATGACCGTCATAACCCTTTCCACCGTGGGCTTCAGTGAGGTGCGCCCTCTCAGCGCGGTTGGACGGCTGTTCACCGTCGGTGTTATCATTGTAGGAGTGGGCACGGGCGCGTACCTTTTCAGCACGTTGGCCGACTACATTGTTGCGGGTGAACTGGCCGGCACACTGAGACAGCGACGAATCGCGAAGATGCTGGAAAAACTCCATCACCATTACATCGTGTGTGGATATGGGCGCGTGGGTGAGCAGGTGGCCCACGAGTTGCGTCGGCAGAACATGCCCTTCGTCGTTATCGACCAAAACCCCGAAATCATAGAACGCTGTGAACGACATGGGGTGCCTTATCTCCTGGGCGATGCGACGGACGACGAGGTGTTGCTGCAGGCGGGTATTGAGCGCGCGCGGGGGCTGGTCGCGGTTCTCAACACGGACGCGGACAACGTGTTCGTGGTGTTGAGCGCGCGTGCCCTGAACCCCAACCTGATGATTGTGGCGCGTGCCACCAGCGATGATGCGGAACGGAAGCTACTCAAGGCGGGCGCGGATCGGGTGGTCTCTCCATATACTATGGCGGGATACCGCATTGTCAGCCTACTCACCCGGCCGCACGTTATCCACTTTCTGGACACCGCGCTTCACTCGGCCAACCTGGAACTCTGGTTGGAGGAGATCGAGGTCGTGCCTGGGTCCCCGTTAGTGGGACAAACCCTGGAAGAAGCGGCCATCCGTAACGTGACCGGCGCGAACGTGCTGGCCATTATTCGACCCGCCGAACAACGGCTCATCGAGTGGTCTCCGACCGTGCGCCTGGAAGCAGGTGATGTGTTGATCGTCCTGGGAAAGAAAGAACAGTTAGAACGCCTGGCCGACCTGGCCGGTGACCGACGTCTGGTACGGCCCGCGCGCTGGCGGGCGTTAATGGAGGAACTACGAGAACGGTAAGGGGAGGAAGCCGTATGCGCCAGGGGTTAACTTTTGATGACGTCTTGCTGGTCCCTAAACGCTCTGCAGTGGTGTCTCGCAGCCATGTGAACACCGCGACGTGGTTGACGCGGCGTATCCGGCTGAACATCCCCATCGTCAGCGCGAACATGGATACGGTGACCGAAAGCGCGATGGCCATCGCCATGGCTCGCGCGGGGGGGATCGGCATTATCCACCGGTGGATGCCCATTGAAAAACAAGCGGCCGAAGTGGCGCGGGTGAAACGCTCCGAAGGCTATGTAGTGGACAACCCGTACCGGGTTCCTCCGAACACCACTGTCCGGGAGGTCCGACGGCTTATGGAGGAGTGGGACACCGGGGGCATTCTGGTGGTGGATGAGGAGGACCACCTGTTGGGCATCATCACCACTCGGGACCTGCTCTTCCTGGAGGATGACCATCTGACCGTGGCGGACGTGATGACGCCTCGGGAACGGGTGGTGACCGCACCGCCGGGCACAACCATGGAGGAGGCCAAACGGATCCTTTGGCAGCATCGCATTGAGAAGCTCCCCTTGGTCACAGAGGATGACGTTGTCGTGGGCCTGATCACCGCGAAGGACATCGTCCGCAGGGAGCAGTACCCATTGGCCACCAAGGATGAAAAGGGGCGGTTGCGGGTTGGCGCGGCCATTGGTGTTCGCCCCGGGTTCCTAAAGCGGGCCGAGGCGCTCCTTGAGGCCGGTGTCGACGTGCTGGTCCTGGACATCGCACACGGCCATTCGGACAACTGTCTGCGCGCGATTCGCGAACTGCGCCGACATTTCGGGGACGATGTGGACCTCATCGCGGGCAACGTGGCCACCGCGGAGGGAACGGCCGACCTCATCGAGGCGGGAGTGGACGCGGTGAAAGTGGGAATTGGGCCGGGGTCCATTTGTGTGACCCGGATGGTGACCGGCTTTGGCGTGCCCCAGGTGACGGCCATTCAGGAGTGTGCTCGAGTGGCCCGGCCCGCGGGGATTCCCATCATCGCCGACGGCGGAGTCCGCAATTCGGGGGATTTGGTGAAGGCGTTGGCCGCCGGTGCCTCCTGTGTCATGATCGGCAGTTTGCTGGCCGGAACCAGTGAAAGCCCGGGACGGGTGGTCATCCGTAATGGCCGTCGGTACAAGATCGTCCGGGGCATGGCCAGCCTGACCGCCAACATCGACCGGCAGGAAGTGGCCGATGAGGTGCGCGAGAGGGGCCAAGAGCTGGACTGGGAAAAGGTGGTGCCCGAGGGCGTGGAAGCTGTGGTGCCTTACCGTGGCAGTGTGGCCGAAGTGCTGGAGCAGCTGGTCGGTGGTCTCCGTTCTGGGTTGAGTTACGGTGGCGCGTTTACCATCGAGGAGTTGTGGGACAACGCGGAGTTCATCCAAATTACACCCGCCGGCCTGCACGAAAGCCAGCCCCACGACGTAGAACCCATCATGTAACCGGCAGGGGGTAATGCGTCCTGACAAGTACCATGCGCTGGCTTGAGATCAGCGTGACCGTCGACCCCGAGGTGGCCGAGGCGGTCAGTGAGGTGTTCCACCGGTTCAACCCGGATGCGGCCCAGGGAAGCGCCGTGATCGAGGTAAGCGGCTTTGACCCAACGGGGGATGTGCATCACCTCCGCGCGACGGTGCGTACCTACGTGCCCGACACGCCAGAAGGTCGGGCGCGGCTACAACGCATCGAAGAAGCTCTGGCTCACCTGAACGCCATCCGTCCGGTGCCACATCCCCACGTCCGCCCTCTGGACGAAACGGAGTGGTGGACCGCGTGGCAACGTCACTTCAAACCCTTGCGGGTAGGGAAGCAGCTGGTGATTGTGCCCGCCTGGCACACGTACCACCCATCACCGGATGAGGTGCCCGTCATCATCGAACCTGGCATGGCCTTTGGCACCGGTCTTCATCCCTCTACCCGGCTGGCCTTGCGCTTGCTGGAAGGAGCGGTTACGCCTGGAATCCGGGTGCTGGACGTGGGCACCGGTTCGGGTATCCTCGCCATCGCGGCAGCCCGGCTGGGCGCCCGCGCGGTGACGGCTACCGACATTGACCCACAAGCTATCGTGGCGGCCCGGGATAACATTGCCCGCAACCGCCTGACCGCGCAGGTGACCCTGCATGAGGGATCGTTGCCGCCTGGGGAGCCTCCCTTTGACGTGGTGGTGGTGAACATTCTCCATCACGTTATCCTGAACTTGCTGGACCAAGGCCTGTGGGCCTACGTGCAGCCGGGAGGCAGCCTGCTGCTCTCCGGCATCCTTCGGCCCCACGAAACGGACGTGCTGCTGGCGGTGATGGCCCGGGGTGGCCGCTTGGTGGAGCGCCTTACCGAAGAGGATTGGATTGCCTTGCACGTGAAACGCCATGACTGAGCCGCGCTTTTTCGTCACCCCGGACGCGATTCAGGGGGAGCAGGTCCGTTTCTCCCCGGCCCAGAGTCGCCAGATCGCGCGTGTGTTGCGATTGCCGTCGGCCGCGGTGGTGTTCGTGTTGGACAACGCGGGGTCCCTGTACACCGTGCGCCTGACGCGCGTGCATCCCCGTGAGACGCTGGGCGTCATTGTGGACGTGCAACCGGCAGGCAATGAACCGCCCATCTCCATTACCTTATACCAGGCCCTGCTGAAAGGGGACCGCATGGACTGGGTGTTCCAGAAGGGCACCGAAATAGGGATATCCTGCTTCGTCCCTATGGTCACGGAGCGGACGGTGGTTCGACGAACCGCCAAGCGCGCCCGGTGGGAGCGCATTGTACAGGAAGCAGCCGAGCAGTGTCGACGGGCGTACATCCCTGAGATTAAGGCCGTTGTGCCTTTTCCGGACGCGTTGGACGCCGCGCGAGGTGCCGAGTTGGCCCTCATCGCGCATAACGGCGCGGAAGTGCCCTCGTGGAGGGATATCCTGCGCGCGTGGACCGCCCCCCCGACTTCGGTGGCGCTGCTCATCGGGCCGGAGGGAGGGTTCACCGATGCGGAGGTGGCAGCAGCTCTGGCCCGGGGCATTCAGGCGGCACACCTTGGGCCACGAACCCTGCGGGCAGAGACGGCCGCACTTGTCGCGGCGACCCTCCTTCTGTATCATTGGGGTGATGTGGGTGGCCCCGCCGTGGCGCCTTCCGTGTCCGGACGAGCGTCCGAGGAAGGGTCGTGAAACGTCTTGCACGTTCTTGCATCCAACACAAGTGAACGTTGGCCTGATGTTCCGACATCTCTCCAAGTCAAGGATGTCGGAACATCAGGCCAAACCGTGTTTTCGTCGGTATGAAGTCGTCAGACAACGGTGATGGAGCACGCGCATTCTTAGGTTGAAGGAGGATGCCACCGATGGCAACAAAAGTGGAGAACGTCATCATCATCGGCAGTGGACCGGCAGGGTTCACCGCGGGCATTTATACAGGACGGGCAAATTTGGAGCCGTTGTTGTTCACGGGCTATGAGATCGGGGGGCAAATCAGCCTGACGTACGAGGTGGAGAACTATCCCGGTTTTCCGGAACCCATTTCGGGGGCGGAGCTGGTGGAACGCTTCCAGAAGCAATCCGAGCGCTTTGGGGTGCGTCTCCTGTTTGAGCGGGTGGACACGGTGGACTTTCAGCGCTGGCCTTTCCGGGTGATCTCCGAGGAGGGTCAGGAATATCAAGCGCGGGCGGTGATCGTAGCCACCGGAGCCAGCGCGCGCAAGTTGCAGGTGCCCGGTGAGGCCGAGTACACCGGCCGTGGGGTAAGTTACTGTGCAACCTGTGACGGGTTCTTCTTTACCGACAAGCGCGTCATCGTGGTGGGAGGCGGTGACAGCGCGATGGAAGAGGGTATCTTCCTCACCCGGTTCGCTCGCGAAGTCTACATCGTGCACCGTCGCGACCAGCTGCGCGCGAGCAAACGCCTCCAGGAACGCGCGTTCCGCAACGACAAAATTCAGTTCATCTGGAATACGGTGGTGGATGAAATCCTGGGCGACGGCCAGAAGGTGACCGGTGTGCGCCTGCGCAACGTCCAGACAGGGGAGGTCCGTGAGTTTCCCACCGATGGGGTGTTCATCTTCATCGGTCACGAACCTAACTCGGCGATCCTACGGGGACAGCTTGCCTTAGACGAGCGAGGATACGTGCTGGTGGACCGGTATCAGCGCACCAGTGTGCCCGGTGTGTTCGCTGCCGGAGAAATCGCGGACCCGCGCTACCGCCAGGTGGCCACTTCGGTGGGACAGGGAACCATGGCGGCCATGGAAGCGGAGAAGTTCCTGGCCGAGCTGGAGGATAAAGCCTACGAAGAAGTGGCTCGGGAGATCCGGCAAGAACTGGAAGCCGAGGGCTTGCTGGTCACCGCATGACGCCGGTGGCGTTTCAGGTTGGACCGCTTACCGTTTACTGGCACGGCTTGTGGTGGAGTGTGGCCGTGTTGGCGGGGGCCTACGTGGCTACCCGCCAAGCGCGCGTTTACGGAGCATCTCCCACACATGTGTGGGCCGCGCTGCCGTGGGTGGTGTTGATCGGGTTAGGCGCTGCCCGCGCGTATCATGTGATATCCCGTCCCCTGCCGGAGTTGGCCGGGTGGATGTATTACCGGGACCAGCCGCTCGCGGCGATATCCTTCGCCGAGGGCGGATGGCGTGGGTTTGGCATGGTGGGAGGGCTGGTGGGCGGCGCGGCTGCGTTGGCCCTTTACACCCGTTACCGTCGATTGCCTTTCCTGCGCTGGCTGGACATTGCTGTGCCGGGCCTTCTGCTGGCCCAGGCCATCGGTCGTTTGGGCAATTTGGTAAATCAGGAGATATACGGCCCTCCTACCTCGTGGCCCTGGGGAATCCGCATCGATCCATCTCACCGGTTAGGGCCGTATCGCGACCTCATTGCGTATCCGGTGGAGACAACCCGATTTCACCCTGTGGCCCTTTATGAGGCTATCTGGAACGGGATGGGATTCATGGTAGCCTTGGCGCTCAGCCGGTGCGTGTGGCCGCGCGCCCAGCCTGGCCGCCTAGCCCTGTTCTATGGGGTGTGGTATGGTACCGGCCGCCTGGGGTTGGACTTCCTGCGCATCGACGCGTGGCGGTTGCCCGGCGGAACCTTGACAGTAGAACAAGGACTCGTCCTGGTGGGCGGGGTCCTTTTGGCGGCATGGACAGTTTACCGGTACATCACACAGCGGTGGGAGCATCATGGGAACGGTGCAAAGACACATTCGGGTTAAAGCGCTGCGGGTACGGGATACCACCTTTGTGTGGGGAGAACGTACGTATGTGATGGGTATCATCAATGTGACCCCCGACTCCTTTTCCGGGGATGGCCTGATAAGAGGGCACACCGATTGGGTGGACGCCGCGGTGGCGCAGGGCCTGCGCTTCGTCCAGGAAGGGGCGGACATCCTCGATGTGGGGGGAGAATCCACACGGCCCGGCGCGACACCTATCCCGGTTGAAGAGGAGATCCGGCGGGTAATACCCGTTATCCGCCGTCTGCGCGAGGTGACGGAGGTGCCCATCAGCATCGACACCTACAAGGCCGATGTGGCTGCTGCTGCCTTGGACGCGGGAGCAGACATTATCAACGACGTGTGGGCCTTGCGCGCCGATCCGGAGATGGCTTCCCTGGCCGCTCGCCGCGGTGTGCCCGTGATCCTCATGCATAATCGCTCACGACCGCAGAATGCCCTTGTCGAACAGCGGCTAGGAGGGCGATACGTGGGCATCACCTACGAGGAATTGGTGACGGACATCAAACGAGAATTGCTGGAAAGTGTGGCCCTCGCGCACCGGGCGGGCATCCCGGATGAACACATTATCCTGGACCCCGGCATCGGCTTTGGCAAGACGGTGGAACAAAACCTGGAACTAATTGCCCGCCTGGACGAGATCGTGGCCCTCGGTTATCCGGTATTGGTGGGTCCCTCTCGCAAGTCGTTCATTGGATACACCTTGAACGTACCGCCGGACCAACGGGTTGAGGGCACTGCGGCCGCAGTGGCTATATGCATTGACCGTGGCGCGGACATAATCCGAGTGCACGATGTGGGTTACATGGTACGCGTGGCCCGCATGACCGACGCCATCGTCCGTCGGCCCGCTGACGCACGCCGTTCCGCATAGACGCGCTTGTCCACGATCCTCGCGGTGAGTGCGGCATAGCACAAATTTTCTATGTCTGGGCCAAGCCGGTTTTTCCCTCGGGGACTGTTCAGGATATAATGAGAGCGTCGGGCACGGAGTAAGAGCCGTTCGGTGATGAGCGGGGCAACGGACGGTGGCCTGCATGGAAGACGGATGCGGCCTGGGGTAGAATCCCACAGGCCGGGTGGCAACGCAGAGGGAGCTTACACCATGACCGCACCATCGGAGAACCTCGAATCACCCGTTCCTGCCAACGTAGAAGCAGAGGAAGCCGTCCTGGGCGCGTTGCTCATTGATCCCTCGGCTATTTTACGGGTGGCACCGCGACTGCGTCCCGAGGATTTTTACATCAACCGCCACGCGTGGATTTACGAGGCGATGCTCAAGGTCTACGAGCGGAACGAACCCATTGAAGTCCTCACCTTGGCCGAGCAATTGCGTCGGGACGGCAAGTTGGAAGAGGTGGGGGGCATGGGTACTCTGGTAGCCCTCACCGCGCGCGTGCCGACCTCCGTTCACGTGGAGCACTACGCGGGCCTGGTGGAGCGAGCTGCCATTCTTCGACGTTTGCTGGAAGCGGCCCAGGAGATCGCCCGGCTGGCCCATCGTGGGGAAGGGGAGTTGGAAGAGATCCTGGACCAGGCAGAACAGCTCATTTTTGCCATTAACGCGGAACGGGAACACCGGGATCTCCGCCACCTTAGTCGGGCGATGGAAGAGCTAATGGACCACCTGGAGCACCTCCAGGCCAGCGAAGGTGAAATCCTCGGGGTGCCCACAGGGTTACGGGATCTGGATACAATCCTGGGGGGGCTACAAAAGTCCGACCTGATCCTGCTTGCGGCTCGGCCGGGCGTGGGCAAAACTTCCCTTGCCCTGAACATCGCGCTCAACGCGGCGGTGCGGTTCCACAAGCACGTGGCCTTCTTTAGCCTGGAGATGTCGGCCGAACAGCTGGCCCTGCGGTTGCTGTCCACCATGACCCGCATTGATTCCCAGAAGCTTCGCCGGGGGGACCTCTCCGAGGAGGAATGGCGCCAGTTGCTGGACGCCGCGGCCATCCTGGCGGAGACGGACTTTTATGTGGATGACACGCCGGCCATTTCGGTCATGGAATTGCGGTCCAAAGCACGGCGGCTGCACGCGGAAATCCGGTTGGACCTGATCATCGTCGATTACCTCCAGTTGATGCAAAGCGACCTGCGGACCGACAACCGAGTTCAGGAGATCTCGTACATTTCAAGGGCGTTGAAAGCCCTGGCTCGTGAGGTAAACGTGCCCGTATTGGCCCTTTCCCAGCTTTCCCGTGGGGTGGAGCAACGTCACAACAAACGGCCCATTCTCTCCGACCTGCGGGAAAGTGGCTCCCTGGAACAGGATGCCGATGTGGTGCTTTTCCTCTACCGGGATGATTATTACAACGAGGACACGGAAAAGCCCAACATCGCGGAGATCCGGGTGGCCAAGCACCGTCACGGCCCCACGGGCATGGTGGAAGTGTTCTTTGACAAAGCGCATACCCACTTCGGTGACTTGGAAAAGCGGGCGGAGACCCTGGAATATGCCTGAGTGCAGCGATCACCCGCAGGAGAAGGGCGAACATGCGTGTGTTCCCCGGTTTTGACGAGCAAACGCCATCGGTGCCTGTGCCGGAGTCCTTTTTCCGAGAGCTCATGCTCCTTATCGATGATCGGGCGGAGCTTCTCCTGACGTTGTACGTGCTCTGGTTAACCCATGCGGCGGGCGGGGAAGGCGGGTTCTTCCGTCGACGGGACTTGGAGAAGGACACGCGCTTTATGACCGCGCTGGGTGACGTGGAACGAACGCCCGAGGAGGCGCTGGATGAGGCCCTGACACGGGCGGTCGCCCGCGGTACCCTTCTCCACCTGCGGGGACGGGCCACGGCTGAGGGGCCGGAGGAGGATTGGTACGGGCTCAACACGCCCGAAAACCGAGAACGGGTTCGCGTGCTGGCCGAAGGACATCGCCAGCACCTGGGGCGTTGGGCTATAGGACTGACCACCGACATGCCCCGCCTGCACCCTGTGCGTCCCAACATTTTTACCCTGTACGAACAGACTATCGGCGTACTCCATCCTCTTATCGTGGATGAACTGCGGATGGCCGAACAGGAATACCCGGCAGAGTGGATCGAGGAAGCCTTCCGCATCGCGGCAGAGCGCAATGTCCGACACTGGCGTTATGTGCGGGCGATCCTCGAGCGCTGGGCTCGTGAGGGACGGGACGATGAAAAAGATAGGCGACATCGCGAAGAAGATCCAGACCGATATATCTCGGGTCCGTACGGTCGCTTCATCCGGTACTGAGGCCTCTCAACCGATGACGGAACGACCTGAATGCCCCATCTGCAAGGGACGAGGGTTCTACGTGCGGGATGTGCCGGTGGACCATCCGGACTTCGGCCGCGCGATTCCCTGTGTGTGCCGGGAGGAGGAATACCGGCGTCGCGCGCTGATGCGGCTCCAGGCGGTAGGACCGCTGGCGCATTTGCAGGACAAAACGTTTGCCACTTTTTCCTTGCGAGAGGACGAGATCTTGCCGGACCAGAGTGCCAGCCTGGCCCAAGCCCGGGAGGCCGCATTGCGTTTTGCCCTGGAACCGAAGGGATGGTTGTTGCTTTACGGTGGGGTAGGGTGTGGCAAGACCCACCTGGCCGCGGCGATCGCCAACGAACGGCTGGCACGCGGGGAACCGGTGCTCTTTATCTCGGTGCCGGATTTGTTAGATCACCTCCGTACAACCTTTCATCCCGATAGCGATGTGACATACGACCAGCGCTTTGAGGAAGTGCGCACCGCCCCTCTCCTCATCCTGGACGATTTAGGCGCGGAGAGCCCAACCCCCTGGGCTCTGGAGAAACTCTACCAGATCGTGAACCACCGCTATATGGCCCGACTACCCACTGTCTTTACCACGAACATTCCACTGGAAAACTTTGAGCCGCGCATGCGCTCCCGCCTGTTGGACGAAACCCTGACCACAGTGTGTCGCATTACTGCGCCCGATTACCGGGTACGCCAGCCGTTGGTTGCCGAGCCGGAATTAAACGTCCTTCCCCTGTTGCGAAATCTTACCTTTGCCACCTGGGACGACCGGCGACACGAACTGCCCCGGGAGCAAGTGCAGAACTTAGCCCAGGCCGTCACCATGGCGCGCGGGTTTGCAGAAGCCCCGCGAGGATGGCTGGTCTTCATGGGCTTGCCAGGCACGGGCAAAACACACCTGGCGGCTGCCATTGCTAACGAACGGGCCCGACGGGGGGAACGGGTGCTCTTCGTGATCGTGCCCGACCTTCTCGACTACTTGCGGGCTGCTTTCCGTCCTGAGAGCACCATCCCTTATGACCGGCGGTTCGAAGAGGTGAAGCGCGCACCGTTTCTCGTCTTAGATGACCTGGGCACGGAAAGTGCCACCTCTTGGGCACGGGAGAAGCTGTATCAGCTGCTCAACTATCGTTACAACGCGGTGTTGCCCACGGTGATTACCACTACCCGTACCCTGGAAGAGCTGGACCTGCGCATCCGTACGCGGTTGTTGGACAACCGAGTGTGCGCGGTGGTGGCCCTGCGGGTCCCGCCCTATCGCCAAGATCCGGCTGCCCCCTCCCCGTCGCCTCGCCCTCGCAATGCCGGAGATGGGGTATAATGTACCCTTGACCAATCCCCACAAGGGGAAAGAACGAGAACCGCAAGGCAACCGGAGATCTCACCTGGATGCTAGAGCATCGATGGACGTACACACGAGGAGAGCACGCGTGGCCACCGTGGGGATAGCCTACCGCCGCGCGTGGCTTGCCGTAGGGGTGGGGATACTGTGGCTTCTCCTGGGTGCCTGGCATGGACATGTCTCACGCGCGGCCGCCCGGGTCACAGAGTTTGTCGCCTTTTGGGACGCCCCCCGGGTCATCGTGAGGTGGACGACGGAGGCCGAGCCGGACACGTTGGGTTTCCGTTTGTTGCGCCGGGAGCAAGGTGCCGCGTCCTACCAAGAGGTATATTACATCTCGGCACAGGGGGATAGTAACCGCGGGGCACGGTACACCTATGAGGATACCGCGCTACGAGCAGGTGCTACGTATGAATATCTCCTCCTTGTCCTGGACATAGCCGGACAGGAAACGCCTTATGGCCCGGTGACCGTGACGGTACCTGCAGCCACCCCGACGCCTACTTTTACTCCTACCTGGACCCCCATCCTGGCACCGACCAACACGCCTACCTGGACCCCCACCCGGCCCTGGCTGCCCACCGTGACGCCAACACCCGTGCAGACGCCCACGTGGACGCCAACGCCAACGGTGACACCCACCCCTACGG
>WFWT01000021.1 GCA_015490995.1 Anaerolineae bacterium | reverse complement strand
TGCCGGTGGGCAAGAAGGAGCGGCAGGTGAACATCTTTGGCTACGGGGAGCGCAACGGGGAACGGGTGCTGATTTTGGGGGAGGCCAAGGTGCGTCCTTCGCGGCGGGAGGTGGACCGTTTTCTGCGGTTGGCCCACCGGGTGGCGGCTGCGGAGGGCATGCCTGCCACCCTGGTGTTTGTGGCGTATGATTTCCCTCCCTCTGTGGAGACCTACATTCAGGACCGGGGCATCTTGCCGGTGTGGTCCTACGAATTGGAGTAAGGAACACGCACCACGCACCACGCAACACGTAACACGTAACACGCACCACGTCCCGGGTCACGCGTAGCACCTTTTTTGCCAAGGGCGTAGAGCGTGAGCAGTCTGTCAGTTAACGTGAGAGTGCACACCAATATTCACCAGGAGGCACAAAATGAGCGAAAACGGCATCTTCTTGTTAATTATGGCTATACACTATGCTTACTTAGGCATAATATTGTGGTCGATTATTTTCCCAGAAAAGCGAATTTGGCCACCACTTCAGAAATGGACATGGAAGTACATAGTGAGTTGGGGGTTGTTCCTTAGCGCGTTTGTGTCCAACATCATTATGATGTTAACAGATAAAAGCCGCCTGCTCCCTATAGGAAATGAAAGATACTATCTTGGAATACCATTGATCACAGTTGGACTTTTGTTTTTAGTGTGGGGAGTACAAGCTCTGGGTGTTAAAAGTTCATCAGGCATTGCCGGAGAATTTATCACGACTGGTCCATACAAATTCACCAGAAATCCGCAGTACATCGGAGATATATTTCTATTTATGGGCATAATAGTGATATCAAATTCACCTCACGTCTTTGTTGGACTTTCACTACTTATTTTATCGCTCATATTAATGCCATTAGCCGAAGAACATTGGTTAGAAGAAGCTTTTGGAGATACTTACATAAGATACAAAAAGACAACACCACGATTTCTTTAAAGTCGCAAGTAAAATACAACACCGTTGAATTATTATACGAGGTTATCCTCATCAGAGGGAGAGCCTTGACCTCTTTTGGCAAATGCTTCCTGTGCGGCCGGTCATTGACCAAACGAGGTATGGCCCGACATCTGCGAGCATGTCGGCAGCGCTCGCTGGCAAGCCGACCCCAGTGAAAGCGCTGTGTGTTGTTGTATCACCTGATTGTCGAAGGGAAAGAGGACCCCATCTACTGGCTGCATCTGGAGGTCCCGGCGAAAACGACGTTGGACGACCTGGACCAGTTTCTCCGAGCCATTTGGCTAGAATGCTGTGACCATCTCAGCCGGTTCACATTTTCAGGCAACCGTGTGTGGGATCCAGACGTGGATTATGAGGAGAAGTTCCAGCACCTTGAGCAGTTACGCGAATTGCTTAACTTGCCCCCGAGCATCGGGAACCGCATGCTGGCCGAAATCGTAGGCATTCCGAAAGTGCTGCCAGTGGACACGCGCGATTCTCCTATCGCTCAAACACCCAACGTACTTCTTCCCGCATCACGCGGCCCATACGGCTGTCCGGAGGAATGCGTCTCCATTCCTCCTCCGTGTACACGAGCACATCCGCGGGTACCGGCAGGTCCTCCACAGGCCAGCGAGCAGCTCGTCGCGGCGGTGGTTCGTCCGATTGTTCCACGATCACAACGATGTCCACATCGCTCCCCACACCCCAATCACCCCGGGCGTAGGAACCGAAATAGCCCACGCGACACACTTCAGGATGTGCCGCGGCCAGGGCCCTTGCCCAAGCTCGGACGGCCGCGTCAACCTCTTCCGCGTTGGGCCATCGCATCACGGACGAACGTAAGGATCTCACGGGCATACCGAATCGCCTCCTCACTCTGAAGAGGACCGTAGTGCTCGAAGGGAGGGCCCTCCGCGTGGCTGTTGGGATACCTGGGTGGGATGTAATGGCCGTCCAGCACGCGTGCTTTGTCGATGAGTAACGGTGGCACTTCCACCGAAGGGGGCAGTTGACGAAGCAGGCGGGCGATCACGTGACCCCACGCCTCCTGGCCAAGGTAGAGGTGCAATGCTTTGACCGCCTTTTCCGCGGCTTGGTGCGCGGCAAAACATGCCCACTCGTGTCGCTCCGCACGCATGGACTCTTCAGCCTGTTCCAGATCCCGTTCCGCCTGACGGAACCAGTCCATATAACGCGAGGGCATAACCCCTCCGAGTGGTTTTCGACGAGATGGGTGCTCGCCCATTGTACGTTACCTCTGACCACCTAACAAGTGCTGCGACGGCACTTCTACAAAAAGCCACAGAACTGGTTCTGCCAGAGCGGGAGGGAGCACCTCACCAAGAAGCCCTGAACCAACAGGTCCCCCCTAGAGCTGCCAGCGCGCGTCCCACGCCGCCAACCGGGGGTAAACTTCCGGCCGCGTGTAGCGCTGGGGATGGAAGGCCGCCGTGTACGAGGGCAACGGTGCGCCCACGATGTGCTTGGCCAAGAGATCACCGGCCGCGCACGCGGCCATGATGCCGTACCCCGAGAGCGCGGCAATAATGTACGCGCCCTCCACCGGCAGCGGGCCGATGAGCGGCAGGTTCTCCGGCGTCTTGGTATAGTAGCCGCCGTCCACCACAGGCCTGGGCATCCGCTCCCAGTAGCGGCGGAATCCAGGCACGGCCACGGTGATACCGCGCAACACGATCTCCGGAAAGAAGGGATCTTCGGGCAGGGGGAACGTGGGTGTCACCGGTTCAGTGTGATAGGCCCAGAGCAGGAGCACCCTGGTGCTGTCCCCCGCGCCTTCGGGCCGAACGTGCACGCCCGGCGGGAACTCGTCCAGCAGCCAGCGCATCTCAGGCTCTGAGGCGATGGCCTCCCGTTCTTCAGGACGCCACGGAAGGCGCTGAGGGTCGGCCCAGATGACCAGCGGGGCCTCACGGGGCAACACGCGGAGGTGGTCGTCGAACATCCACTTCCGGTGCCGCTCGCAGAAGAGAGGCAGTTCGACC
>WFWT01000020.1 GCA_015490995.1 Anaerolineae bacterium | reverse complement strand
GGCTAACATGTCGTCGCCCGGCCGTGGCTCCCCTTGAAGCTCTGTCTAGCGGTCATTTCTGGAGATCCAGGGAGGCGTCAGAGCACAGATGGTTGGTCAAGGACGCACCGTCGGGATGATTCTGATAGGTGTGGGGGTGGGGGCGTTGGTTCTTATCGCCCTGTTCCTGGGGGCCCAAGTGCTCACGGGCGAGGTTACGGTTACCGGTGCGCTGTTAGGGGTGGTACTGGCGTTCCTCGTGTTAACCGCTCCCTTGGGGGGGATGGGCATCTACCTGTGGCGTCGGGGTCAGAGCGAGGCCGCGGAGTACGCGCGGGTTCAGAAGGAACGTGCCTTGCTCAACATGGTACTTGCCCAGGGAAAGGTCAGCCTCTCTGAGGCGGCCATCACTTTAAATGTGTCCCGGGAAGAGGTGGAATCACTGGTGCGCAGCCTTGTCGGGAAGAACCTGTTTAGTGGGGCCATCAACTGGAACGAAGGCATCCTCTACTCTGCAGAGGCGGCTACCCTGGTGGCGACCCGGCGGTGCCCTAACTGTGGAGGGGAACTGGAGATTGCGGGTAAAGGCGTCATCCAATGCCCCTGGTGTGGGGCCGAAATCTTTATTCACCGGACGGTCGCCGAGGAATCGTCCTAAAGGGGATCACATATGGAGGCCGGGGTACGGCACAGGATCCTGACCCGGCCCGGGGGGTGAACAGCCGGAAAGGAGCACATTCAATGGCCGGTCAGCAGGGCAAGGAACAGGGAGAACGTTGGTCCCTGGAACGGTTGCGGCAGGAGGCCAGTCGGTTGCCGGGGTTGGAAGGGTATAAGGCGCGCGAGGTGCGTCGCGAGGTGGACCGACGCGTTCGTGACGAGATACGGTTGGCCCT
This sequence comes from Anaerolineae bacterium, assembly GCA_015490995.1. Taxonomy (GTDB): domain Bacteria; phylum Chloroflexota; class Anaerolineae; order JAADDB01; family JAADDB01; genus S141-23. The sequence continues at coordinate 19,471 of WFWT01000020.1, read as the reverse complement.
GGAGCGGGTCCAAGCTGCTCTGACCGACGTGCAGCATGAGCTCCTGCGAGGAGGTGGTGTGCGCTGGATGGATGACGTCGAACGTGTGCAACATCGAATCACGTTGTTAAGCGACAAAGTGCGCAGTGCAGCATACGGCTATCGCCCCCTGTTTGACTTGGAACAGATTCGCGAGAGCGAGCTGGAGCGGTTGATCCACTTTGATCGGCAGGTTCTGTCCCGGGTGCTGGAGTTGCACGAACAAGTGGCCGCGGTGCGCGCTGCGGCCGGCCGTTCCGCGGAGGCGTTGGGCAACGCGTTGCAACGTCTTCATGACACGGTCCAACAGCTTGTGACAGTGTACACCTATCGAGAGCGGGTTGCTCACGGAGAGCCTGTGCCATGGCCGGAGACGCAACAGGACACTTCGGAGGATGCGGCGCGTGGGCAAGAGGATGTGGACGCGGGATGACCGATGGTCTCACCGTGGCATCGTACCTAAGGAAGGGAGGTGGTCGTCATGCCTCGAGTCTTTGATGTGGTAGAAGCTCCGGATATGGGGCCGAACGACCTGGTATTACGGTTTCCCCCGCGAGGCGCCGGGGACTTCCGTTTGGGATCACAGGTTATCGTCCGTGAGTCACAGGCTGCTGTGTTCTTCCGAGATGGCAAGGCCCTAGATGTGTTCGGTCCCGGCCGGCACACTATCACCACCGCGAACATCCCTTTGCTGGTAAACGTGCTGGGCGCGCTCTTTGACGGTCGCTCTCCGTTTACCGCCGAAATATACTTCGTCAACTTGCGGGAGTTTCCAGACCGCAAGTTCGGCACGGACCAGCCTATCCCCTTCCGCGATCCGGACCTGGGGATTGTTCGGCTGCGGGCCCGTGGGGTGTACGCTATGCAAATTGAGGATCCCCGGTTGTTCGTGGAGAACATCGTTGGCCAGCAAGGGTTGTACGAGAGCTCCCGTATTGAGGAGTACCTGCGCCGGACGCTGGTCAGCCGTTTATTGGACCTGCTGGGGGAAACGAGGGTGGGCCTTTTCGACCTGCCCGCGCTGTACGATGAGCTCAGCGCGGGTGTGCGTGTGCGGGCCAGTGAGGATTTCACGCGCCGTGGCGTTCGTTTGAAGGAAGTGCGAATTGTGGCCATCACCCCTGACGAGGAGACGGAGCGGGCGATCAGCGAGCGGGCGGCTATGGGGGCCATCGGCGATATGAACAAGTATCTCCAGTGGAAAGCGGCACGCGCGATGGAAGCGGCCGCGCAGGCCGGAGGGGAGGCCGGTGCAGGGGCGGGCGCAGGGCTGGGACTGGGGGCCGGCATGGGGATGGGCATGGGCATGGCCCAAATGATCGCTTCCGCCCTCGGCGGTGCTATGCAAACAGGCCAAGCCCCTTCAACGCCCCAACAACCGTCGGCGCCATCACCGGAAGCCCCCAAAACCCCTGAGGCGATCCGGGAACTGCTGGACCGGTTGGACATGCAGCTGGCCATGGGGCAGATCAGCGAGGCCACGTACAACCGCCTCGTGGAGAAGTGGCAGAAACGTCTGGAAGAGCTGGAAGGCAAAGGGGAATGAGGCTCATCGGCACCGTCCGGTGCTGTTAATGCCTGCACGGCAGGAGGAAAGCGATGCGGCTGGCCACACTCAATGTGAACGGCAAAGCACACCTGGGGTGGGTGTCGGACAGGTGGGTGGTGGATGTGGCCACGTTGGCCGGGCGTATCTGGGGTGACCGGGAAGAAGCATATCGTACCGTGTTGCAGATGAGTTTGGACATGGTGCTAAAGGCGGATGGGGTACCCCTGCTGCGTGAAGCCCTTCACGCCCTTGACAAGGCGGTGGGAGGACTCGAGTACGTGCACGTGCGCTTTCCAGACCTGGTCTATGCGCCTGAGGAGGCACCCCTCTTGCAGTCGCTCCTCGCACCTTCTAAAATCATTGCCATCGGCTTGAACTACCGGGATCATTGTGAAGAACAAAACCTCACCCCGCCCGAGCGGCCCACCGTGTTTGCCAAGTTCCCCTCGGCCTTACTTCGGCCGAGAGGAGTGATTCAATGGTCCACGCGTCTGACGCGGGAGGTGGATTACGAGGCGGAGCTCGCCGTGATCATCGGTCGGGTCGCCCGCAACGTACGGGCCAGCGAAGCGTACTATTACGTGTTTGGGTACACCGCGGCCAACGATGTGAGCGCTCGAGACCTGCAGCGCAGTGACAAACAATGGGTACGGGCCAAGAGCCTGGATACTTTCTGCCCTCTGGGACCGTGGGTGGTGACCCAGGATGAGATCGGCGATCCTATGGACCTGGCCATTCGGTGTGTGGTGAACGGCGAGGTGCGACAGGACGGCCATACCGGCAACATGATTTTCGACGTTCCTACCCTGATCGAGTTCCTATCCCAGGCTTTTACCCTGTTGCCCGGGGACATTATCCTGACGGGTACACCGTCCGGTGTCGGCATTTTCCGCGATCCGCCGCAATTGTTACAGGATGGGGATGTGGTCACCGTATCTATTGAGGGAATCGGTGATCTGACCAACACTTGTCGTGTGCTGGATGGGACGACGGAGTGAACACCGTAGGGAGCACGTTATGAAGGGGGTCCTGCATCGGGTGTTGATTATAGGTCACCGGGAAGAAGAGAATCGCTTTTGTCGGGCGTGTACGCCTGTGTACACCAGCGCGCAGTTGGCTCGGGCTGCGGAGGTCTACCTTAGGGAACAGTTCGGGCCGGTGGAAGTGACGTATGTGGACGCGGCCGATGCGGCCACGGTCCAGCAGTACCTGGACCGGTTGCGCGCGGCGCGACGGGAGGGTCTACGTTTCCCGCTGGTGTATGTGGACGATGAGCTGGTATTGCACGGGTCTGCCGAACCTTATGCCATCGCGCGAAAGCTCCGAGAACGGCGTAACAAACGAGACCTTACGCAAAAACAGTGAGAGGCTAGGCTTGCGACATCGTCAGCATGTAACGTGGTTTATGAGAGATGCATCCTAAAAACGAAGCGTTCACCGATGAGAAAACATTAATCCGTTTGTTGAAATCCGGCGACCGCCAGGCGTGTGCCGAACTGGTCCGACGGTACTCCAAGCGATTGTATCGGGTGGCGTTGCGCATTCTAGGATCGCCGGAAGAGGCAGAAGAAGCCTTGCAGGAAGCATTTATCAGCGCTTGTGATAAAATCACATCTTTTCGGGAAGATTCACGTCTGGGAACATGGCTTTACCGCATTACTACAAATGCGGCGTTAATGCGTTTGCGTCGGCAGAAGCAAGAGCACGTTTCCCTGGATGAGCCGGTGGAGGGTGATGAGGGCACGTTTTACCCTCGTCATCTGGCCGACTGGCGGTTTGATCCCCACCAGATCACGCTCACCCAGGAGTTGCGGGAGGTCCTGGAACATGCCATCCGGCAGTTGCCTGACACTTTGCGGGTGGTGTTCATCCTCCGGGAACTGGAGGGGCTTTCCACCGCGGAGACCGCGCAGGCCCTGGGGATTAGCGAGACGGCCACCAAGGTGCGGTTACATCGCGCGCGGTTGATGTTGCGAGAACTCCTGGCACCTTACGTCACCGGTGAGGCCGGGCCGGCTGTCACCGACGCATCGTTGTCGCGCCAGGCAAGTAAACGTGCATAGGCGTGGCATGGTCCATGGAACGTAATGGGGGAAAAAGAGCGATCATGTTGTCCGCCGAATTTTCCTGTGAACAAGTGCTCGCTATGCTGAACGAGTACGTGGATGGTGTGCTCTCCCCAGACCTGTGCAAGGAGCTGGAAGCCCATATGCGGGAGTGCCGCAATTGCTACGTGCTCGTGGATTCCTTGCGGAAGACCATTATCCTTTACCGGAAGCTGGATCCACCGGAGATGCCCCAGGAAGTGGAAACACGCCTTTTCCGCGTGTTGAACCTGGAGGAGTTCATCACGGAACCGGAATAGGACGGTGTTCGGACCCACGGGTGGCATTAGTTTGGTTGTGAACACGTTGAGAACTTTAAGGCCTCCATCAGCGCTGGTGGGTTAGGGAAACACCCGGCCCACCAGCGTGGTTTTGCAGGACCCCGCGAGCGAGGACCCGAGCAGCATGGAGCGACCGTTGCGCATCCTGCACGTGTATAAGGACTTCTGGCCACCGGTGCCCGGCGGTATTGAGAAGCACATTCACCTTTTGACTTACCAGCAGGCCCGGCGGGGTCACTCGGTTACCGTGTTGGTGACGAACCCCACAGCTTTCCCTTACAGTCTGCAGACTCAGGTCGAGGAAAGACACGTGCCTCCCACCGGGAGGGTGCGAATCATCCGTGCCGGGCGTCTGTTCACCGTGGCCTCCACCCCTATCAGTCCCGCACAAGCGTGGTGGCAGCGTCGGTTAACTGCTGATGTGGTGCACCTGCATTTTCCCTACCCACCAGGTGAAGTGGCCAATGACCTGTGGGGACGGGGACGCGTGACCGTGCTCACATATCACTCGGATGTTATCCGCCAACAACGCATCCTGCGGGTCTATCGCAGGCTGTTACATCGCATCCTGCGTCGTGTACACGTCCTCATTGCCACCAGTGACGCGTACGTGCGCTCCTCTCCCATCCTGTCCGCTCACCGGGACCGGGTGCGGGTGATTCCGCTGGGCATTGATTTGGCTCCGTATCGACAGATAGAGGCAGCACAGGTACAGGCGTGGCGTCAACAATACACTGCTCCTCATCCCGAGTGGCCGGTCGTTCTGTTCGTCGGCCGCCTGCGATATTATAAGGGCGTGGATGTCCTCTTACGGGCCGTCGTTCACCTTCCTCAAGTGTGGGTGTGGATCGCGGGCCGGGGACCTTTGGAGGACACTTGGCGCCGATTGGCCCGTTCACTGGGACTTGAGGAACGCGTGCGCTTTCTGGGAGATGTGGAGGAGGCCCGGTTACCTGCCCTGTACGCTGCAGCCGACGTGTTTGTCCTGCCCGCTACCAGTCGGGCTGAAGCATGGGGAGTGGTGTTGGTGGAAGCCATGGCGGCGGGCCTTCCGGTTATCAGCACCGAGTTGGGCACAGGCACGTCCGTTGTGAACCGGGATGGCGAGACAGGACGGGTGGTCCCTCCAGGAGATGTGATGGCCCTGCGGGCAGCCCTGAAGGAGTTACTGTTTGATCCCGAGCGTCGGCGGATCATGGGGGCACGGGCACGAGCTCGCGCGTTTCGTGAGTTCGACATCGTCCGGGTGGCAGACCGCGTGTTGGCGCTCTATCATGAGCTTCTGGACGTCCCATAACCCCTGGGGGATGGTTCCAGGGCGCGATACAGCCAGTTTACCGGTCCGGTCCGTGGTAGTGCGGGAGAGTGTGTTACAATCCGGGATGTCAGCACGTGACCCAGGAGGCCTGAGGAAAGGATGACCACGCGATCCCACATTGTAGTGGTGACCGACTCATCGGCAGACCTGCCTGAAGCCTGGGTGCGGGACGCAGGGCTTTACGTGGTGCCTCAACTTATCGTGTGGGATGAAGAACGGCTGGAAGAGGGGAGGGAGATCGACCGAGAGACCATATACACGTACCTCCAGCGCGGGCGATCATTACACGTAGGGCACCCTACCCCCGATGACTTCCGGGTCATGTTTCGCAAGATGGCACCGGAAGTCACCGGCATCGTCGTCGTTGCTCTGTCTACGTTCTTTAACCCGACCATGGTCTCCGCGGAGGTGGCCGCGGTGACATACCGCAAAGTGCCCGCTATGGCGGTGAACAGCCAGTCGGTCTCTATGGGATTGGGCTTTGTGGCGTTGGAGGCGGCACGCGCGGCCGCGCAGGCTGCTTCCATAGAAGAAGTGGTAGAGGCAGCTCGTCAGGCTCGAGAGCGGGTTCATGTGCTCTTTGTGGGCGGGGATTGGGCAGCGTTGCGGCGACATCAGCACGTCCCCCGTAGCGCACTGTGGCGACGAGCCGCAGGGGCCCGTCCGCTAATTACCCTGGTACAGGGCCGGCCGCATACCGTCGGCTACGTGCGAGCACGCAGCATGGGCAGGCAAGTCATCGACTGGCTGGAAGCTCGCTTGAGTGAACCGCCGCGGCAGGTAGCCGTCATGCACGCACAGGCAGATCACATGGCAGCCGAACTGCAGGCCGCAGTCCGACACCGGTGGTCGTTGTCAGAGGTGCCGGTGGTCAGTCTTACCCCGGTGGTTGCCGTGCGCTTAGGACTTGGAACAGTGGGGGTGGCCCTGCTAGAATAACGGCAGTGTCATGGCATTCCCCCATGCCCCCTGCCACCTGTACCTAGCGGACCGAATGTCCAGGGCGGAGGGAATATAATGGCAGGGTTTGAGGTCACACCGTTCGAGGACTTGCCGGAGGAATTACAGGAATTGTACGAGGACATGCAGGACGACCTGTATGAGGGGTTGGCCGATCAGGTGGTGGAAGGCACCCGACGGGCGCTGGCCATGGGGCGTTCCCCCCACGAGATCCTCACCTACGGCCTGGTGGCAGGTATGGACATCGTGGGGGAGGACTTTGGTGCCGGGCGGCTCTTCGTGCCCGAAGTGCTTATGGCAGCTAAGGCCATGAAAGCCGCAATGGAGGTCTTGCGCCCCCTTCTCACGCAGACGGGCGCGCCCCGCATCGGCACGTTCGTCATCGGCACCGTCAAGGGAGACATTCACGACATCGGCAAAAACTTGGTGGCCATGATGTTGGAGGGCGCGGGATTTGAGGTGGTCGACCTGGGCATTAATACGGATGCGGACACCTTTATCGCCGCGGTGCGGGAGCACAACGCGGACCTGTTGGGCATGTCCGCCCTGTTGACCACCACCATGCCTTACATGAAAGTGGTTATCGATCGCCTCAAAGAGGAGGGGTTGCGGGATAAAGTGAAAGTGCTGGTGGGGGGAGCCCCCCTCAGCGAAGCCTTTGCCGAGGAGATCGGCGCGGACGCGTATTGCGAAGATGCGGCAGTGGCCGTCGAGGTGGCCAAGAAGTTTATGGCCCTCAAGCGGGCTGAGACGACACCCCAGTGAATGCTCGCACGCAGCTTGTTTGGCTTGGCAGTGCCCTGGGTTAACCTGACAATCCGTGTGATATAGGGAGGATGCCGTTGCATGAACAGGTTTGAGCAGTTGTTCGTGGATCATCCCATTGTTCTAGGAGACGGCGCCATGGGCACTATGCTACAACGCCTGGGATTGGAGCCGGGCGGGGCGCCGGAATTGCTGAACGTGGAAGCGCCTGACACGATCCGCGCCGTCCACCAGGGTTACGTGGACGCGGGATCCATGATCATTACCACCAACTCCTTTGGCGGCAATCGCTTTCGCTTGGCGCTCCACAATTTGCAGGCGCGCGTGGCCGAGCTGAACCGGGCAGCCGCCCAGCTGGCGCGGGAAGTGGCAGGCGACCGGGTAGCCGTGGCCGGTTCTATAGGCCCTAGCGGTGAACTCCTGGAGCCCCTGGGCACGTTGAGCTTCGACGAAGCCCGTGACGCTTTTGCCGAACAGGCCGCCGCGCTGGTGGAAGGGGGCGTGGATGTGTTGTTGATTGAAACGATGAGCGCGTTGGAAGAGGTCAAAGCAGCCATTGAGGGGGTGCGGCAAGCCGTGGGGGACGCGGTGCCCATCGCCGTGACCATGACCTTCGACACGCGCGGCCACACGATGATGGGCGTTAGCCCGGTTCAGGCCCTGCGTACCATTTATGAGTGGGGTATCCGGTACATCGGCAGCAACTGTGGCAACGGTCCGGAGGAGACCATCGCGGCCATGACTCAGATGGCCGAACACAAGCCCGAGGACGTGATCCTTATCGCCCAATCCAACGCGGGCATTCCCCGGTGGAAGAGCGGCGGCGAGATAGTGTACGACGGGACGCCGGAGGTGATGGCAGAGTACGCCCAACGGGTGCGAGATCTGGGGGTGCGATACATTGGGGCGTGCTGTGGGAGCACCCCCGACCACATTCGCGCGATGGCCCGGGTCCTGGGTGTGGCGTCCCCGGTGTAAGATAGTGCTTGGGAAGAAAGGATGGGCGAACAACGGACAAGGCCCTCCTTAGGGACGCGTGCTGAGGTGGCGATCATTGTGTGCGGCGCGCTGGCGCGAGAGGTGCTTGCCCTCATTCGGCGTCATGGCTGGCGCGTGGACCTCTACGCGCTTCCCGCTGTCCTCCACAATACCCCGCGACGCATCCCGGAGGTTTTGGCCGAACGATTACCCCAACTGGCTCAGAAATACCGCAAGGTGATCGTGGGGTACGGTGATTGTGGTACCGGAGGACGCTTGGACGCACTTCTCGCCAGGTATCCTAACGTGCGGCGTTTGTCCGGCCCTCACTGTTACGAAATGTACGGCGGGGAGGCGTACGAGCGTCAGGCGCGTGAGCGTCCGGGCACGTTTTTCCTCACCGATTTTCTGGCCCGGGGATTCCGCGGCTTGGTGTGGCGGGGGTTAGGCTTGGACCGTTATCCCGAGCTACGGGAGGACTTCTTCCGCCATTACACCGATTTGGTATGGTTAGCCCAACAGCCGGATGAACGTACCCGTCAGCGGGCCGAGGATGCCGCCCAACGGCTGGGGCTGCCGTTGACGGTTATCCCCACCGGCTATGGCCCCCTGGAAGAGCGCTTGCGGTACCTTATTGAGGACTGGGAACCGGAAGACGTATCTGAGAACAAAGATGACACGCCTCCACCGTAAAGGCGGATGCCCTCATCGCCCGGTCGGTGACATGTTGCTGGACGTCGGTGGGTAGTGCCTCCACAGCCATAAGCCCACCAACACGAACGGAGCTGTGCCGAAGAACCCGGCCACGGTGGCACCGCTCATGCCTCGGGCCGCGGTCGTGATCAGGTTGATCGTTGCCGCGATAGTGTACGCTACCCAGGGCAACGCGTGCCATCGGGCGGATAGGTGTCGTGTGTTCCCCTGGGGTATCCGGAGTGCGAGGCGTCGATAAAGGAAGAAAAACGTAAAGGACGTAATCAGCCAGCCAATGTAATTCTGGACCGGTATACCGAAGTAAGCCCCTTCCACCAGCCACTGCCAATGCCCTCCGGCCACCATCAACGGGTCCATGGTGAGGTCCCAGGCCGTCATGGCTACCGCTGCGGTAAAGGCCGTCCACACGTCCGCCGACCAGGTCACAGGCACACGCAGGTGTTCGGCCAGCCGTGCCACAATGCTGTACGCGCAGTACCCCATCATAAACCAAGCCAGGGGAATGTAAATGGGCACCAGGCCTAAAAGCTTAGGGCCTAACCGGTCTGTATACGTGTATGGGCCATATATCCACCCCGTCGTTACCCCGATGCCCTCGAAAAGGATGCTGACGCCTACCGTAATGGCCAAGAAAAGCAACGCGCGGGACCATCCCCATGACAGACCCGCGTGGAGCACGGCAAAGGTGAAGAACGCCAGGGTGGACAGGGGCAACAACAACACAAATTGACGGACGGTCGGCGTCGGCACAAAGGTCCACAGTAAAATGTATCCCACCGTCAGCAGGTATACGCCCAGGGCTATTATGGTTGCCCTGTGTAGCCAGCGCATGACCCTTCTCCCGTGCTCGAGATTTCGCGGTGGGTGTCATGGGGAGCAACACGTGTTCAAGGGAATGCCAGCTGCGGGTGGGCACCTGGATCCGCTTGGCGGATGGCCTCTTGCTGGACCTTCAACAGCTCCTGAATGCCCTGCCAAGCCAAGTCCAGCAAGGTATCTAGCACCTCTCGCCGGAAGGGGTCACCTTCGGCTGTTCCCTGGATCTCCACGAAATCGCCCACCGCGTTCATCACCACGTTCATGTCCACGCTGGCGTGTAGGTCCTCCGCGTAGGCGAGGTCCAGCAAGGGAACGTCATGCACCACCCCCACGCTCACCGCGGCCACGGCCGGCTTAAACACGTGAGCGGTCACCTCCCCGGCCTCCACCAGCCTGCGCAGGGCTAAGGCCAGGGCCACGTAGCCACCGGTGATAGCAGCGGTACGGGTGCCACCATCCGCCTGCAGTACATCTGTGTCGATGATGATCATGCGTTCGCCCAGGGCTTCCAGGTCCACCGCAGCGCGTAACGAACGCCCGATCAGCCGTTGGATTTCCTGGGTGCGGCCGCGCGCGCCACTGCGTTCCCGCGGAGTACGCTCGTGGGTGCTGCGCGGGAGCAGCGCGTACTCCGCGGTCACCCAGCCTTTTCCCTGACCTCGCAACCAGGGAGGCACGTCCTCCACGACGGTGGCCGTACAGAGGACAACCGTGTTGCCCATGCGGATCAGGGCTGAACCCTCTGCGTGAAGTACTGGGTTCGCCTGAATTACTACCGGCCGTAATTGGTGGGGCGCTCGCCCGTCAGGTCGTGGTTCGCTCATGGGTTCCTCGCCCTTTTACCGGCAGGGGTTGCACAAAGGATGAGTATAACCGGAAGGGAGTAGACATACCAAACGGCTTGACCGCTTACGTTGAGATCGTCACGCAGTGACTCCCTCGATAGGCCGGGGATAACGGTGATCATGGGCGAAAACTTGCCATGTCCTATCCCGCGCGTTACACTTTTCGGAGCGATCGTATCCAAATTGGCGTGTGGGCGTCCAGTACATTGGGAGGGCTACAAAGTGTCGGGCGCGGATGTGGAGCGCTTGCTGGATAGGCTACAGGCAGGCTTATCGGTGGACGGAATGACCGTGCGCGCGGTGGAGGTGCATCCCGGACGCTTTCGGGAAGAGCGCATCGTGAAAGTGGCTGCCCGGCGGGGCGCGCACGATGCGTACGTGGCCATGCTGATGGTGTATGCGGGACGTCCTCCCCTGTACCGGCCGTGGGTGGAGGTGTACGCCCAGGTGCCGTACATCCGTTGGCCGGATGGGAGCACAACCCCCTTTCTGGACGCGCCCGCCGAACGAGTTCTGTTGACAGCAGTGGGGAACGTGCTTGGTCCGGGGGGGTGTGTGTACGTTGACTGTGAGGCCGATGATGAGACACGGTTGGGGATGAGTTGGGGAGTGCCGGAACCCGTGACGCGGGTAGGCGTCATCTTGTGGGAGCTAGGTTTCACTTGGTTTAAAGCGTGGTATTACCCGGAGGGTCTCCGGGAAGGGGGACAGAAATTACAGGCGGAGAAACCGGTGGATGCAGAGGCTGCCCGCCGCCATCGCGCGCGGTGGGCCCGGGAGGTGGAGCGTTTTCTGGCCCGCGCGCCTAGTCTGGCCGACCATTCGTATGTCCGGCGAGCCCTGGAGCGGGCACAACGCTGGTTGGCCACGTACGGAGCAGCACAGGCGGAGGTGTAAGGCCGAAAGGGAAGCCAAATTTGCCCGTCACCGCCAAACGGGCTATTTTTATGATACGCTTCAGAAAAATTTGCCCGTATGCCGGGCATGGACTATAATCGACGCGTGGGGTGCACAACACCCGCGGGGATGGTCCCGCAACAGAGGAGGGCATGCATATGCGAGTGGCATTGATTAACCCCAAATTCCGGTTGCCCATCGACACGCGTACCACCCCTCATTTGGGGCTTGCTTATCTGGGCGCGGTTTCTGAAGAAGCGGGCTATGACGTTCGCATCTTTGACGCGGATGTAGAAGACCAGCCCCTGGAAGAGTTCATTCAGGAATTTCGTCCGCACGTGGTGGGTATCACTGCCAACACCCCACAGGTTATGCAGGCCTGGCGTACGGCTAAGCGGATAAAGGCCATTCACGACGTGCCCATCGTTCTCGGCGGACCGCACGTCAGTGTGCTGCCCGAGGAATCGGCTGAGAAGCCCTATGTGGACATTGTGGTCCGTGGAGAGGGGGAGGCCACGTGGCTGGAAATTTGTCGCCAAATCGAGGCATTCCTTCGGGATCAGCCCGCGTTTAGCACGACGGCCTTGATGGCCCCGGAGCGGGGCATTTGGGACCGGGTGCTGGGTATCACGTATAAGACCAGCGACGGCAAAGTACACACCAACCCGGAACGCCCCCCCATTCCGGACCTGGACAGCTTGCCCTGGCCCGCGTATCACCTGTTCAAAATGGACCGATATACCAACTTGCAGCCGGCCACGGACCACATTGACGGTGCACGGTCGTTCTCCATTCTGACCAGCCGGGGCTGCCCCTACCGCTGCACCTTCTGTTCCCAGTCCATCATGCCCATTAAGTGGCGGGCCCGTTCGCCGGAGAACGTGCTGGAAGAGTGGCGCCACCTGGTGGTGGATCTGGGCGCGCAGGAAATCGGCGTGCTGGACGATTCCGCCAACATCCGGGTGGACCGGTTGATGAAACTGGCGGACTTGCTCATCGAAAACCGGCTGAACCACGTGCCCTGGATTTTCGTGAACGGCATCCGGGCCAACCTGGCGACCAAGGAGTTCCTGGCCCACCTGAAGCGGGCCGGGCTCAAGCGCACGGCCTTTGGCGTCGAAACCGGGGACCCGGAGATCCTGGCCAGCATTGACAAGCGCATCGACCACGAAACCATCCGCCAGGCGTTCAAGAACGCCAAGGAAGTGGGGCTGGAAACCATCGGCTTCTTCATCATCGGCCTGCCGGGGGACACGCGGGAAACGATGGAGCGGACGATAGAGTTCGCCATCGAGTTGGATCCCATGATCGCCAACTTCAGCATGATGACCCCCTATCCTGGCACAATTGTGTACGAGATCATCAAGCGACAGGGCCGTTTGCTCGTCAAGGATTACGAAGATTACGTTTTCTTCGACAACAAGGCCCGCTTTGAGATGGGTGACCTCACCGCGGAGTTGATGGAAGAGATGTTTCGCAAGGCCTATCGGCGCTTCTACTGGCGGCCCAAGTACATCCTGCGGGCCATCCGGCGCAAGGACTTCTGGCTCAACTTTGGCCGCAACGCGCGCCTCGCCTATCGCACCATCTTCCCGCGCAAGGAAAAGACCGAGCTGCGCCGTCAGATCGAAGCGGAAGCTGTACCCATTTGAGGGGCTGGCAAAAAGCCCGTTCGTCTCCTGTGACAATATAACGAATGCTCAAAAGTGAGGAGACTGCCATGCGTATCGCGTTCATCGGTCCCAAGTGGAACCAACTGGTGAACAGCTATCCTTCCCTGGGGCTAGGGTACCTGGCCGCAGTGGCCGAGCAAGAAGGTCACGAGTGTGCCATCTTTGACATGGGCCTGCGGCCGGACACGCCTGTCGAAGAGGACATGAAGGCGGTTATCGATTTTAAGCCTGACCTGGTTGCCTTTACTTCGATGACCACCTCTTACTACAGTGTGGAGAAGGCCGCCCAGATCGTCAAGGAGACACTCGGCGTGCCCACCATCATCGGGGGACCCCACGCCACTTCCCTGCCCGAGGTGACCTTAGAGAATCCCTACATCGACTTTCTTATTTACGGCGAGGGTGAGCTGACGTGGCGGGCGTTTCTACAAGCTTTGGCCGCGGGCGAGCACCGGTGGCACAAGATTCAGGGGCTCTGGTTTAAAGATGAGGACGGCACCGTTGTGAACGGGGGCAACAGCCCCATGGTGCCTAACCTGGATGACTTGCCCTTCCCGGCCCGCCACCTCTTTGACCTGGAAGCGTATCCCCTGTACGCGCCCAACGGCGAACGTATGATCACCATGCTCTCCAGCCGCGGGTGTCCCTATGCCTGTTCGTTCTGCTTCAAGGGCATTGTCGGCCGCACCTACCGGCAACGCAGCCCGGAAAACATCGTGGCCGAAATTAAAGAGGTCATGGAGAAATACGGCACCCGCAACTTCTACTTCATCGACGACCTCTTCACCATCGACGTCCGGCGGCTGGAAAAGATCCTGGACAAGTTCATCGAGGAGAGACTGGACATCCGTTGGCGTTGCCTGGCCCGGGTGGATCGGGTGAACCCGCGCTTGCTGGAGAAGATGTACAAGGCGGGCTGTCGCCAGATTCACTACGGCATCGAGTCGGGCAACCCGGAGGTCCTGAAGCGCACTGCGAAGCACATTAACCTGGATCAGGTGCGCAAGGCAGTGGAGTGGACGGAGCAGGTAGGCATTGCCAGTAAGGGATACTTTATCCTGGGGTTGCCCGGGGACACGGAAGAGACCATCATGGAAACCATCGAATTTGCGGCTAGCCTGCCTTTAACCGAGGCCATGTTCTCCATTGCTACTCCCTTCCCGGGGACAAAGCTCTGGGAGGAGCTTATCGCCAAGCGGCCTGAGCTGAAGTACAACGCGGATTTCACTCAGGCTTATTACTACAATTCGTACACCTCTGAAATCGCTCCTTTCATGAACGTCTCAGAGGTGCCGGATCATGAGTTGAGCAAGTACGCTATTCTCGCCCGTCAACGTTTCTTGGAGGCGAAAGCCCACCGCATGTACCGCAAGGCCTTTGGTCCTACCCTGGGTGAGGTGTTCTGGCGCCTCAGCCGAAATGAAGCTGTGCGAGCGGTAGGGCGAGGCCTGATGCACCTGGGCTTGTTCCGCAAGTTCCGATATTACAAGACCCGTGGAGAGGCGGAGTTATGGTCATGAGCAGCCACAACGGCCGTAATGGGCTTTCTTCTTGGCAGAAGGCCCAGCGCAAGGTCCGGTATTACAAACAGCAGGCCCTGCAACCCCTGCGCTGGCTCGCTTACACGACAGGCCAGACCAAGCACGTCCCGCCGCCTGACCGCATGTACATTGAGTCCACCAACATCTGTAACCTGAGTTGCATCATGTGCCCCACCGGCCTGAAACAGATCAGCCGTCCCCAGGGGTTCATGGATTTTGAGGTGTTCAAACAAATTGTCGATGAGATGGCCCCCTGGGTGCGGGCGACCACCTTGCACATTTGGGGCGAACCTTTGCTCCACAAGCGCATCTTCGACATGGTGGCGTACTGCCGGCAAAAGGGGCTCCGGGCCGAGATCAGCACCAACGCGACGTTGCTCACCGAGGACAAGGCTCGCCGACTGCTGGAAGCCGGCCTGGATGCCATCTACCTTTCCATTGATGGGCTCCGCCCTGAAACCTATGAAAGCATCCGGGTGAAGGCTGATTACGAGCGTACAAACCAGAACATTCGGCGTTTTGTGGAATTGAAGGTGGAAGGGGGATATCACACCTTCGTGAACATCCAGATCATTCAGATGAAACAGACCCTGGATGAAATCAAGGATTTCATTAAAACGTGGAGCATCCCAGGGGTAGATCGGATCAACGTGAAGCCCTTTGACTCCTGGGCGGACCAGATTGAACAGATTTCCGCCCTGCGGCCCGAAGAGAAGAAGAACACCTCCCCACGGCGGTGGCCGTGTCCGAACCTGTGGTATCACGTGCACATTTATTGGGACGGCTCCATTGCCATGTGCGACCGGGACTTTAACCTGCGGTATCCCTTGGGCAACGTCATCGACCCGGACGGGAAGGTCCGCGTGATGAAGAACTGGAACGGCCCCGAGATGCAGGAGTTGCGCCGTCGGCATGTGGAGAACGACCTGGCGGACGTCTCGCCGTGCAACACCTGTATTGAGTGGGCTTGGTGGAAACCGGAACCTTTCTTCGCCCAGGGAAACCGCCCGGCAGGTGAGGAAAGCCGACCGTTCCGGGTTCGCTTGCCCGATGGCCGTCCGGGACCTCTGGTGGTGGGGGTTAACGGCCGCCTTCGGGAGGAGTTAATCGCTGAAATGGGAGAAGCTACCGCGACCCTCGAGACACCGTCGCAAGAGCCTGCATGAGCCCACATGACCGATTTCAGGGACGAGAAGGGGGGAGAGCCATGAAGACCACGTTGTTGTACGCCGGTATTGCCGGTTACGGCTTTAACTCTCTGAGCCGAGGTATGGAGGCCGGTTGGATATCGCACGGTTTAGCTTCTATTAGCGCCGCGGCGAAGGCAGAGGGGTTTGAGATCGACCTGATCGACCTGCGGGCGCTCCAGAGCTGGGAGCACTTCCGGGAAGAGTTTAAGGCGCGCGATCCGGACGTCGTGGGCATCACCATGATGTCCGTGGACTACAATCCCGTCATGAAGGCGCTCCAGATCATGAAGGAGGTGAAGCCCGAGGTTATCACCGTGGTGGGCGGACCACACGTCACCCTGGCCTTGAACGACGCGCTGCGCATGCCTAATGTGGACTACCTGGTGTTGCACGAGGGGGAGATCACCTTCACCCGTCTGCTGCACGCCATTCAGGCCGGGCGTCCGCCCAAACAAAAGGTGTTGCGGGGCATCACCCCGGACCTGGACCAAATTCCCTTCGCGGACCGGGATCTCTTCTTGAACGAATGGCGCAAGTGGGGGTATAACCTTGACAGCCCCGAAGTGCCCTTTGTCAAGGAACTGCCCCCGCCCTTTGTGACCATCATCGCCGGCCGGGGGTGCGCGTACAAGTGCTCCTTCTGCAAGCCGGGCGAGGACCTCATCTTCGGCAAGCGGGTGCGCCGCCGCTCGGTGGAGAACGTGATCGAAGAGCTGAAGGTGTTGCGGGAGAAGTACAACTTTGCCTCCTTCATGTTCCACGACGACTGTCTGACCGAGGACCGGGAGTGGGTCATCGAGTTCTGCCGGCGGTACAAGGAGGAGGGCTTCAACCAGCCCTTCTTCTGCCAGTCCCGGGCCGACATCATTGTCCGGCACGAGGACATGGTGGCTCTGATGGCCGACGCTGGGCTGGCAGGGTACTTTATCGGCTTTGAGTCCGGCAACCAGCGGGTGTTGAACTTCCTGCGCAAAGGTACCACGGTGGAGAAAAACCTGCAGGCTGCTAAGATCTGTCGGAAGTACGACCTGGCCATCTGGGCCAACTACATGCTGGGCATCCCCACCGAGACCAAGGAAGAGGTCATGGACACGGTGCGGATGATCCGGGAGATCGACCCGGATTACTTCAGCCCCTCCTTCTTCACGCCGCACCCGGGCACGGATCTGTACGACTACGTCATGGAGCACAACCTGAGCCTGATTACCGACTACGACCAGTACCGCCGCAACCCGACGGAGCCCAAGATCAAGGGGCAGGATTACGAGTTCCTCAAGTGGGCGCGGGATTACAGCCAGAAGCGGAAGTTCAAGAACCGGGTGCGCCGGGCCTTCAAGGCCTTCTGGGAGAAGTACACCGACCCGCACCGCTACATCCGCAAGTTGCGCCGTCTGTTGGGCCTGGACCGGCCCCAGACGCCCAATCGGCCTCAGGCCGGCCGGCCCCAATGGCAGGCGACGGGGTAGGGATAAAAAATGCCGTTCACTGCCACACGGTACGAACATATCGTCTTGGATGAGCGAAAGGTGCCCAGAATTGCCGGCACCAACATGAAAGTCATTGAACTTGTTCTCGAGCACATTGTGTACGGGTGGAGCCCGGAGGAAATTCACTTTCAACACCCTTATCTGACCATGGGGCAAATCCATTCTGCCCTTGCTTACTACTGGGATCATAAAGAGGAGCTGGATAAGCAAATAGAAGAAGAACTGGCTCAGTTAGAGGAGCTGAAGCGCGTTCTCCCTAAGCCAGAAAACCTGATAAAACGACTTAAAGCCAAAGGGCTTCTTTGATGACCATTCGGCTGTACATGGATCAACATGTGCCGCGTGCCATTACATCTGGCTTGCGCATTCGAGGTGTAGATGTGTTAACTGCTCAAGAAGATGGCACAAGTGATTGGGACGATGCGCGATTGCTTGACAGGGCTACTGAGTTAGGAAGAGTCCTGTTCACACAAGACATCGATCTTGTCATTGAAGCCGCAAAACGCCAGCAGATGGGTATCCACTTCGCAGGTGTGATTTATGCTCACCAACTGCGTGTATCGATTGGCAAATGCATCCAGGATCTAGAGATCATTGCCAAAGCTGGAGAGCCTGAGGACTTGGAAAATATGATCGTCTTCTTGCCGTTGTGAGGAGATCGCTATGCGCGTCCTGCTCGCGAGTCCGGAAAGTAAAGTCTGGAGTTCGCGCAAACATATCCCGTTAGGGCTTGGCTACCTCGCCGCGGTGCTGCGGGAAGCGGGCCACGAGCCTATGATTTACGACGCGGCCGTCGAGGACGTGCCCATCACGTACTACATGGACCAGGCCGTGGAGGAGGGCCGGCCCTTCGGCATGGTGGGCATCACGGCCACCACGCCCCTGATTGAGGAGGCGTGGGAGATGGCTCTGCTGGTGAAGAAGCGGTACGGCGTGTACACCATCCTTGGCGGGCCGCACCTGACCATCATGCCCATGGAGACCATGCAGGAAAAGCCCTGGGTGGACTTCGTCTTCCGCGGGGAGGCGGAACACGGCCTGGTCGAACTCGTGGACGCCCTCGAACACGGCCGCGATTACGGCGGCATCCCTGGCCTGTTCTTCCGTCATAACGGTGAGATCATACCTTCCCGCGAGTCGCCCATGATCGAGGACTTGGATGGTTTGCCCTTCCCGGCCCATGACCTCTTCAAGATTGAAAAGTACACCAACCTGCAGCCGTTGACCGATGGGCTGGACCCCAACGCGCGGGCGTACACCATCCTCACCAGCCGCGGGTGTCCGTACCAGTGCACCTTCTGCTCCAAGCCGGTGACCGGCAACACCTGGCGCGCCCGGTCGGTGGAGAACGTCATCGCCGAGTGGCGCTGGCTCGTGCGGGATCTGGGTGCCACGGAGATTGGGGTGACCGACGACATCTGGAACCTGAAACTGGACCGGGCCAAGCACCTCTGCCGGCGGCTGATCGAGGAAGATCTGAACACCGTGCCCTGGATCACCGTGCACGGGATGAAGGTGAACCACACGGACCTGGAGCTGTTCCAGTTGATGAAGGCCGCGGGGTGCAAGCGGGTGGGCTTCGGCGTGGAAAGCGGCGATCCCTGGATGCTGCGCAACGTCATCCGCAAGGGCCAGACGGTGGACATGGTCCGGGAAGCGTTCCGCAACGCGAAGGCGGCGGGCCTGGAAACAATGGGCTTCTTCATCTTCGGCATGCCCTACGACACCGAAGAGAGCATGGAGAAAACCATCGAACTGGCCCTGGAACTGGATCCGGACCTGGCCAACTTCATGCTGGCCGCGCCCTTCCCCGGCACCGAGATGTACCACATGATCCTGGACAATGGCGGGGAAATTTTCGCCCGCGACTGGCACGAATACGCCATCCACGAACAAAAAGCGCGCTTCACCATGCCGGGGTACGATCCCGACCTTGTCGTGCGCAAGTGGCGGGAGGCGTACCGGCGCTTCTACCTGTACCGGCCCAAGCGCGTGTTGCAAAAGTTGACGCACAAGGACTTATGGTTAAACTTGCCGGAAACGTTGCGCAATGCCAAACGCTTCTTTATCGGCGACAAGAAACAGCACGCGCCTCGCACTGTCACGGCGGGTTAGGGCTTGCCCGTGGATATCGTTGTAGTTGTAGAGGGTGTTTCGCGAGAGATGTAACAGAGTCGATGGTCACGGCGCTCTCCGTCGTATGGCCGTTCACGAGAAAGGGGATCCGATTGTGTGCCGGAAATTCGCGTTCATTCTTTTCTTCTGGAGCGCTGTTCTTCTCACCGCCTGTGTGACGTCGACCCCTGTTCCTGTCTCTTATACACATCTCCG
>WFWT01000019.1 GCA_015490995.1 Anaerolineae bacterium | reverse complement strand
CCCCCATATCCCACTTCCCCCCGCGCAGAGTGCTCATCCAACAGCTCTCGAGGAGCTTCATCCCCTTGCTGCACCACCACAATGTTCTGTCCCGAACGGCCCTCCACCCACGCCAATGTGTTCTCCGTTTCGCCCCATTGCACGTCCAGCAACCGGCGCATTCGGGCCATTAACCGCGGGCTTAAAGGACTTTCCCACTCCCCATAGGGGCGTAAGATCTTCTCCTCCGGTGCGTGACTCATGCTCTTGCCTCCTCTCTCCGCATGGGCGCTGTGATGTTCCTTTTACCCGGAAGGCGGGGGTATTGTCAAACACCTTGAAAGGGCGCAACCGATGAGAGCATGACACGCGTCGAACCCCGGGCTCATCCTGTGCTGTCCTGGGAAAAGCGCCCTCTCCGGTGAGAATGTAGAACCTAACTCCGGGATCGGCTATAATGGCCGGGAAGGAGAGCGGGCGCGGCAGAACCTTTGTCTGCCTTCGGGGGCAGTTCCCTGACGCAACCACGGCCTATGTGCGTTACCGCGGAAGGAGCCTGATGATGAACGACATAACTAAGCCGAACACCATCCGCGCGTGCCTTATTGTTAACCCCTTTGCCCGCAACGGCCACCGGCTTGCCGACCTGGAACAGGCAGAACGTCTCCTCCGGGAGCACGGATGGGATTTGACGCGCGTGCACGTAGACCGTCCCGACGAGGTGCGAGATAAGACCCAGGAAGCTGTGGAAGACGGCCATAACCTGATAGTCGTGGTGGGGGGAGATGGTAGCATCGGGCAGGCAACAGACGTGCTCTCAGGCACCGAGGTAGCCCTAGGTATCATCCCCGCCGGCACGGGGAACATCCTAGCCCGTGACCTGGGGCTTCCCATACCTGCGCCCTGGTATCCCCATGCCTTTGTCGACGCTGCTCGTCAACTCGTTACCGCCACCTGGTGGCGTGTGGACGTGGGACACGCCCGCTGTAAAGAGCAATGTCGGCGCTTTCTGAACTGGTGCGGCGCAGGCTTGGATGCGTGGGTGACCCTGCGGGTAGAACCTCATCCTGAAGAAAAGCGCCGCTGGGGCGTGGCCGCATATGTGATGCCAGCCATCCAGGAGCTGCTCCATTACCGGCCTGTCCCCTGGCGCGTTGTCGTGGACGACGTGACGGAGGAAGGGACATACTACCTGGTGGTCACCCACAACTCCCAACTGTACGCGGGCATCTTTCGCCTCGCGCCCCAGGCGCGCATGGATGATGGCCGACTGGATGTGGCGCTGGTGGCCGCGCACACTCCTCAGGAACTGGTCACCGCCCTCTCCCGCGCCACACTAGGGGGAGCACCGCCCTCCGAGCTGATACGCTTGTACCGGGCACAACGAGTGTGGGTAGAAGCGTACCCCGCACAGCCCGTCCACCTGGACGGAGACCCCCTCATGCGCACGCCTGTGGAGATCCACGTTGAACCCCACGCCCTCACGCTGCTCGTCCCGTCAGGAGACCGTTTTCCCCACCACCTGCTGGGCGAACCCGATCACACACAAACAGCGGCACGCACAGGGGAAGAGCTATGGCAGCCGTGGTAGATCGTCATACCTGGACGGTCTCCGAACTCACCGAACACATTAAAACGTTACTCGCCCAAGACGTGGCCTTGCGCGATGTGTGGCTTGAAGGGGAAATTTCCAATTTCATGCAATACACCTCTGGCCACTGTTACTTCAGCCTAAAGGACGCGCACGCCACGTTGCAATGTGTCATGTGGAAATCACATGCCGTGCTATTGCCGGAATTGCCACAGGACGGGCAACACGTGCTGGTTCACGGACACATTGACGTGTATGGCCCCCGGGGCACCTATCAGTTGTACGTGGATTACCTGCGCCCTGCGGGGATAGGGGACCTGTACGCCCAATTTGAGGCCGTAAAGGCCAAACTGGCGGCCGAAGGCCTCTTTGCGGCCGAGCGTAAACGTCCCCTTCCCCCGTGGCCCCGGCGAATCGGCGTGGTCACCTCGCCCGACGGTGCTGCCCTGCGCGACATTGTACGGGTGATCCGTTCCCGGTACGCCGGAGTGGAACTGGTGCTCTCCCCCACATTGGTACAAGGCCCCGAAGCCCCGGGACGCATCGTGGCAGCTCTCAAAGCCCTGATGCGCTACGGTGATGTGGATGTCATCGTTATCGCGCGGGGCGGAGGTTCCTTGGAGGATTTGTGGGCCTTTAATGATGAACAGGTTGCCCGTGCCATTGCCGCCTGCCCCATCCCTGTGGTAAGTGGGGTCGGCCACGAGACGGACTTCACCATTGCCGACTTTGTGGCCGATGTGCGGGCTCCTACCCCTTCCGCGGCGGCCATGGCCATTGTCCCTGACGGTCAGGCCCTTAGACGCCAGATCACGGAGTACCAAAACCGCCTACGACAACTCGTCCAAACCCTTCTCGCCACTAAACGCCAACAGGTGCAGGACGAAGGGCGGGCGTTACTCCGTTACCACCCCCGTGGCCAGATCGCCGCGGCCCGTCAACAGGTGGATGAACGACACCGTCAACTGCGGTCCTACCTCCTCCATGCCCTCACCCTGTACCGGGCGCGTCTCACCGCCCTGGAAGAACGCCTGCACGCGCTCAATCCCCGAGACGTCCTCAAACGCGGGTATGCCATCGTTCAACGGCCGGACGGTCGTCCGGTCACCTCTGTTACCCAGCTGGCTGTGGGAGAACACATGCACGTGCTCCTGCAGGATGGACGGTTGGAGGCGTGGGTGGTGGCATCTATTCCGGACACGCCTCACCGCACATCATCGTGAAGACCCCTTTCGGCGCAGGCCGCGTGAGGAGGGAACCCGTATGAACGACACACCTCTGGAAGAACTGAGCTTCGAAGAGGCACTCCACCAGCTGGAGGAGATCGTTCGCCGGCTGGAAACGGGCAACTTGCCCTTGGCCGAAGCCCTGCAGTTGTACGAACGCGGGGTACAGCTGGCAAACCACTGCCAAACCTTGCTGGACGCAGCGGAGTTACGCATTCAGCAACTGGTACCCAACGCAGAAGGGGGATATGACCTGACCGACTTCACCGGCCCGCTGGACAGCCGCTAATCAAGGAGGGCAAGGCCCATTGCATAACTTTGGGCCTGATCAGCACCTTTGCCGATCAGGCCCAGGGAACGTGCTGTGCGTTTCGGAAATCAGGCCACAGGTTCCCACCGCTCTGCCAACCGTTTCATGACGTCGGGCATGGTGGTGTATTCCATCTCCTCCAGAGGCAAACGATGCGGTTCGAAAGGCCCGTGTCGACGCAAGTATTCGGCGACCTGAGCAGCCCGACGACGGGCCTCGTCAAACGCGGGGTCATCAAACATGTCCACCGGGCCTACCAGTCGGCCTTCTGCGACCTGGAAGCCCAGGGCAATCACCCGTGGGGGACCATCAAAGCGGGTAGGATTGCCCTCTCGGGCGGCTACCGGCATCAACGGTCCATGATGGGACCCGCGCATCCACCCTTCCACAATGTGCGGAAAGGCAAAGGGTTCCAAAATCTCTCCCACGGCCGGGAACTGACTTTGGGCCCGGACGATCATGACCGGATCGTCCTTTCCGACGTACCGACCGGCAATGAGGGAAAGGCGCTCTGTCGAGGAAACGGCCGCGATCTCACCCGTTGCCCGACTAAACACCCGCTTCACCGCGAAACGGGCCGGTGCACCGATGAACACGAGCAGGTCATACATCTCTTCAGGGCAGTCGAAGAAGATCCGCCGGTGTTCCTTGACGTCGTGCACCTCAAAGCGAAAGCCCTGGTGCATGGAGGGGGAAATCACCAGTCCCGCGGTGTTGAAGGGGTCTGCGAACATGCGGTACAAAGGCAGGTTCCAGGCACCGGCCGAAGTTTTATCGGCCATAAAAATGATCACCGGCTCGGAAGCACGCTCTACAAACGTCATCTCCGCCACGCCTGGCCCCATCCCTCGGATGTTGCCGGCAAACGCGTCGGAAATAAGGTCCTGCCCTGCCCCGTACAATTTCAGCTCCCGCGCCACCTCCGTGGCGGCCTCGAAAGCTCGCCAGGCCAAGCCGTGAATGTCCGGGTTGTCATCCCCCCGTCGATGGGTCATGATCAGCTGGAGGTCATCCCCGGCCGCGGTGACATGAAAGTCCACCAGGAGCCCCTGTGCCTGAGCATCACGCAACACTTCCACGGCGCGCTCTTGCAGCGCAGGGTGAATTCGGGAATGACCGACCCAACCACCGATGTCCGCCTTAATGACGCTCAGGGTCACTTCACCGCTCATCCTGCACCTCCTTGTGCGTTGTACAATCTGTAAGACCGGGGGCACTTTCCCCCCGACTGCCCACGATTCACGGACACATCGGCGCCGTTGCTCACCGGCTCCATTGTGCTCCCAACATTCCGAACGCCCTTGAAATCACGTCTGCCCTTACCGGCTCATTCTTGCGGCTTTAACACATGCGTCGGCGACGGTTAGGCAGAGGGAACGCGGGAAACGGGGCAAGAGGCCTCACACCTGATGTTCCAGCGCGAGCGCCTGTGAGGCCACTTGGGCCTGGGTGGCCTGCAATTGCCGGCTAATGCGGACATCGTACACCGCGTCCGGCCCTACGTCAATGGAACGCAGGTGTTCAGGCAAGGCCGCGATCTGCTCCTGAGCCCGTTGCCGGATCTCGGCCAGCGAAGGCAGGGGAACCACCGGTTCCCCATCACGTATGACCTCCTGCAAAAGGGGTTCCCCTCCTGGAGGTGCCGGTTCATCGTGCAGGGCTATGATATCATGGGTCATCCGACCTTGACCATCGTAGAAACGGTAAACCTGTTTCCGGCCGGGAAGGCTCACTTTCCCCGTGCTCAATTTCACCTTGAGTCCCAGCTCATCCTCCACGATCTTGTACACCCCGTTGATGTAGGGGGCATCCGCGGAGGTGCCCAGCTGGGTACCGACACCGAACGCATCCGCCACCGCGCCCGCGGCCAGAAGATCCCGAATTCGATATTCGTTCAAGTCACCACTGAGAAAGATTTGCACCTCAGGAAAACCGGCTTCGTCAAGGATACGCCGTACTTCCCTGCTCAGGCGGACCAAGTCCCCGCTGTCCAGGCGTACCCCACGGAGCTGGTATCCTCGCTCTTGCAGTTCACGAGCCACCACCACCGCGTGGCGGGCACCCTGCAGAGTATCGTACGTGTCAATGAGGAGGACAGCGTTGTCTGGAAAGTCGGCCGCGTAGGCCCGAAAGGCATCCAGCTCGGTGGGGAAGGACATGACATACGAGTGGGCCATGGTGCCGATAACGGGGATACCGTACACTTTACCCGCGAGGACGTTAGAGGTACCCACGCATCCGGCGATGTATGCAGCTCGCGCTACCTTCATGGCCGCATCGGTGCCGTGATCTCGTCGCGGCGAGAAGTCCGCCACACCTCGGCCTTGCGCCGCGAGCACCACCCGTGCCGCCTTGCTGGCATACATGACCCCCGCGTTATACGTGTTGAGGAGAAAGGTCTCCACAATCTGCGCCTCAATGCGCGGGGCAGTAATCCGGAGCACCGGTTCGTTGGGGAAAAACACGGTCCCCTCCGGCATGGCCCACACATCCCCGCGGAAGCGGAAATCCCGCAAATACGCCAGAAAGGCATCGCTGAACCGTCGCAAGCTGCGCAAGTAAGCAATGGCATCGTCGGTAAATCGCATGTGCAGCAGGTAATACACCACCTGTTCTAGGCCGACGTTGAGGAGAAACGCACGGTTGCGGGGGAGGTGACGTACAAAAAGGTCAAACGTCGCCCTCTGGTTCAGCCCATGGCGCAGGTAAGAGTCGGCCATGGTTAATTCGTATAGGTCGACCAGCAAAGCCATGTTATCACTGGTCACCCAGCCTGCGTCCGTCATCCGTGGCTCCCGATGTCAACGCGGGTTCCTCGACACACCTTCGGTGTTGACGCGGTAGTACCTCATTATACTCCCTCCCCTCCCATTTAGGCGAAACCATACCCGAATCCGTGAAGCCCTTTTCCTCCTCCCGGTGAAGGCCGGGGCCGGTTTGGCCCCTTGTGTCAAATGGCAGTAGAATACGACGCCCCTTGTAACGGGGGCGAAAGGATAAAGCACGTAACACCGTGTGGTTCACACCGAAAAGGGAGACATAAGTACGCACAAAGGGAGCCGGCCTTATGACACCCAAACGAGTGCTTATCGTGTGCACAGGGAACGTGTGTCGCTCGCCCATGGCCTACGGCCTGCTCCGGTGGCGTCTGGCCCAGTTGGGGCTGGACCAGGAAGTGGTGGTAGAAACCGCGGGCACATACGCGCTGGAAACGCAGCCTCCCGCCCGACTTGCACAGGAAGTTCTGGCTGAGCAAGGGATTGATATCTCTCATCACCGGGCACGCACCGTTACCCGGGACCTCCTGGAAGCCGCGGATCTTATCATTGTCATGGCCGAACAACATCGCCAAACGATTTTCCACCGGGTGCCACACGTGTTGCCCCGCGTGCTCCTCCTCAGCGAGCTGGCCGGCGAACACCGGGACATTCCCGACCCATACGGTGGTCCCCGGGAGGAGTACGAGATGACCGCGGCGATGATCGACACCTACATTGAACGGGGCTTGCCTCGCTTGTTGAAGCGTTTGGGGCTTACCATGCCGACTGCTAAGTCGTGACGATCAGAAGGCCTTTATTCGGTGTGTTCGCGCTGATCCTGCCGACGCCGGAGTGTGCGCAGCTGCCAGTACACCAGAGCCGTGTACCAGGCCATGTACACAGCAAGCCGTACCCCGTGCAGGCCATCCCGGTATCCCCGCAAAAGGACGAACCGCCGCCAGAACTCGCGCACGGGCATGGTGATGTAAGTGTACGCGCGCGGCGACACTCCCTTGCGGGCTAAGGCACGGGCTTCCAGAGGCGCGTACCGCCGCTGTTTAGCCCGGAATTGCCCCCACGTGTCGTAGTTGTAATGCACCAGGGGCGCCTCAAGGTAACCGGCTTTCCCTTCCAGCACCACAATTTCGTGCACCTCTTGGGCAGGGTCGTACCGTGCCCGGTCAGGCCGCATGAGACGCAGCTGGTAATCAGGATACCACCCTCCCCCTCGAATCCACCGACCAACAATAATGTTGCGGCGAGGAATCCACCACCCGGCGTACGCGTCGTGCCGAATAGCGGCCTTGATCTCGGTGGCCAGCGCAGGGGTAACGCGTTCATCCGCGTCAACGAACAACGCCCAGGGGGTGTCAACCAAGGCTAAGGCCGCGTTGCGCTGGTTAGGATAGGTGTCAAAGGGCCGGGTGTGCACCCGTGCCCCCAACGAGCGGGCAATGGTTACCGTCCCATCGGTACTTCCACTGTCCAGCACCACCACGTTAGGTGATACCTGCCGGGCGGCTGCGATGCACTCGGGCAGGTGTCGTTCTTCGTTCAAGGTTAAAATGACGACCGTTATCGGGTTCATTGCTGCTGTGCCCACACCATCTGAAGCACCTGCGCATATGCCTCCCGCCGTGCGGCCTGCTCCGCGGGAGGCAGGCCACGCGCTCGCCGTCCCAAGTACCACACTCCCGCCCGTACCAACCAGCGCAATAGAAAATTGAACACAGGACCATGGTATCGACGAAAATACCGGAACCGACTCTGCCACAAGGCGACAAACGCCCGCCCCTGGAACTGACGACTGCTTCGTCCTTCATGGTGCACCACCCGGGCCCGTGGCTCTACCCGAATCTCCCATCCGGCCGCGCGTACCCGTCGTGCCCAGTCCATTTCCTCGCAATACAACCAGTACCCCTCATCAAACCCTCCCACCGCGTCCAGCACCTCCCGCCGGACCATCATAGCCGCCCCTAACACGAAATCCACCGGAAAGGGAGCCGTCCCTTCGTATAGGATTTTCGCGTAACGACCATTTAGTCGCGAGTGTATCAGACGTGGGTGCAGAGGGAAAAAGTCGAGGAACACCTGACGCAAAGTGGGAAAGCGGAACCCGCTGTGCTGATGAGAGCCATCAGGATACACCAGCCGTGGCCCCACCACCCCTGTGCGGATGTTAGCGTACAGGGTTTCCCCCATAAAGTGCAGGGCATCCGCAGCGACTTCTGTGTCGGGGTTGAGAAAAAGCACGGTAGTCGGCGGGTTGGGGGCAGGTGTCAGACGCAGGCGAGAGGCCATAACCGTCGAACGGCTGTATAAGGGTCCACTGAGGGTGGGAAGCAGCCCCATAGCCCATAATGCAAGGTTATTGGCAGCCGCAAAGCCAATGTTTTCCTCCAGCGCGATGAGGCGTACCCAAGGGAACGCTTCCCGTACCTGGGGCACACTGCCGTCACTGGAGGCGTTATCCACCACCCAAACGTGCACCTCCCCCCACGGCCAATAGGTCGCTGCGCGCGCCAACGTGTGGAGGCACCGGCACAACTCCTCCCGCACGTTCCAGTTCACAATCACAACGGCCAGATCACCTGGTCTCACACCCTTAGGGGATGTTGATAATGAACTCATGGGGGGCTACCCGGTTGTTGAAAGGAAGGATACCGACGTCCTCGTGGATAAGGCCAGACCAGAACACAATAGTACGGCGAGGGGGCGCGTAGTTAATTGTGATGCTCCCGTACACCAGCCCCCGCTGCCCGGGCATCAGGTAACATTGTTCCTCGCCGTCGATAATGCGACATTCCAGGTCTTCCCGCCGACCGATGGCCCAGCGGAAGGGGTAAAATTGGCCCGGGTTGGTTTGAAAGTCAATGCCAAACCGCCATACGCCCGCCTGTTCGAACCAAGCCCGATTACCTGTGCGCTCGGCCAGGGTGTTGAAGCTCTCGCTGAGTTTGTAATTGGTGCCCGGAGGGGGACCCGACGTGCGAATGGGGACGTCGCCGTAATTTTCCACGGTCGCCGTAAAGATCAAGGTGTCACCAATGGCCAGGATGCGATCGCCATCCGCGGCGTCCATCATGGTCACTTCTGCATTCAGGATGTCGGCATAGGGCACGCCACCTTCTTTGATGGTCAACGTTGCGGTGACCATAGTCGTATTCCCTGCCGCATCCCGGGCCCGAGCCACGATCTCATAGGTGCCGTCAGGGGGAGGATCGACTTCACGATCAACGCCGCCCTCGTAGTCGATGTAGTGAAGTCCCCGCTGTGTGGGCTTAACTTCCCGCTCCGTCTCGTACAAGATCCAGGGTACCTGGTCGGGGTTGTTGGGATCGCGCAAGTAAACAACGATCTCTTCCACGTCTTCGGACAGATAGTACGTGATGGCCACACGATCGTCGATGCCGTCCCGGTTTGGGGTGAAAACCCGGGGTGTGACGGAGAAATTGCGCAATTCCGGCACCGTGGTATCCGGATCCACAATGGTAATACGTCCTTCCTGACGTGCCCGACGACCTCGCAGATCCTCTGCTTCGATCACCCAGGTGTATTCCCCGGCCGGTAACACCCGACTGAGAACCGTTTGACGGCCATAGGGGGTTTCCTTGACCTCCCTAACATTCACCACACCGCCCCACATGACCGCGTAAGGGCCTGGTGCCCGACGACGTCGATTTCGGAAATAATAGGTGCGACCGGCTTCGTCGATGAAGTAGATGGACACGTACGCGGAACGGCCCAGCGTATAGCGAATGAGGGTTACATCATCCTGGCCGTCCGCGTTGGGAGAGATTACCGTCGGTTCCACCGACACGTTGGACAAGAGCGGCCGGATCGACGCGGCACAGCCGACCAAGCTTCCCCACGCTACAGCCAAGAACAACAACACGCCGAACCACCTGTAAGGCCTACATCGCTCCCCGTTCACCTGTGATCCCCCTACGCTCCCTATAGGTCAGATACCTCCTGTGGTTCTCGGGCCAGGGCTGTAAGCTCCACCTGCCCACCGGTGAGCGTCCATGCCGAGACCATTTCCGGATCTTCCACGCGGGGGCACAAACGGGCAAATCACCGCGGGCGCACGTAAATCGGTCCAATGAGAATCCGGGACCCATCCGTGCGCGCGCCGGGTACAGTGGCTGGCAAGGGATCGATGCGTTGAATCGTCTCAGGGTAGTACAATCCCACCTCCAACGCGTATTCGCCCGGCGGGGTATCTACAGGCACCGGCACCGGAAATTCCTGTAAGATGATCTCCCCCTCCCGCCAACGGGGGGGAGGAAATGCATATCCCCCCAGAAGGCGATCCATGATACCCAACGCGCGCGAACCATCGGGGGTCACCAGGTGGACAAAGCCGGTTAAGCCCTGCACAACGCGCAATGTGGGTTGAAGATACAGCACCACCAACAGTGTATCCCCCGGCGCAACGGTGATGTCCCCGGCCTTCAACCGTGTGCGCTGACAGACGGCCAGGGGCTGATCGAAGGGCACCAGCGGTGCAGCGTCGTATCCCAGCAACACGATGCCGTTGCGGAAGGGAATGCCCACCCGGCGTGACGGCTGAGGGTTATCGGGAAGGTCCAGCGGCCGTACCACCTGAAAGAGGTCTACCGCTATCTCCGCGGCGAGAGGGGGCGTTGGCAACTGACATGTGCGCAGTTGCAACATGCTGTACACCAGGTGCTGCGGGTCGGCAAGATCTTCTTGCCAGCGCACGAGCCATATTCGCCGGTGACGTTGGGTAAGGCGCTCCAGGGCCGGAACCACATCCCACCATGTGAGCAGGTCATCCAGGTCTACCAACAACCGACGCGGCATGGGATACACGTCCACATCTTCCCGTCGAAGATAATACCGCACAATAGGTTCCATGTGTCCACCGACCAGTACTACCGCGTCCCCCGAGACGGCAGTACGGGCAACAAAGGAGATGCTTTGTCGAAAATCAGGGCGGGCCACCGGGGGCTGCTGCATCAGACGTAGGCTATAAGCTGCACCACTGCCATAGCCGGTCAGCATTATCCCCAACACGAAACTCCCCACAAGATAACCGGTTCGACCCCATCGCCGGCCCAGAAAACGCACACCGCCGACGAGCACGGCCGTCAATAACAGGAGCCAAAAGGGCAAAGCGTCCAGCACATAACGCGGCGCGTATTTAGGCACCACGTAGGCCACGGTCAGGGTCAGCCCCAAAATGCCCCAGACGCTGCCCACCCATAGGGGGCCATATGGCCGGCGCCAAAACAAGAGACTACCAAGGATCACTCCCCCCCAGGCCGCGTACGCCGCGTACCTTAACGCTGACAGCGACATCTTATCGGGAAACTCAAAGAACAGAAAGGCCAATGCCGTCTGACGCAACACCACCGGCACATCTAAGAAGCCCCAATACCAGTAGGTACGGTTGGTGCGCACCTGCGTCAGGCTGGGCAACACCCAAGGCACAAACATCAGGCCCAACAACAGAAAGGGAAAGGCAACCCGCACCCGCTCCTTCCACGTACGCGCCTGGAACCAAGCAGGAAGAGCCACGATCACGCCGTGTACGAGGACCAGAAAGCCCAAGAACAGGTGCATGTACAATCCCAGGGCAGCAACCACCGCATAGAGCACACCATCTCGCCAGTGGAAGCCGCGTCCCCAGCGCCACGCCTGCCAGGTCATCACCAACCCCATAAACGTCATCCAGCTGTACGACCGGGCCTCCTGGCTGTACCAAATGTGCATGGGATGCACGGCCAGCACCGCCGCGGCCAGGAGCCCCCCCACGGTGAGACGCCACTGTCGGGCCAGCGCGAACACACCGGCCACCGTCAGGACGCCACCTATAACGGACAAGAACCGCAACGCGTACGCACTGTCCCCTGCCAGTCGTATCCATCCGCCCAGGAGAAGAAAGTAGAGGGGCGGATGTTCGGTCAGAGACACTCCCTGGACCGCCTCTTGTAACGGTTGGCGGGCAAACCACCAGGATAAACCTTCATCATGCCATAGGGATGCGTCATCCAGGGAAACCACGCGCAGGGCAAAAGCCACAAGCACAATGCTCCCCATGAGAAGGAGCTCTCTTCGCCGGCGCGTAGACCTTGGTTGAACACCCTCTTTGCCTTTGGCAAACGTTATACGCATTGACACGCCTCACCTGTGAACAGGATAAATGTATTCGCCACCTATCACTGCCCTGCCAGGGCACCACGGCTACAGTGTACCTTGTACCTTAGGGAAGACGCAGGATCACCCGGACCGCCGTGTCCCCCTCGCCTTGGGTAATGGGCAGTCGGGGCATACCGGCCGCGAGGGCATCATACAGGCCTATCGCCAACACCAGTTGCCCTCCCTGAATGGCCTCGGCAGGCACAGTCAACGTGTACACATCCTGGACCACCTCCCCTGCAATCCACGTGTCGGTCGGCCGCGAGGGCACGTGATCTTCCTGAGCCAGCACCCGACCGTCGGGGCCCAGTATGTGGACGAATCCGGTATATGAACGTTCCATCTCCCGAAGCGCCTGCCACGTGAGCGTGATGGTCACCGCCTCTCCCGGCCGTACCGTCATAGGGGATACGTCCAGGCCTACCAGGCGCACCCGATCGCCGAAGACGGTGTCTACCGGAAAGGTAACGTCCGGCACCGTGAACACACGAGTCGAGGCCATCACGTCGGCCGAAAAAGTGTAAAGGCCTTGCCCCTCGGGAGTGTGGAGAATCAGGGTAACGGGCCAACTCCCGGGAGAGACGGTAGAGGGCACCCGCCAACGCAAGACGGAGAAAAACTGCCCCCCATCAGGCCACATGGGGGCAGAGCCGCGCGGTGTGGCTAACGACCACACTCCAAGGGGAATCCCTTCCGCTCCACCTTGCAAACGGATGCTATCCCCACTCCTGGGCGCGCGAGTCGCTTCCCAACGCAAACGCATCAACACCCGCTGACCGGGTTCCCAGGGAGGGGGTGGTGCCCACTGGGCGGCCATCAGCCGGATGACCGACGTTTCCCCTATCACGTCTGGCCGTACCGGCACCATCCCTTCGCGGGTCTGGGGCCAGTCCGTGTCCGTCGTCGCAGGAAGCGTCTGGGGCACCCATACATCGGGGATTATCACATCCCGGCCTTGAGGCGCGCCCTGCGCATCCAGCCATGGAACCCCATCGGGGATATCATCTGCATAAAGGCGCACCACCAGTGTATATGACGCGGCCGGCGTGCCCGGTCGGGCAGGCATGGGGTGTTCGCCCATAACCACGCGGCCAGGCTGCCAGCGAAATGTAGGGTACAGATAAGGTCCCGGGCGCACATCGCTGGCCCCCCACAGAGTCCCGCTTGCATCGCGTATTTCCAGACGCAGACGATAATCCCGGGTCAACGGCTTCTGGGCCACAAAGAAGAACCGTAACAGCCCGTCAGGCTCCTGCGTCAGTCCCAAAAAGGTTATCTCATTCCCCCAGTTTATCCCCATCGGTCGACGCACCGGCGGAGTTTCCGGGAATCGGGGAGGGGAGGGAAACCGAAAATGGCGCACCCTTACGTGCCAGAAGCGTTGTGAAGCCGCGGTTTCCTCCCCTACCTGCGCCAACATATATGGGACCACCCCCATGGGATCGACCACATCATCCTGCCAGAGAATCAGCCAGGCCCCACGGGCTCCCGCCAACGCGTCGTTCAAGCGAGCAGCAACCTCAAAACCCAGCACGCGATTCACGTCCAGCACATCGATGTCCGGCAGACGGAGCACCGGCAGGTTGGGCGCGTAGTACGTAATCACCGGGCTCATGTGACCCGAGACAAGAATCACTGCCTCATCGGGCTGGCGGCGGGCGGTCACATACGCCACCGCACCGCGAAAGTCCGGCTTGGTAAACGCGGGGTCGGTAAACCACGCGTAATCCGCACGTAGGAAAAGAAACGTCACCGCCGCAAAGAGCAACCAGCGGCCAACCCGCACGGGAAACCGCCATCCCCCCCACGCGATGAGGAGCAACCAGGCAGGGTACACCAGCATCACATATCTGGGGTTAAACTTCGGGGTACGATAAGCAAAGAAAAAGATCGCCAGCAAAGGACCCCAGCTCCAGGCCAACAGAGCCCAGACCCTGGGACGGCAAGCGGGATCACGCCACGCGTGTGCGATCACCGTGCCCCATGTCACAACACCGACGGCCAGAAAAAATGGCAGCCACTGTAACGCGGCCGATTCGAGAAACGTCTCCGGCGCACCCAGGGACATGTGCACGGCCCAATGGCGCAACGCCTCCCCCAACTTTAGGCGCCCCCCCCAGTACGAAGCATCTTCCTGAAATCGCCGCCACACAAAGGGCGCCCAGGGCGCGTACCCCACGGTTACAATCGCCACAACGCTTCCCCACAACCGCACCCACATCCCACGGCCAAGCGCGTCTCGGCCCAAAATGGCCAGGTGCCAGAGGGCCCATACAACAATGAGGAACAGGGCAAAGTAGTGCGTGTAGAGAAGGGCCAGCCCCAAACCACCGATCGCCCAGCCCCCGTATCGGCTCACACCCCGCTCCCGCGCCTGATCGGTGTACCGGAGCACCAGGTAGACCCAAGCCAGGGCCAGGGTCACCAACAGGGTGTACATACGGGCCTCCTGGCTGTAGTAAACCCACCAGGGCGCCACCGCCAGCAGAACGGCAAAAAGCACGCCTACCGTGCGCACACGGGCCATGCGCTTTCCCAAAACATAAGCCAGGGCCAGGGCTAACGTACCCCACCACGCGGAGACAAACCGCAAAGCCCACTCACTGGTGCCTGCCATGTTCTGCCACAGGTGTAAAAGGAGGTAGTATAGCGGGGGCTGCACATCGCCCGCGGTCCAGCGCACAATTTCGCCCAACTGACGGGTTGCCAACTGCGCGCTAACCGCTTCATCGTACCAGAGGGACTGGGCATCCAACCGGTAGAGACGGAGCGCCCACCCGACGAGAAGTGTGACCCACAGACTCCACCGCACCCAGCGATGCCCTGTGCTCGCGGGAGTAGAGGGGAAAATCCTATACGACATCGTCCACCCGTTCGTAATACGGGTTTACCCGGGCGGAACGGTGAATCTCCTCCTGTTGGTGCACGTAAGCCACCACCTCGGGCAACGAACGCTCACTGAAGGTGAACACACCATATCCTTTTTGCCAGCGCAGAGGGGTTAACAAGCGCTGCCACCGGTTGACCGCCCGGGCACTGGCTACCTTGAAGCTACGGACACAGTCCGCCACAGCGATCTGAGGGGGCACCGTGAATACCACGTGGACATGATCTTGAGTACCACCCACCGCGTGCAACACCACACCCAGCTCATCCGCGCGACGGTGAATGGCATCGTACACCAGACGTCGGACCTCTCCCTCTAACAACGAGACCCGATTCTCCGTGGTCCACACGGCATGGTAAAATAAACGCCACCCTCGCATAAACCGTCATCCCTTCACAAGGACCGTCCACGGACCAAGGCCAACCAGACGTCATGCCCTTCAAACACCCTAATCGTGATAAAACCCGTTCCCAGAAGGGGTAGACGCTGCCTCGCCCGGTGCAGGCAACTGTCCAACCTCCACACTGCCATCCCCGGCCCGATAATACAGAAGCCGGTACGTTTCATCCGCCTCGTCGTACCGCTCCACGTAGCCCACCAAGCCCACGTCGGGCGCGTACAACTCAGCTTCACTAAAGCCGCTGGAGTACTGATACTCCACCTTCAACACATCGGTAAATGCGCCCGCCGGCACCTGCACGTCTCCCATGTCCACTACGTAGCACCGCACCACCATCAAGTTATTAGCATGATAGACCCAGTTCTGGATGACATCCATGGGAAAGCGCAAAATAGGTCCCTCCTCATCGCCAAAACGATCGACCAGGTACACCGCATTATCCCGTAACCGCAGGTGACGAAGCCACGCGCTTCCCCGGCGCAGGTCCCGATAATGGAAATATAACTCCTGCCCGCGCTCCGTCTCCGGTCCCACCTCCAGCCGCACGTGAATCAGGCCAGGACCTCCCAGCTCCTGATACACCCACTGTGACCCGTCTATCAAAGGGAAATATCGGTCGACCATACGTTCCTCACATGCTCAAGTTCCTACGCCTCTGCTCAACGGCCAAGAACTTACGTTATCCTAAAAATCCCTCGCGGTCAAATGCTCAACCATCCAGCCTTGTACCGCTACCTCCACAAACATCCAATTCGCCCTGAACAATGATCGCGTATAGTATACCGAGGCACCTGCTGATTTGTATCAAAGGCCACCCACAGAAGGACGAGGTGGATTACCGCACCGAACACCGGGAGGTGAAACATGCATCCGATGAAAAAGCATATCGTGCACACGGATAAGGCCCCGGCAGCAGTGGGACCTTACTCTCAAGCCGTCCGTGTTGGCCGTCTGATCTTTACCGCAGGACAAGTGGGCCTGGACCCGTCCACCGGCCAGCTGGTGGAGGGACTGGAAGCACAAACCCGCCAAGCCCTGGAGAACATCGCCGCGGTGCTTGCCGCGGCCGGCACCGACCTCCAACACGTGGTCAAAACCACCATTTACCTCACCGATTTGAACGCGTTTGCCCAAGTGAACGCGATTTACGGGGAATACTTTACACACGATCCCCCAGCCCGCACCACCGTTCAGGTGGCGGCTCTGCCCCTGGGAGCCTTAATCGAGATCGAAGCCGTCGCTGTCTTGCCCGAAAGTCCCGGTCGTACCTAACAGGTGGTCGCCCCCCTTGCCGACAAGGGGGGCGACCACGTCCCGGCAGGGCCCCTGCTTTCAATATTTGCCCGCGACCCGAAGCGTGCTATAATAGGCCTGCCAACATTTAAAGATTTTTCCGAAGCGAGGGAAGCTTGTGCCCATGAATGCCGAACACGTACCTGAGCAGTCCTCAGCGACAACGCAGGAATCGACCGTTCAGCCAGAGCCGACGGAACAACCAACGCCCTCTCCCATCGAGACGGCGGAAGACCCTGGCCCCTCCTCAGCCGGGGAAGAGACCTCCATGGAAGCACCGCAGCCAACCGAGAGTCCCTCCTCTCCCCCCGAGGAAGCGCCAACCTCACCCGAACCTCATCCCATGGAACACCTGTCGGACGAAAGCTTGGAACTCAAACGTTTCCACAGGGGCCAGATGGTGGAAGGAACCATCATCGCCGTGTCAGAACGGGAAATTATCATAGACATCGGTGGTAAGTCGGAAGGCATTGTGCCGGCCGATGACCTTTCCCTGCTAGACCCCGACGTGCGAGAAGAGCTCACCGTAGGCCAGCGTACCGTGGCCTATGTGCTCAACCCGGAAACGCCCGAGGGACATGTACTGCTCTCCCTGAGCCGGGCCCAAGTGGAACACGACTGGCGCCGAGTGCAACAATGGCAGGAAGAAGGGCGAACCATTGAAGCCCCGGTGATCGACGTCAATCGGGGTGGTGTGGTAGTGCGGGTAGGCCAGTTGCGCGGCTTCGTGCCGGCCTCCCACCTGGAACGCCGCCCTGACTTGCCTCGCACCCAAAATCCGGAACAACGGTTCGCCCCTCTCAAAGGCCAAACCCTCAAGCTGAAGGTGCTGGAGGTCGACCGTCAACGGCGACGGCTGGTCCTCTCCGAAAAGGAAGCCACGCGCGAAGAACGGGAAAAGGCGCGCGAAACCCTCCTGGCCAACCTCCAAGAAGGGGACGTGCGTCGAGGACGGGTCAAAAGCCTGACCGACTTCGGCGCGTTTGTGGACCTGGGCGGCATTGACGGCCTCGTTCACATTTCTGAACTCTCCTGGCGTCACGTAAAACACCCCTCCGAAGTGGTACAGGTGGGGGATGAAGTGGAGGTGTATGTCCTCAACGTGGACCGCGAAAATGGCCGCATTGGACTTAGCCTCCGTCGTCTCCAACCCGAACCGTGGGAAACCGTGCTGGAACGATATGCCATTGGTCAAGTCGTTGAAGGCGAAGTCACAAAAGTGATGGCGTACGGCGCGTTCGTCCGGCTGGAGGACGGTATAGAGGGATTGGTCCACGTCTCCGAAATGGCCGACCGGTACGTCGGCCACCCACGTGAGGTGGTGCGAGAAGGGGATAAGGTCCAAGTGCGCATCCTGAACATCGACCCTCAAGCACGGCGGATCGCCTTGAGCATCAAACAGGCCAGTGAAGACGCGTATGTCGAAGTGGACTGGGAAGAAGCCGAACCGGAGGAAATCACCCTGGCCGACATAACCGACTACACGCCAGAGCAGGCCATTCCTGCCTCTCCGGAGAGCACTACCGCCGGAGTAGGCGAGCCGGACCCTGCTGAGCGGCCACAGGACGCGCCCACAGCCGCGGAAGACACACAGACCTAAAACCCATTGGCACCTTCACACCAGGACAACACACGGAGTCCAGGTAGCAGCAAAGGGGCGAAGCACGGCTTCGCCCTTGTTATTCCTTAAGTTCTGTCCGGTACTATCGGAATGAGCCATGTAAAGTTCACATGCGTACCCATTGTGTGGACGCACAGTGGATTTGGAAACCGTTGAGGGTGGCTAGACATGAACGAGAAAGACAAATTTGACCGGTTTACTAAACGAGCCCGTCGGGTGCTCGCCCTGGCCCAAGAGGAAGCACTCCGACTGAATCACAACTATATCGGTACCGAACACCTGCTCCTCGGCCTAATGAAGGAGGAGAACGGGGTTGCGGTCAAAATCCTGCGCGAGCTGGGTGTCGAACCGGAACAAATTATCCGGGCTGTGGAACGCACCGTAGGGCGCGGGGAACGACGCCCCTTGGGCAAACCCACCCTGGCTCCCCGCACCAAACGGGTAATCGAACTCGCCGTAGATGAAGCCCGCCTGATGGGACATCACTATATCGGCACAGAACATCTCTTGCTGGGCCTGATCCGGGAGGGCGAAGGCATTGCAGTGAACATCCTCCGTTCTTTCGGCATTAGCCTGGAGCGGGTGCGTAGCCAGACAGCCCGTAGCCTCCTGCAAACCCAGAGCGAAATGCGTCATCGCCAGCGGGCCGAGCGCAAGAAGATGCCCCTGGTGGAACAGCTGGGCGTAGATCTCACCCAGCTGGCCGAGGAAGGCAAACTGGATCCCGTCATCGGCCGCCAGAAGGAGATCGAACGGGTAATTCAAATCCTTTCCCGCCGTACCAAGAACAACCCGGCCCTTATCGGTGAACCCGGTGTGGGTAAAACCGCCATCGTGGAGGGCCTCGCTCAACGCATAGTGCAGGGGGACGTCCCTGAAACCCTGATGGACAAGCGGCTGATCATGCTCGACGTGGGGTCTCTGGTGGCCGGGACCATGTACCGGGGGCAGTTCGAGGAGCGAATGAAAAAGGTCATCGAGGAAATTATCAACGCGGAGGCCATCCTGTTTATCGATGAATTGCACATGCTGGTAGGCGCGGGCGCAGCCGGCAGCGCAGTGGACGCGGCGAACATCCTGAAGCCCGCCCTTGCCCGCGGCGAGCTGCAAGTCATCGGCGCGACAACCCTGGACGAGTACCGTAAATACATCGAAGGCGATGCCGCCCTGGAACGCCGGTTCCAGCCGGTGTACGTGGAGGAACCCACCATCGAGGAAACCATCGAGATCCTCCGCGGGTTGCGCCCCCGCTACGAAGCACACCACAAGTTGGAAATCACCGACGACGCGCTGCGGGCTGCCGCATACCTCTCCGCCCGCTACGTGCCCGACCGCTTCCTCCCCGATAAGGCCATCGACCTCATCGACGAGGCTGCCAGCCGCGTTCGAATGTATAAGGCCCCTATCGCGGTCAGCCTGCGCGAGGTGTACGCCCAGTTGAGACAACTCCAACAGGAAAAGGAAGAAGCCCTCCACAAACAACGGTTCGATGACGCCATCGAAATCCGTCAGCGGGAGATGGAACTGGAAGAGAAACTGGAACAACTCCGTGCAGGCTGGAACAATCCCAAAAACATGCCCAAAGTGACCGCCGACGACGTGGCCGAAGTGGTCTCCATGTGGACAGGCATCCCCGTGGCCCGACTGGCCCAGGAGGAAAGCCAACGTCTCCTGGAAATGGAAAAGGAAATGCACAATCGTGTCGTGGGCCAGGAGGAAGCCATTCAGGCCTTGGCCAAGGCCATTCGTCGGGCACGGGCTGGCTTGAAAGACCCGCGCCGCCCCATCGGCTCGTTCCTCTTCCTTGGTCCGACCGGCGTCGGCAAGACCCTGGTGGCCAAAACCCTGGCCGAATTCCTCTTCGGCAGCGAGGAGGCACTCATTAAGCTGGACATGTCCGAATTCATGGAACGCCACAACGTTAGCCGGCTGGTGGGTGCCCCGCCCGGATACGTGGGCTACGAAGAGGGTGGCCAGCTCACCGAGGCCGTCCGCCGGCGCCCTTACAGTGTTATCCTGCTCGATGAGATCGAAAAGGCACACCCTGAAGTCTTCAACATCTTGCTCCAGATTATGGAAGACGGGCACCTTACCGACGCCAAAGGACGCCGTGTGGACTTCCGAAACACCATTATCATCATGACCTCCAACGTGGGAGCATCCATGATCAAACGGGCCGGTGGCTTGGGCTTCATCACCACCGAGGATGAACGCAAACAACAGGAAGCAGCCTACGCAGACCTCAAAGAGCGCATCATGGACGCCCTGAAGCGCACCTTCCGCCCCGAATTCCTCAACCGCCTGGACGGCATTCTGGTCTTCCGGCCGCTGACCAAAGACCAGATCGCGTCCATTGTGGATATTGAGATGAAACGGGTACATACCCTTCTGCAGGAACACGCCATTGAGCTACGCCTGACCGAAGCCGCCAAACGTTTCCTGGCCGAAAAGGGATACAACCCGGATTACGGCGCACGACCGTTACGTCGGGTAATCCAAGAGCACATCGAGGACGTCCTCAGCGAAGGCCTCTTGGCCGGACGCTTCCAAGAAGGGGACGTCATCGAGGTGGACTACCAGGAAGGGGAAGAAGATCTGCAGTTTACCGTGGTGGAACGTCGCGACATTCCCGACACGCCAGGGGAACCGGTGGCCGAAGTTTCCCCTCTGGTAGGATAGCGCCTGGCCTCCCGGTCAGCCCGGGCCAGACATCGCGCTCCGGCAGGGCGATCCCTTTTCCGGAGCGCGATGTCCTTTTACAGTACCAGAGGGAACAGGGCCAACTCGAGGATATCGCTGAGGACCCCGGCAGCGGTTGCATGGACGCCCGCGCCGCGACCCTGAAGCACCAGTGGATGTTCCGCGTAATACTCGGTATAAAAGGCCACTAAATTATCACTGCCTCGCAAGCGGCCGAGGGGAGAGTCCAGAGGAACAAACTCCAGTCCCACTTTCACCTGACCTTCCCGAATATCCGCTATGTACCGCAACGCTTCATGACGTGCCCGGGCCGTATCACGCCAGGCGTAAAAATCGTCATCCAGCGCGCTCAGCTCCGAGAGAAATTCTTCCACCGACCAAGAAGCCCACTCCTCCGGGAACAACGACGCCACCGGTATGTCTGACATCTCCAGGTCCCATCCCAGGGTCCGAGCAAGAATGAGCGCCTTGCGCGCGACATCACGGCCGCTGAGATCTTCTCGAGGGTCCGGTTCGGTATATCCCATTTTCTTGGCTTGAAGCACGGCCTTGGAAAAGGCTACCCCCTGCTCCACAGCGGTCATCAGGTATCCTAGGGTGCCACTGAGCACACCCTGGATGCGATCGATGCGCTCACCACCGGCCGCCAGTCGTTTAGTGGTGGTGATCACCGGCACAGCAGCCCCCACCGTCGTTTCATACCGCAACCGTGGATAGCGCAAGAGAGGCCGCGCTTGCTCTATCGGCCCGGTAAGGGGCAACTTGTTAGCCAGCACAATGCTTGCCCCTCGTTCCTGCGCCACACGCAGCGCATCGTACGTGGCCGGAGAGGCGGTCACATCCACCACGATTGTCTGGGCCGTGGCTTCCAAGTCCACCACATGCTGCACCTGACTCTGATAATAACCGAAGGGAAGGTCGGCCAGCTGGCCACCAGCAGCTTTGTGGGCCAACGCCTGCTGCAGATCCGCATCGGACAACCCTTGCGGGGCCACCGCGGCTCCGGTGCTGTCGCACACCGCCACAATGTCCAGACGGATGCCGTATCGCCGCGCGTGGTACGCCCGACGGCTCAGAATCTGTTCCACCAAGGCCCGGCCAACCCCTCCCAAACCGAGCAAAATAATCGGAATGGAACGCAGTTCGCTCATGGGTGTTCACCTCGCGTCCGTCGCAGGAGATGCCAAATGTAGATTAACCCTGCCAGCAGGGCCACCAGCCACAATCCCCCCACGATGGCCACATAGGGAGGGCGCTTCCCCACATGTGGCACGAGCAACCCGACGCCTGTCAGAGCAAGGGCGAACGGAAAGCTAAGGGTAAACGCCAACCACCACACCAACATGACCGTCGTCGGCCCATCCGGTCGGCTCAGGCGACGGTTCATCCGGTACGCGGCTATAAGAGGGTACAGCCCCCCAACAATGATGAACACGATACCGATCCCTATCTGCCAAGGTGCACTCACCGACCCGACCTCCTAATATGCCCGGTACGTCATGTCGGGGACCG
Organism: Anaerolineae bacterium; assembly: GCA_015490995.1. Classification (GTDB taxonomy): domain Bacteria; phylum Chloroflexota; class Anaerolineae; order JAADDB01; family JAADDB01; genus S141-23. The sequence goes on along the minus strand of WFWT01000019.1, from coordinate 48,045 downwards.
ATGACCTGGGGACTTCATCGGCCTCGGACTGGGGAACACGGGATGGGAAGACGTCTCCTTCGGTGGCGAAGCAGGAGGCACTGCACTGTCTTCCTCCTTTTCCTGGCCCGCGTTGCGGGTACGGCCAAACTGACGTAATCGCATAGCCATCTCCCGCAAACGCTGATCCACAAACCAATTGACGGTCCCTTCCGGCCAGGACCCATCCGCCTGTCGCTCCCCTGCAGCCACACCGGTGAGAATCTCCATCCCTTCGTCCACAGTGCGGATAGGGTAAATGTGGAACATCCCTTGAGCCACTGCCTCCTGGACCTCCGGCGTCAGCATGAGGTGCTGGACATTGGCCTCGGGGATAATGACCCCCTGGGTGCCGGTGAGACCTCGCGCCTTACACACAGCAAAGAAGCCCTCGATCTTCTCGTTTACCCCACCTACGGGCTGGATATGACCGTGCTGGTTGACGGACCCTGTCACTGCCACATCTTGACGTAAAGGCAGCCCGGAAAGCGCAGATAGAATAGCGTACAGTTCCGCCGCGCTAGCGCTATCCCCTTCCACCCCTTCGTACGATTGTTCGAAAGTAATGGTGGCAGAAAGGGAAAGGGGTTTATCCTGCGCGTATCGACCGGCCAAAAACCCGGAAAGGATCAACACCCCCTTGTCATGAATTCGACCACTGAGTTTAGCTTCCCGTTCGATGTTGATCACCCCAGCCTGTCCCAATGCCACGCGAGCGGTAATCCGGTTGGGACGACCGAAGGTGTAATCGCCCAGGGTGACAACCGACAGGCCGTTCACCTGCCCAATCGCATTGCCCTCCGTGTCGATGTAAATCACATTGTCCAGGATGAGTTCCTGGACCCGTTCCTCCAGCATGCGGGAGCGGTACATGCGCTCTTCAATGGCCTGACGCACATCCTTCGCGGTGACGACATCATGTCCGGCACGTTGGGCCCAGAAAGCGGCCTCCCGAATGATATCGGCCAGAAGGCCAAAACGGGCGCTGAGCTTCTTCTGGCTGCCGGCCAGTCGACCGGCATAAGTTACCAGTTCGCTCACGGCATCCACACCAAAGTGGGGCAGGGATTCTTCCTCACACAAAGTGTGAATAAACCGCGCTACCTGTTCCATGTTCTCCTGGGTCCAGGGCATGTCCGGGGCAAAGTCGGCACGCACTTTAAAGAGCTCGGGAAAGTCCTCATCCAGAGCATAGAGCAGGTAATAATGTGCCGGCTCCCCGATGAGGATGACCTTCACGTCCAGCGGAATAGGTTCTGGCCGGAGACCTGCCGTGGGCAACAGTCCAAATTGCTGAGGAATATCCTCTATGACCAGCTGACCGGTTTTCAACGCGCGCTTGAGGACATCCCAAGCAAAGGGTTGGCGTAGCACATCGGTCACGTTCAGGACGAGATAGCCACCATTTGCCTGATGCAATGCTCCCCCGCGCAGCATGGTAAAGTCGGTAACAAGCGCGCCGAAGCGCACTTTATACTCCTGTTTCCCTACCAGGTTGGCCACGGTGGGATTTGGTTCATAGACCACCGGCGCGCCCTGGCACTTGCGGTTATCCACGATCACGTTCACCGTGTAACGGGCAAGGGGTGACTCCTCCCAATGACGTAGGGGCAGCGCGGTGAGCCCTTCACCGCGCACGTGTTCGGCCGCAGCCAGCACCTGACGCACCAGGTGGATGTTATCCACCATGTCCCGCCGACACGCGTCCAGCCACTCCACGACATGGGGCAGGTCGGCAAACTCGCGACGTTCGTCCTCGAAGAGGTATTCCAACACCGCGGCCGCGACCCGCTTGTCCAGTTCACTGAGTTTGCGGCGCAGATCCTTCTCCAACTCGTACACCTGGCGCATAGCCCGTTCCAGCGCCTGCTCTACCTGATCACGGACCGCTTCCAGCTGGGCGCGTACCGGAGCCGGCAACCGGTCATACTGATCCTGGGGCAGGGGTTTGCCGTCCGATCCCATGGGCGCCAAGGCCAACCCCATGGGGGTCTCCAGGATAAGAAAACCGTGCTGGCGGGCGAATTGACGCGTTTGTTCGACAATGGCCTCCCGTTGTTTCTGGTAGCCACGGATGAGTCGGCTCCGATGCTCCTGATACTGCTCTGTCTCAAAGGCCTGGGGCAGCTGTTGGGAAATATCTCGCAAGAGCTCGTTCATGCGTTGGCGCAACACATACGCCCGACCGGCCGGAAGGCGCAGGGCCCGAGGAGCATCCGGATCGTCGAAGTTGTACACGTACACCCAATCGTCGGGCACAGGTTGTTGGGTGGCCACCTGCTCCAGATATCGACGGATGGTGGTGGTCCGACCAGCCCCGGCCGGACCCAACGCGAAGATGTTATAGCCCCGAGCGCGAATGTGCAGGCCGAATTCCACCGCGCGGGTGGCCCGTTCCTGGCCCACAATACCGGGTAGTTGACTCAACTCCGCAGTGGAGCCAAAGGAAAAAGCCTGTTCCTCAGCCCGATGGCACAAGGCCTCCGGTGGCAACTCATGCGGTGGAGAGGCCGGGACGGGTTGAACCCCGTTGTCCTGTGTCATGCTTCATTCCTCCCAGGTGTTTCACCGTGGTCCAACATCGCCCTGATGAGAGGCCCTACACTCTCTGGTCCTTAATCCCTGGCCGGGGAACGTTACGAAGTGTCCCGCAACGTGCCCAACACCTTGCGGTGACCGTACACGCGCTCGTAATATTGGCGAAACTCCCCCTCCTTGATCGGACGCCACCACCAGGGATTGTCCACGTACCAGCGTACCGCCTTGGCAATGGCCTCTCGCGGGGTATAACGGGGAGTCCAGCCTAGCGCTCGGATTTTGCTGATGTCCATCGCGTAGCGACGATCGTGACCGGGACGATCTTCCACGAAGTGGACCAGTGACCGGGGTTTGCCCAGCGTTTCCAGGATAACCTCAACCATCGCCAGGTTTTCTATCTCCTGTCCAGTACCTACGTTATAAACCTCCCCCGGCGTCCCCCGATGAAGTACAAGGTCGATGGCTTCACAATGGTCCTCCACCCACATGTAATCCCGCATCTGACGACCGTCGCCGTACACCGGCAGGGGCTTATCTTCCAGCGCGTTTGTGGTGAACAAAGGCACCACCTTTTCCAGGTGTTGGTATGGGCCGACGTTGTTGGACCCGCGGGTGATGGTAACGGGGACACCGTACGTGGTGTAATAGGCCAGGGCCAGCAGGTCAGCGGAGGCCTTGGCCGCGGAATAAGGACTCCGCGGGCGCAGGGGATCGTCCTCCCGGGAGCGATATCCCGGCGGAATGTCCCCGTACACTTCATCGGTACCGACCTGGTGGAACCGCTCTAACCCCAGGTCCTTCACTACTTCCAGCAGAACGTACGTGCCGTACACGTTGGTCTGGATGAAGGCATCGGGCTCAATGATGGAACGGTCCACATGCGTCTCGGCTGCAAAGTTCACAATGATCTTCACGCCATATTCGCGAACCACCGCCTCCACCTGCTGGCGATCACAGATATCCCCCTTCACAAAGGCGAAGCGAGGGTTATCCCACACCGCGCGCAAGTTATCCAAGTTCCCCGCATAGGTAAGCTTGTCGTAGACAACAATGCGGTATTCTGGGTACTTGCGCAACATGTAGTGGACAAAATTAGCACCGATGAAACCAGCCCCCCCGGTGACCAAAATGGTGCGCATGTGTTCCCTCCACTGTTCTGTGATCGTGGCGACGCTCACGGCCAGGGGACGGAGCGTATCGGGTTAGCGGGCGTGTGAACGCCGCCAGGACTGCCGGCGCCACCGCAGCAGCGCGCGGCGGCGCCGTGCGTGTTCGGGCTGCGCGGCAAATGCCAGTTGCAAGGTCAAGGTAGGCACCAAGCGCAACCGTTCCCACACCCGCGAGGCCACCTGCCCGTCCAAAGAACGGGCAATACGCTCTCGCTCCTCCCGGGCCGCGCTGGTGATCAGGAAGTCAACGCTCCCCCAACGGTAAAGGAGTTCCCGAATGGCGTTGATCTCTTCGGCCGCGGCGTACAAGCGCCGTTCCATCTCAGGGGCGAGGTGGTGAGCCAGCTCTTCAGCCCACATATCACCGGCCGGGTCCGGCGATTGACCGTTGTGGGAAAACAATACCGGCTGGGCCACATGCAACGCGGGGAGAACACGCTCCGTCCAGAACGTCTCTGCAGCCTGGAAAACAGGACACAACAGGTCCGCGTACAGAGTTACCATCACCTGACTGCGGGTCTCCTGAATCTCCACCAACACCTCAGCCTGGGAGGGGTAAAGGTCAAAAAACCCCTCCACGTCGAAAACATCCCACTCCCGCCAGACTTTAGACACCCGAGCCAAACGGTCGGCCAAGAGGTTAATCACACGCGCCACCCGTTCCCGTTGTTCGGCAGCGGGGAGTCCATGGGGTACCCGATACGCAGGTACCAAAGGTCGCTCCAGCAACCGGCGCGTGCTGGACACCACAGGCCATCGTACGTCTAGCGTCCACCAGGCGCGGGCCAGCTCGGGCAACGATCGAACCATCACAACAAACCCACCTTACTGTAATCCCCTAAAGTCAACTTGTACGCCTTGGGCTTGTACGGCGAACGCCGAATTTCCACGTGCCGCCCGATTAGACTGTCCTCAATGCGATAGGGAATCCCCACGATCACACAGTGCTCCAACACAATGCTGTGCTCAATCTCACAATCCTCGACGAGGCAGTCGTGATATATGGAGGTAAAGGGACCAATGTAGGCGTTCACTACCCGAGTATTGCGCCCAATGATCGAGGGCCCTCGAATTACTGAATTGATAATTTCCGCCCCTTCTTCAATGGTCACATTGTGATCCACTTTCGAATCCCGATCCACATACCCGTTCACCTGGTGAGACATCTCCAACAGCACCCGATTGTTGGCTTCCAGCATGTCAATAGGCTTTCCGGTGTCAATCCACCACCCACGATGAATGTAAGGGCGGACTCGGTAACCGTGATCGACCAGCCACTGAATGGCATCGGTGATCTCCAACTCGCCTCGCCAGGAGGGTCGAATGTTGTCCACTGCTTCAAAGATGTGATGGTCGAACATGTAAATGCCCACCAGGGCCAGGTTACTGCGAGGTTCGCGCGGTTTTTCCACCAACCGCACAATGTTGCCTTTGGCGTCTAGCTCCGCCACGCCATAATGCTGAGGCTCTTTCACCGGGGTGAGGACGATCTGGGCGTTATAATCGCTTTGCCGAAATTCCTCTACCAGCCCCTTAATTCCCCCCTGGATCACGTTATCCCCCAAGAACATCACAAACCGCTCATCGCCCAGGAAATCCCGGCTGATTTTGACCGCGTGGGCCAGGCCCAGGGGCGCTTCCTGGTGGATGTAGGTGATCGACACGCCCCACTGGTCACCTTGTCCTACAGCCTCCATCACTTCCGGCGCGGTATCCCCCACCACAATACCGATGTCTGTAATCCCGGCCTCCTGAATCGCCTCAATCACCCGGAACAGCACCGGTTTATTGGCCACCGGAATAAGCTGTTTGGCCCGCGTGTACGTAAGCGGGTACAGCCGTGTTCCTTTGCCACCGCTGAGCACTAACCCTTTCATCGTTCGCCTCACCTCTGCCACCGGGATCAAGCACGCTTTTAGCGTGGAGGACACCCATCTTCCGGGATTCAGTACATCAACATGGTCTTATCGTAGGGCGCATCGACCAACACTGCCCCCAATAGACGCGCTCGGACGCGCTCCAGACGCTCCTTAGCTTGCAGTGCGTGCTGACGCCGGGTATGTCCGGCCTGTACGACGAGCAACACCCCGTCCATGTGCGGGGCCAGAATAAGCGCGTCCGCCACCGCGAGGACGGAGGGCGCGTGTACGAGGACCATGTCAGCTCGGTCGCGCAGCGTCGTCCATATGGTGCGCATCGCCTTGGAATCGAGCACATCCGCGGGGCTAACCGGCCGGGGCCCGGCAGGCAACACCCAAAGGCCCGACACGTCGGTGGACACCAGGGGCAGATCGGCCGTTGGCTCTTCGGCGCGCACCGCGTCGGTCAGCCCCCGGGCATTGCTCACTCCAAAGATCTCCGGCAAACGGGGTTGGCGGAGATCCGCTTCCACCACAACCACGGTCCGTCCTGTTTGAGCCACGGTCACGGCCAAGTTAGCCACCACCGTGGCCGCGTCCTCGGTGCTCGGTGCGGTGAACAATACGGTGTGCAGCGGGACATCCCAGGTGGCAAATTCAAGGTTAGTCCGCAACGTCCGGTACGCTTCCGCGGTAGGCGATTGTGGGTCATGCAATGTGATGAGAGGACGTGTCATACACCACCTCACCTTCTCACGCTTAAGATGTCGGCCTCCGCCATGCCCGCATCCACGCCGGCCTTGGCGTCTCCTCAGGCACGTGTTTGCGTTCCGGGGGGATGGCGCCCAGCACATCCAGCCCCAGGGTGCGCCGCACCGCTTCCGGCGTGCGCAGGATGTCCGCTTCTACCCATTCCAAGAGCAAGATCACCACCACCCCTAACAGGACACCTAACACTCCCCCGGCCAGCGCGTTTAACTTGGGCCGGGGCCGAACAAGGGGCACATTCCGCACCCGATCGCGGATCGAAACGTCTACCCGATCCTCACGCCGCTGCTTCTGGTTCCACTGCTCCCGGTTTTCGATGAACACCTGGGCCGTCGTCTCGGCAATCTGACGGGCCACTTCTGGATCCCGATGTTCCACATCAATGCGAATGGTAAAGTTGGACTCGTCCGGATCCACCTTCATGTACTGGAGGAGCTGGTCCGTGGTCATGTCCAACTGTGCCCGTTCGATTACCTTTTGCGCTATCTGGTGACTGTAAATGAGCACCTGATAGGAACGCAACAACGTCTTCACCGCGTTGACGTTCCCCCAGTCGATGCGGGCAGGTTCCACACGTACTTGAATGGAAGCCCGATACGTGGGCTCTTGGAGGCCACTGAAGAGAAAGCCGGCCATCGCGGTCAACAAGGCCATAACCACGATGATCCAGCCCCGTTTGCGCAGGATTTCCAAATATTCCTTCAATTCCATGGATATGCCCTCACCTTTCGTGTCTTCACACCTGTGACCTGACACCGGCGGCTTCACCCGCCGGGTCATTTTACACGCGGGTCTACTCGTCGCCAAGCCCTGAGCACCCGAGGGCGCTCTTTCCCCATTAAGCAGGAAGGCCGTGTCCGTTCACTCGTTGGAATCCCACGCCTCAGGGGGAGGAAGGAGAGGAAGCATCAGGTGATGACATCGTCGGTGAAGCATCGACCGTTGAGGGAGAAGGAGCCGTTGCTCGAAAGGAGAGCCGACGGTCCCGGTAATCCTCATCCAGCACGATGCTTCCCGGTCGCAGGGCAGCCACCCGTCCTAAATCCCGCAGGGGGGTGAACACCTCGATGTTTTGATCACCGATACGGCGTACGATCCCGAGGGCCATCAGAAATCCCCATCGGTCCAAAAACCCCACCAGTTGACCGGGCACCAACACGGTCCCGCCGGCTGTTGCCGTCCGGTCATACAACAGGGAAAACGCTTGTAAGGGCACGGAGAGCAAGCGCGCACGACGGAAGTACAGGCGGAACCGCTGTTGTCGCCATGCGATGCGCTCCTCTCGAGAACGCGTCCGGACCAGGGGCGATGTCGGCAACTCCACCAAGACAAAACGTTGAACAGAACGCCAGGGGGCAATGAGGGGCTCCAGTTCCCGTTCTCGCTGGAGCACAATGACCACATTGGGTTGTACCAGGTCAAACTTAGCCCACTTGAGCGCCACTCCCCCCACACTGGGACTTACCATGCCCGTTGTGTCCACCAGAATGGTTTCCGCCCCCCAACGACGAGCCAGGGATGTTAACCGGTGAACGCCGATCACCGTGGGCAGCATATGTCCCCGGGGGGAGATGGCTCCCACGAACCAACGGGCTATGCGCCCGCGCGGGGGGAACTCTTCGGGCACCTCTTCCGAGGCCAGGCGCAACGTTTGTGTCGTGGGGGGGCCCAACGTCGCCTGACCTACGTCGGCATCCACAACGGCCAGTCGTCGGTGCGGAGCCAGCTGTCCCCACAGAAACTTGATCAGGGTGCTCTTGCCGGTGTCCACCGCGCCCACTACCATAACCACGCCCCGCAGCTTGTCCCAGGGAATGCGATCCCAGGCCCGCGGGATGGCCAAACCGATATACCCCGGTAGCAGGCGACGCTCATCCGCCGCTTTCATGCCGCCCTGCCCACCTCCCTATCTGCTAATGACTGTACGAAGTGCCAAGAAGTGCTAAGGATAACGTTGTGGATATCCCCCCTGCTTATCGTGGATAATCATAGCCAAAGGATGGGGAAACCCCAAGCCTCTTGGGGATAACCTTTCTAACCCCATGTGTCCTCCCTCACGCGATACTCTATATTTAGGCCTGAACGGTATCCTCAGTCCCACATTTAGACTGTACCTTGCCCACCTATTTCAGGTGTCGGTCGGGACATCAAGTTGTCCACAATGTCCACAAGTTATCCCCAACCTTCTGTGGATAACATTTCCCCTCCATCCCCTTTATCCTCCCTATTTCTGGGGAGCATTGTGCGTTCGGTGCCTAGATATAGGGAGAGGTTACCACGCCGGTTAGGATCGGGGCTTTATCCACAGTTCCCCAAGCCCTACTAAAGATGACTACCCTAACAGATAGACTATACAATTAAGACTGTGGATGAGTACAAGACTACCATCCTCTCACCGGCAACTGTCAATGAAATGACGGGTCCTGGTTGTCCGGCACATTCATGCCTGTTATCAGGCCGGTTGGGGGAGGCAGGAGGAGGGCATTCCTTCCTAAGGGCGACGTTTTGTCAGGCATTCAGGAGCATGTTGTGGAGCACGTTCGATGGCTGACACGCGCGAAGGGCTACCGGAAACGGAGTGGTTGGTTACGCTGATACAGTGGTTGATACGGGAAGGTTATTCTTTACCGCCGGCGTTTTGGGAACATCTGGGCAGAGGACTTCAAGAATTGGCCGAAGCGTTGCGTATTTTAGCCGAGCATGTGCCCGACGCCACTGATTCACCACTGTGGTTACGACTGTACGAAACGTTTATGGAGGGGGACCAACGCCTGGGTCGGGAATAGCTTCAAACATCCGGACTGAACCATCACACCGTCCCCGCGGTGGGGAGCACTTGGGTGAGTACCCGATACCAGTTTCCACCGAGAATTGCGGTAATCTCCTCTTCCGTGAACCCGCGAGCGCGCAATCCCTGGTGGAGAGCCGTATAGTGCCGAACATCCTCCAGACCACGTGGGGGACGGCTGTCTCCGAGGCCGTCGAAGTCAGAGCCAATGCCCACATGGTCTACCCCTACTACCTGTACGAAGTGTTCGATGTGGTCCAGTACGTGGTCCAGACTGGCCTTTTCCGGCTCGGGGGTTAAGAACGCCGGTACAAACGTTACCCCAATAACGCCGCCGGTGGCTGCAATCGCTCTGGCTTGGTCGTCGGTCAGGTTACGACGGTGGTCGCACAGCGCCCGGGCATTGCTGTGTGAGGCCACTACCGGTCCCTTCGCCTCTTTCAGTACACTTTCCACGCCGGCAGGGGAGAGGTGTGAAACGTCCACCACGATGCCCAGGTGATAGCAAGTGTGGACGACCTCCACGCCAAAGGGAGTAAGCCCGCCCCCGGTGTCTGCATCGGCAACCCCATCCGCTACTTGGTTGCGAAAGTTCCACGTGAGGCCGAGCCAACGCACCCCGAGGCGATAGAACACGTTGAGGAGTTCCAGGTAACCGTCCAGTGGTTCAGCACCTTCCAGGCTCAGAATGGCCCCGATTTTGCCCGTGCTCAGGACATGAGGGATGTCCTCTGCGGTACGCACGAGGTGCAACGCGTCGCCATAAGCGTTGAGTTCGCGGTAAAATGCCTCGATCAGGCGGAGGGTGTATACCGTCGCGTTGTGATATCGGTATGGCGTTGGCACCCAGCAGGCGAAGACCTGCACGTCCACGCCGCCCTGGCGCAACCGGGGAACGTCCACATGCGCGGTGGGGATACCCTCTCCCAAGGTACCCTCCCCGGCTAGCACCTTTTGCAACGTGTCACAGTGGGCATCAATGACGGGCACACGCTGGCTCATAGGACCTCTCCAGGGCACAACCTGACGGAGTTCACCTCTCCTCGGCCGATGGGCCATCGCCAATGGAGCGCAATTCCTCCTGAAGGCGCAGACGAAACATTTGGAAGCGGATTAAGGGGACGGTAAGGTTGTACGTGTCAATGCGCCGGTTCAGCTCCGCGATGGCTTCTTCAAATTCGACAAGATACTGTTGCCAACGGGCTTCGGTCCACGCCCGTTCGTCCCGCACCTCCGGATCGTCGGGATCACGGTGGTTGAGCACTTCCAGGGACCGCATGTACCAGTGCCAGGCGCGGCGCAGACGGACACGTAGGGCGTGAATTTCCGCTTCGATGGCTTTGCGCTCTTCAATCCACTGTAAGGTAAATCCTTGGCCGGCCAGCAAGCGGTGTGCCAATGCTTCCGCCGGGTCCACAAAGGGGTTCTCCTCAAACCGTAGCGGTTGTCCCTTGAGGGACAGATCGTCGAACTCCCCACGACGCATGGCCTCTTGAATGCGTTGTTCGACCAGATCATCCCACTCTTCCAGGGAGCGGCGCTCGTCGTCCTCCTCTTCCTCTTCCGTCGCGCGCGGGGGTTCCGGTGAAAGCCAGCGGCGCCACCAGTCCAATTTCCTGCGGACCTCCTCATAATCGGCCATGGGAAACCCTCACCCGGTATGCCACAGCGCGCACAACTCGTCGATCAGGTGGTCTACATTGCGAGTTGCCATTGGGCCGGTACCGATGGGATCCTGGGCTCGTTCGTCTTGCCCGGCGAGCACGTAAAGGGTATTGGCCACCGCGTGGGCAAGGACCTCTACATCGTACCCTCCTTCCAAGGTCAGGACGAGGCGGCCTTGGCAAAGGGTGTCGGCCATCTCTTTTACCCGTCGGGTCATTTGGATAAACCCGTCCAGGGTTACTTCCATTGCCGCGAGGGGATCGCGCCAGTGAGCGTCGAACCCGGCGGAGACGAGGATAAGATCCGGGCGAAAGCGTTGAGCGATCGGGGCCAGGAGACGGTCAAACACTGCCAGGTAGCCTGCATCTCCCACTCCACCGGGCAAGGGGACGTTGACGGTAGTGCCTTCACCGGGGCCTTCTCCCCGTTCGGTGGCCGCACCGGTGCCCGGGTAAAAGGGATACTGGTGTATGGAAAAGAACAGCACCGAGGGGTCATCGTAGAAGGTGTGTTGGGTCGCGTTGCCGTGGTGTACGTCCCAGTCGACGATCAGGACGCGATCCACTCCCCATTCGGCCTGGGCTGCGCGAGCCGCGATGGCTACGTTGTTGAACAGGCAGAAACCCATGCCCCGATCCGCCTCCGCGTGATGTCCCGGAGGGCGAACGAGGGCAAAACCGTTGGTCAGGGAACCGGTCAGGACCTCTCGTACCAGTGCTATCAGACCACCGGCCGCGTGCAGGGCGGCCTCCCACGAACCGGGACGCACATACGTGTCGGGGTCCAAGTACCCCCCTCGGCGACACATAGCCCGCACATGATCGATGTACTCCGGACGGTGCACTCGTTCCAGGGCGATTCGGGAAGCCGCCTCCGTGGGAACGCGACGCAACGCAGTGGCCAGTCCAGTGCTCTGCAGGTGTTCCCACACCCTTTCCAGACGACCTGCGTGCTCAGGGTGACCGTTCAAGGTGTGGTGCGCGTGGTTTTCGTTTAGACAGTACCCCGTGGCCATCCGGTTTGCCCTCTCTAGAAACTGCCGTTGAACCCAATAAAGCATCCGAGGAACGGAAGGCATTATACCCCGGATTTTGGAAAGCGTCGATTAGGAAAGGCGTGGGCGCACGCGCGGGGGAGGTATGGAACTTGGGAATGCTCTCCAACGCGTGGTATGCTACTACATCCCCAAAAGTGGCCGGTGACGCGTGGCCTGCGGGACCGGCCTGCAAAATATCACCGCATAGGAGGGAGGGACATCGATGGCGAAGTTGAAGGATGTGAAACATCCGCTGCCGGTAACCTCTGCAGAATGGAAGGACAAGGTCCTGAACGCGCCGGTGCCTGTCATTGTGGATTTCTGGGCGGAGTGGTGTGCTCCTTGTCATATGATTGCCCCTCACCTGAACCGTCTGGCGGAGGAGTATGCCGGGCGTCTGTTGATTTACAAGTTAGACGTAGATGCGAACGGCGACATCGCGATGCAATACAACGTCCACAGCATTCCCACCTTGCTTTTCCTGTATCGCGGTGAGGTGAAGGACACCTTGGTAGGTGCCATGCCTTACCAGGTATTGAAACGGAAGGTGGAGGAGTTCCTGAGCACCGTGCCCGAGCCCTCCGCGGACGTGCTGGAGACCGAGGTGTAACAGTGTGGTCCGTTTTTCCGAAATTTGACAAGGGCTTCCCTTTTCGCTAAGCTCTTTCCCAAACGGGACTTCGGATACGGCCGCCGGCCGTATGCATTCTCTTCTTAAAGTTACTGGACTTTGTCAAAAGTCCAGTTCAAAGTGGGATAACCGAAAAGGCGAGGAACCGGGCGAGTAGCCGTCCAGGCGGCGTCCAGAGAGCCGGGGGGAGCTGGAAACCCGGTACGTGCGCGGACGGTGAATGGGCCGGGGAGCCTGGTCCCGAACGTCGGAGGACACGGGACAGGCATTGTGTCCTCCGATCAGTAGGCGACCACGGAGACGCCACCGTTATCAGGGCGCTGGCTATTGAGCGGTAAGGCTCTGTAGCCGCAGAGTGGGGCTGGCCACGAACACTCTCGTGCCTCACGGGAGTGTTTTTCTTTTGTGAGCGGCCCAAAGGGGGTGGCACCGCGGGTGCCGTCGGTAATGACGGACTCGTCCCTCGTTCCCACAGGTTGTGGGGGCGAGGGACGTTTTGGTTTTTAGAAGAGTGTGGCATGAACCACAGCTCATAAAGGGAGGCAGTCCATGTACACGCCCACACTGGCCGAAGTGCGGGAAAGGTACCAAGAGGGTAACATCGTCCCTCTTGTGCGTGTGATGCCTGCGGACCTGGAAACCCCGGTCTCCGTGTATCTCAAGCTGCGCAATGAGGGCCCTTCGTTCCTCCTGGAATCGGTGGAAAAGGGGGAACAGTTGGGGCGATACTCCTTTATCGGGGTAGACCCGCTTTTGACCCTGGTCGCGCGCGGGGATACGGTGACCTTTCACAGCAGGGAGGGTGTGGAGCTGGACCGGGTGGAAGGGGAGAATCCCTTCCACGTCCTGCGGAACGTGCTCCGGCGCTGGCGTCCCATGCCTGTGGAAGGGGTCCCCCGCTTTACCGGGGGGCTGGTAGGATACTGGGGGTACGACCTGGTGCGCTTTATCGAGCGGCTGCCGGCCACCGCGCGTGATGAGCTTGGGTTGCCCGATGGTGTCTGGATGTTGGCCGACACGCTGGTCATTTTCGACCACGTGAAGCACCAACTGATGGTGCTGGCCAACGCACACCTGGACGGTGATCCGGTGGCCGCCTATGCTGCTGCAGTGGCCCGCATTGAGCACATTGTGCAGCGTTTGGAACACCCTGTGGCGCACACCGTCCCACCCCAGGTAGTGTCTGGAGAACCTTGGCAATCCAACTTTACCCAGGAGGCCTTTGAAGAGGCGGTACGACGGGCCAAAGAATACATCGCCGCCGGAGATATTTTTCAGGTAGTGTTAAGTCAACGCCTCTCCCGCTCTACAACAGCCGATCCCTTCACCATCTACCGGGCCCTTCGTATGACCAACCCTTCCCCTTACATGTTTTACTTAGAGCTTCCGGATAACCTGCGCCTGATCGGCGCGTCCCCCGAGATGCACGTGCGTTTTGTCGACGGCAAGGCACAACTTCACCCTATTGCCGGTACGCGACCGCGCGGGCGCACCGCGGAGGAGGATGCTCGCCTTGCTGAGGAACTCCTGGGCGATCCTAAGGAACGGGCCGAGCACATCATGCTGGTGGACCTGGGCCGCAATGATTTAGGGCGGGTGTGTGAGTACGGGAGCGTCCACGTGCCTACTCTGATGGCCGTGGAGCGGTATAGCCACGTCATGCACCTGGTGAGCGATGTGGAGGGTACGGTACGGCCGGAGATGGACGCGTTCGACGTGTTGCAGGCTACCTTCCCGGCGGGCACGGTCAGTGGTGCGCCCAAAGTGCGGGCAATGGAGATCATTGAGGAACTGGAGGGTACACGCCGGGGGCCGTATGCCGGTGCCGTAGGGTACGTGGGCTTCGATGGTACCATGGACACGTGTATTACTATTCGCACCATCGTCATGCACGGGAACCGTTGTTACGTTCAGGCCGGCGCGGGCATTGTGGCCGATTCGCAACCTGCCGCCGAATATCATGAAACCCTCAACAAGGCTAAAGCGTTGACCGTGGCCGTTGAGCTGGCCGAACAGGGGCTTGTGCGCCAGGAAAGGTGAGAAAGAATAAACCGACCAAGGGGACTTGTCCGGCAGGAGGTGATCCATGAGCGAACGTAAACGAGTGCTTACCGGCGACCGCCCTACGGGCAAGCTGCACCTAGGCCATTACGTGGGTAGTTTGGTGAACCGGGTGCGCTTGCAGGACACGTACGAATGTTTCTTCCTCATCGCGGACCTGCACATGCTGACCACCAAGCCGGAAAAGGAAAACATTGAGGCCATCGACAAGAACGCGCGGGAGATGGTGCTGGACTACCTGGCCGTGGGTATCGATCCCGACAAGGCCGTGATTTACCTGCAGTCGGCCGTGCATGAGGTGTATGAGCTCAACCTCTTCTTTGAAATGCTGGTGACCTTAAACCGAGTGGCCCGCCTGCCCACCATTAAGGAAATGGCGCGTGCCGCTCAGATGGATGAGGAGACCGTGCCCTTTGGCCTGATCGGTTATCCCGTCCTGCAGGCCGCAGACATCCTTCTCCCGCGGGCTCATCTGGTACCCGTGGGCAAAGACAACGTGGCCCACGTGGAGATCGCTCGCGAAATCGCGCGACGCTTTAACCGGTTGTACGATGCCGTCTTCCCCATCCCGGAACCGATGGTGGGCGAAGTTCCCACCTTGGTGGGCATTGACGGCAAGGCCAAGATGAGCAAAAGCCTCAACAACGCGATCTTTCTCTCCGATTCCCCCGCAGAGGTGTACCGCAAGGTCATGAAGATGTACACCGACCCCAAGCGGATCCGGCCGGACATTCCCGGCACGGTGGAGGGCAACCCCGTCTTCATCTATCACGATATTTTCAATCCCAACAAGGAGGAGGTGGAGGATCTCAAGGCGCGTTACCGGCAAGGTCGCGTGGGAGATGTGGAGGTCAAGGAAAAACTTGCCCGCGCGTTGAACCAATTTCTGGACCCCATTCGGGAACGGCGGGAGTATTACGCCTCCCGGGCAGGATTTGTGGAGGACGTGCTGTATCGGGGGACGGAGCGTATGCGCGAGGAGGCCCGACAGACAATGGACCTGGTCTACAAAGCGATGGGCTTCCGCGGGGTGTGGAATCGCATTCGGCGGAAGGCAGAACGGTATCGCAAGAAGCACGTGGCCGAGGCAGAGGACCCCGCATCCACAGGAGGGTAGCTCACGGTGAGCAAGTTTGGAGTAGGACATAGGAGGAATGGAACATGATCGTGGTGATCGATAACTATGATTCCTTCACTTACAACCTGGTGCAGTACTTGGGGGAACTGGGCGGCACGCTGCGCGTGTTCCGCAACGATCAGGTCACCCTGGATGAGATTGAAGCGCTTCAACCGACGCACATCGTGATTTCCCCCGGGCCGGGAGCCCCGCGCGATGCGGGAATCTCCAACGATGTGATTCGGCATTTTCACGGCCGGGTGCCCATCCTGGGCGTTTGCTTGGGGCATCAGTGCATCGGGGAAGTGTTCGGAGGACGGGTGGTACGTGCGCCGCGTTTGATGCACGGAAAAACTTCGCCGGTGTACCACAACGGCCAGGACATCTTTTACGGCTTGCCGAGTCCTTTTGAGGCCACCCGTTATCACTCCCTCATTGTGGCGGAGCCGCTCCCCGAAGAGTTAGAGGTTATCGCGTTCACCGCGGAAGGGGAGGTGATGGCCCTGCGTCACCGGGCAGAGCCTACGTTTGGCGTGCAATTTCACCCCGAATCGGTGTTGACGACCTATGGGCAGCGGTTACTGGAAAACTTTTTGAAGATCCAGGTTGGGCGCTCTCAACCGGTTGGCGTGCGGTAGAGGAACGGTGCAGAAGCCGAATGACGGGTACAACAGTCGATAATAAGCGGCAAGGCACACGGGAGGTGTCCCATGATCCGGGAAGCGCTGGCCAAGATCCTGGATGGTGAACACCTAACCCAGGAGGAAGCGTACGGGGCCATGCAGACGATCATGCGTGGGGAGGCGACCCCTGCGCAGATAGGGGGCTATTTGGTAGCCCTGCGCATGAAGGGTGAGACGGTAGACGAAATTGTGGGAAGTGCCCGGGCCATGCGCGACAGTGCGGTGCGCATTCAACCCCGCACCGACGGCCGCCCCTTGATGGACACCTGCGGTACCGGGGGCGATGGCAGTGGCACGTTTAACATCTCCACCACCGCCGCGTTCGTGGTCGCGGCCACCGGACGCCCGGTGGCCAAGCACGGAAACCGTTCCGTGTCCTCCCGTAGCGGGAGCGCGGACGTGTTGGCTGCGCTAGGCGTTAACCTGGACCTCACCCCGGCACAGGTGCAACGGTGTATTGAAGAAGTTGGCATTGGGTTCCTGTTCGCGCCCCGCTTTCACCCCGCAATGAAACACGCGATTGGGCCGCGGCGGGAGTTGGGCATTCGTACCATATTCAACATTTTAGGGCCGTTGACGAACCCCGCCGGAACCACCCATCAGGTAGTAGGTGTGTTCGATGCCCGCTGGACGGAGCCTCTCGCCCACGTGTTGGCCGAGCTGGGCCTTCGGGCTGCGCTAGTAGTGCACGGCCACGGTCGCATGGACGAACTGTCTACCACCGGCCCGAACCAGATCGCCTGGCTGCGCGATGGCGCGATCACCTCTGAGATGCTGGACCCGGCGGACCTGGGTTTCCCTCGGGCGCGTCCGGAAACCTTGCGGGGTGGGGACGCAACGGAGAACGCGCGCATCTTACGGGCCATTCTGAGCGGTGAGGATACCGGCCCACGCCGTGATGTGGTGCTACTCAACGCGGCCGCGGCTCTCGTCACGGAGACAGGGGATTGGTCGAGCGCGCTTGCCGAAGCCCAAGAAGCGCTTGACAGCGGAAAGGCGTTGGCAATTCTGGAAAACTTTGTACAATTTACACAAAGCGTGGTCACAACGTGACAAGGCACGGCCAGAAACGTGTAAACACTCTGGGTGAAGTCATACGGCGTGAGGGAGGCGGAAGATGACAAAGCGCTCGCGGCTTCAGCGGTTGCGCGCGCAGGGCAAATTGTTGGACGAAATCATGGCCTGGAAGCGTGAGGAGCTGGAAAAGCGAAAGCAGGAACAGCCCATTGCTTCCCTGCGGG
Source organism: Anaerolineae bacterium (assembly GCA_015490995.1). Classification (GTDB taxonomy): domain Bacteria; phylum Chloroflexota; class Anaerolineae; order JAADDB01; family JAADDB01; genus S141-23. Next base: position 30,471 of record WFWT01000019.1, on the reverse strand, counting down.
CCCTGGCTGCCACCGCGCCAGCACCGTGGGATTTCGTCGCAGCCTTGCGAGCGCCTGGGATTTCCCTCATCGCAGAGGTGAAACGGGCCTCCCCTTCGCGCGGCCTGCTCAGCCATCATTTTGATCCGGTAGAGCTGGCTCAAATATACGTGCGCAACGGCGCGCGGGCCATTTCGGTCATAACCGATGCCCGCTTTTTCCAGGGTAAGCTGGAATATTTAACCCAAGTGAAGGAAACCTTGGTCCAGATGGGCGTTCAAGTGCCCGTGTTGCGCAAGGACTTTATCTTTGACCCCTATCAGGTATGGGAAGCGAGGGTAGCCGGCGCGGACGCGGTGCTGCTCATCGTTGCTGTTCTCAGCGATAAACTCTTGCGTGAGTTGTTGCAGCTGACCCGACGGCTGGGCATGGAAGCGTTGGTGGAGGTACACAACGAACAGGAGTTGGCACGGGCCATCACTGCAGGCGCGCGTGTAATCGGTATCAACAACCGTGATTTGCGCACCTTTGAGGTGGACCTGCGGGTCACTGAGCGATTGAGACCACTGATTCCTCCGGACATTTTGGTTGTCAGTGAGAGCGGCATACACACCGCAGAGGACGTGCGTCGGCTGGCCGCCCTGCAAGTGGATGCTATCCTCGTCGGCGAGAGCCTGGTGCGGGCCGATCCCGCGGATCGACCCCAACGGGTACGGGAACTGGTCATGGCTGGCACAGCTGCCTAGGCATTGCTAGCATTTGCCCGCCTTTCGCGTGCTCATTACCATCAGCGCAACCACCCCTTCCCGAGGCAAGAGGCACACCACATGACAGGCACAGTGATCAACGTCATCATGGTCTTCATTGGGGGGTCTCTAGGCACCCTTCTGGGCGCGCGCCTTCCCGACAAAGTGCGCACTACAGTCATGGCCGCGCTGGGCATCGTCGTGCTGGTGGTTGGCCTTCAAATGGCATTGGCCACGCGGAACATCCTCATTCCCATGTTCAGCGTTCTCATCGGAGGGGTGTTGGGCGAGTGGTGGCGCATTGAAGATCGCCTCACCGCGCTGGGGCGTTGGCTGGAAGCGCGCACACAGCGCTGGTTCGGGAATGATGAGCGTTCGGTGACCCGGGCGTTCGTTACGGCCAGCTTGGTCTTCTGTGTGGGACCGATGACCGTGTTGGGCGCGATCCAGGATGGTCTAACGGGAGATTATCAGCTGTTGGCCGTGAAGGCCATGCTGGACGGGTTCGCTGCCTTGGCCTTTGCCGCCACCCTGGGGCCGGGTGTTCTCCTGTCCATTTTCACCATCCTCGTCTATCAGGGTGGGCTGGCCATGGCCGCTATGGGGTTGGGGTCCCTGTTAGGCGAGGTCACCCGGGAAACCCGCTGGGTGCTGGAAATGACCTCCGCCGGGGGGATCCTGGTATTTGGTATAGGATTGAACCTCCTGGACCTGAAAGAGATCCCGGTGGGCAACCTGTTGCCCGCCATTGGAGTGGCGCCTCTGCTGGTTGCGGTGCTGACGGTGCTGGGGATCGGCCTATGAGTGTGACCATGTCCTTCCCCTCCGCAGGCCATCCTTCCCGGGTACGGGTGAAGATTTGCGGCATCACCCGGGTAGAGGACGCGGTGCTGGCCGTGGAGGCGGGCGCGGACATGATCGGGATGATCTTTTATCCACCCAGCCCGCGGTATGTCTCCCTCGCCCGGGCACAGGCCATTGTACAAGCGGTGCGAGAACGTTCCCCCAGGGTGCGGGTGGTCGCGGTGACCGTCAACGCGCCCACGTGGTTGTTGCAGGTCTTGTTGGACGAGGTAGGTGTTGATTGGATCCAGTGCCACGGTGATGAACCGCGCGAACAGGTCGCCGCGCTGAAAGGGCGAGGGTTCAAGGCGGTGCGTCTTACCGGCACCACGTTGGCGGAAAGCGCATCGTTTCTGGGGATAGGACCGAGAGATGGCCCACGTTTGCTGGTCGACGCGGCCGTGCCCGGCGCGTACGGGGGTACAGGCCGGCAAGCGGACTGGACCGCCGCGCGGGAGCTCGCCCGACAAGGGCCGATTTTGCTGGCCGGCGGCCTGACGCCTGACAACGTGGCGAACGCGGTGCAATACGTGCAACCGTGGGGAGTGGACGTTTCCAGCGGCGTGGAGACAAGGCCAGGACAGAAAGACCCTGCCCGGGTGCGGGCCTTCATCGCTCGCGCGTGGGCCGCCACCCAGGAGGTGCAAGGTGACGAGTAACGGTTCCTCGGTCAGGCCAAAGTACCGGGCACCGACCCTAGGATGGGCCCTGTTGAACACCCGGTACCTCTACCGTAGTCCCTGGCATCACCTGCGTCAGGACCGAGTCCGCCTGCCTGACGGTCACGTGATAACCTACACTTATCAAGAACATGCCGGTTTTGTGGCCGTGGTTCCCGTCACCGACGATGGAGATATCGTTCTGATTCGCACTTACCGTTACACCGTAGATGACTGGGTGTGGGAAATCCCGGCCGGCGGGCTGGGGAACCGTCCTGGTCAGGCGTTGTTGGCGGTGGCCCAGGAAGAGTTGGCAGAGGAGGTGGGTGGGGTCGCTCGACATTGGGAGTACGTGGATTGGTTTTATATCGCCAACGGCACGGCCAACATCGTCGGTCATCTCTTCCTGGCTACCGGTGTGACCCTCGTCGCCTCTCCTCGCCGGGAGGAGACGGAGGTCATAGAAGTGCACCGGGTGCCCATTTCAGAAGCGCTGGCCATGGCCAGGGATGGCCGCATGCGCGACGGGGAAAGCGCGCTGGCGTTGCTGCGGCTGGAACCCCGTTTGCGTCATTTGGCCCAAATGCAAAGTAGAGGGAGCACACACCCATGAGCCTCGTCGTACGTGTTCCCGCGACCACGGCGAACTTGGGTCCCGGGTTTGACGTCCTGGGCATGGCCCTCGGATTGTGGAACGAGATCCACGTGGAACCGGCTTCTTCTCTTCAGATCACGGTATATGGAGAGGGGGAGAAAACGCTGCCCCGGGATGAGCGCAACCTGGTCTACCAGGCCATGCGCGCCTTGGCCGCCGAGGTGGGGAAGCCCCTCCCGCCGGTGAGCCTTACCATGCACAATCGCATTCCTCTGCAGTCGGGATTAGGCTCCAGCGCTGCGGCCGTTGTCGGGGGATTGCTGGCTGCTTCGGCGCTGTTGGGAATATCCCCAGGGCAGGAGGTCTTGCTCCGCCTGGCGGTGAAGCTGGAAGGGCATCCGGACAACGTGGCACCGGCCCTGTTGGGAGGGCTAGTCGCGGTGGCAATGATAGAGAAGACTCCCCTGGCCATGCGGGTGCCGTTACCCCCGGAGATGCACGTGGTGGTGGTGCTGCCGGATGCCCGGGTGGCCACGGAGGAAGCCCGACGGGCACTGCCCACTCATGTCTCATTTTCGGATGCCGTGTTCAACCTATCGCGAGCGGTGCTGACGGTGCTGGCCCTCTCACGTGGGGATTATCAAACCCTGGCGCGGGTTATGGTTGATCGCCTGCATGAACCTTATCGGCGCTCTTACATTCCCGGTTATACGGCGGCCGTAGCAGCAGGGCAAGAGGCCGGCGCCGTGGCGGTGGTGATCAGTGGTTCAGGGCCGGCGCTGGCCGCCTTTGCTCCCAACGATCATGAGCGTATCGCCGATGCCATGGTGGCCGCTTTAGCACAGGCAGGGGTGTCGGCGCGGCGGTGGGTCCTCCCCGTGGTTGAGGGCGCAAACGTGACCTTCCCCGCGCGGTGAGCTGCGGGGAAGTTGCCCGGTATCCTCACCACCGGGTATGCTTAATCGGTTATCCCGGCTATCCCCTCGAGAAGGAGGTAACATGCGCATTCTGGTCACCGGCGGTGCAGGATTTATCGGTTCCCACGTTGTGGACGCGTACATCGATGCCGGCCACGACGTGATCGTGGTGGATAACTTGGTCACAGGCAAACGGGAGAACGTTCATGCGCAGGCCCGATTTTACGAGGTGGACATACGTGACGAGGACGCCCTGCGCCAGATCTTCACCGCGGAACGGCCCGACATCGTGAATCATCAAGCGGCGTTGGCCAACGTGCGGGAGTCCATGGAAAAGCCGCGCGAGTACGCCGATGTGAACATTATTGGTTCGTTGGTGCTCCTGGAGTTAAGTCGTCAATTTGGTGTGCGCAAGTTCATTTATGCTTCCACCGGCGGTGCCGTTTATGGGGAACCGGAGTTCCTGCCGGTGACGGAAGACCATCCTGTTAATCCGCTGGACAACTACGGGGCCAGCAAGCACGCGGTGGAGCACTATTGTTACCTGTACCGGGAGAACTACGGCCTGGACTACACCGTGCTTCGATATCCCAACGTGTACGGTCCCCGACAGGATCCCCTAGGTGAAGCAGGCGTGATAGCCATTTTTACCGGACGGATGCTGCGCGGGGATGTGTGTGTCATCAACGGCTCAGGGGAACAGCAGCGGGACTTTGTGTACGTGGGTGATGTGGCCTGGGCCAACGTGCTTGCCCTGGAGAAGGGCAGTGGAGGGATTTACAACCTGGGGTGGGGCCAGGGGGTAGACATTAACTCTCTCTTTCAGCAGCTGGCGTCGGTGGTAGGGTATCACCGGGAGCCGGTCTATGGCCCCCCTAAATTAGGGGAGGTCTTTCGCATATACTTGGATGCCCGAAAAGCTCGGGAAGAACTGGGATGGGAACCGCGCGTGTCCCTGGAGGAAGGGTTAGCGCGGACGGTAGCGTATTTTCGTGAGCGCGAAGGAAGGTAACAGGTTTCCATGCGTGTGGGCATTAGCGGCTGGTTTTGGGGTATCCCCAACGTGGGCAGTGGCCAGTATGTGCACCGGTTGGTTGAAGCCCTGGCACAGGTCGCTCCAGAACATGAATATGTGCTCTATTTGCCGGCCAGTGTTCCTCACGGCCTGGACTTACCGGCACCGGAAGGGGTACAGGTGCGGGTGGTACGTACCCCCTTCGACCGGCGTTTCGAGAACGTGGCCAAGGTGTGGTTTGAACAGGTTGCTCTGCCTCGGGCGGCAGAACAGGACAGAGTGGACGTGCTGCACGTCCCGTATTGGGGTTCTGCGTTGGTCCGCCGGGTGCCTACAGTAGTGACGGTGCACGACCTTATCCCTATGTTGCTGCTGGCTTATCGAGGAGGGCCTTTAGTGCGCTTGTACACGTGGCTGGTCGCGGCCAGTGCACGGAGGGCGGACATGGTGCTCACCGACTCGCGCGCCTCTCGACGGGATATCCGTCGCTACCTTAAGGTGCCCCGGGAACGGGTACGGGCGGTTCCCCTGGCAGTGGATAGTCATTACCGTCGTGTGGAGGACCCGGAACGTCTCGATTACGTGCGGGAGAAGTATCGCTTACCGCGACGGTTCTTCCTTTATCTGGGGGGCTTTGATCAGCGCAAAAATTTGATGACACTCATTCAGGCCTACGCGGCATTGGTGTACACGTATCGTCAGGACTCCGAGCACGCGCCGGTGCGGGTGGATGAGGTCCCCTTGGTGATCGCCGGCCGTCTGCCCACGCGGGACACCCGCTTCTTCCCCAACCCTCGCAACATTGCCCGCACTTATCGAGTGGAGGAGTACATTCGGTTCATCGGGTGGGTGGACGAAGAGGATAAGCCGGAACTCTACACCCTGGCCGATGCCCTCGTCTTTCCCTCCCTGTACGAAGGGTTTGGGTTGCCGGTCCTGGAGGCTATGGCGTGTGGAACACCGGTGATTGCGGCAAATGCAGCATCCTTGCCCGAGTTGGTGGGAGATGCCGGGTTGTTGGTAGCTCCTCGCGATGTGGAAGGGTTAGCCGAAGCCATGGCACGTGTGGTGCAGGATGCCGCTCTCCGGGATCGGCTTTCCCGGCGGTCCCAGGAACAGGCGCGGCGGTTTACGTGGGAGGCCGTCGCACGTGCGACCTTGGAAGCCTACACTTGGGTGGCTTCCCGGAACCTGCCGTCGGTGCCCACATCCCCGGCCTCTCCCCAGGGAGTAGAGAAGATATAACGTGCTGCATGCAGAGCCGTGAGCTGACGGTTTGCTCGGAGAGCGTTCCTTCAGCAAGTCGAGGGTATGGCCGTTTGTACCCCCGGAGGATTTGATTGTATAATGGGTACGCCTGACACAACGATGTCTCAGGAGTGACGAGCTTGCCAACGACGGTCAACGGATCATTAGTGCGTCTGAAGAAGCTATATGTTGCGGCGTGTGCTACCTGTGCCGTGACATATAGCTTTTTTCGCCTTATGTGCCGGCGGCGCGTGAGAGGTCACGGGGGAGGGATTGTGTCCTCGTGGAGCGCCTCAGGTGTTCGGCTGACATTCGGACGGTGGAACATAAAGGAACACGAACAACGTAGAGTGTATTTCCTGTTCTAAGATTTCGGGGACGGGCAACGGATTTTGAAAGCACAACCGAGCTCTGTGTTGGTCGTAGAAGGGGGGATTCAGATCACGGGCGGCAGGTGGATTGCCGCCTTTGTCACCCTTTAACAGCGGTTGCAGCGGTGGTTGCTCGTATATGGACACGGGGGAGGAATGATGGTCCAGGCGGCAATGGCGAAGAAGCGTCGACCGCCCTGGCGCCGGGGGGAAGCGGTAATGGGGTTTATTTACATCCTTCCGGCGACCATCATTTTGGGCGTGTTTCACTTCTGGCCCATGTTCTACGCGGTGTACATCAGCCTCCATCGCTGGCGGGTGGTCCGGCAGGGGTTTGTGGGGCTGGAGAATTACGAGTGGGTGCTCACTTCGCCGAAGTTCTGGAATTCCCTGAAAGTAACCGTTTACTACGTGGTAGGTACAGTCCCCATCCAATTGGCCCTCTCCTTGCTGTTAGCCTACATTTTGTTCCAGAAAGTGCGCGGTCGGGAGGTGTTTCGTACCATTTACTTTTTACCGTATGTGACCTCGACCATTGCCTCTGGCGCGGTGTTCGCGTGGATGTTTAACCCCAATACCGGCCCCATTAACCAGTTTCTGGCTTCTATCGGGCTTACGCCCCAGCGTTGGCTTCTGGAGCCGCGCGGGATTTTCACCCTTATGGGGGAAGCGTGGGGTATTCCCTGGTTACAGGGAGGGCCCAGCCTGGCCCTGGTGACCATCATGATCTTTGTCATTTGGTTTTGGGTGGGGTACGACGCGACCATCTTCCTGGCCGGGTTGGGCGCTATTCCCTATGAGCTGTATGAAGCCGCTCAGATCGACGGGGCCAACCGCTGGCAGCAGTTTCGTCACATTACTTTGCCCTTGTTGTCACCGACCATCTTTTTCCTGAGCCTGGTGGCCATGATCGGCGCGTTCAAGGCCTTCAATCACATCTTCATCATGACCGAAGCTGCGGCCGGAACGGTAGGTGGCCCCCTCAACACGACCACCACGGTCACGGTCTTCTTCTTCCAGAACTTTTACGACACGCCGACGTACGGCAAGGCAGCGGCTATCGCCTTTGTGCTGTTCATTATCATTTTGATATTCTCCTTGCTTCAGAATTGGGTGGCTTCCAAACGCGTGTTCTACATGGAGTGAGACGATGCGCATGACAGCGATACCTGCACGTCGGGCTCGTGTAACGTGGTCGTGGTACGTGCGCGCCTCTACGGTGCAGTTGATCATGTACGCGGTGTTGATCATAGGCGCGCTGATAGCGATGTTTCCCTTTATCTGGATGATCATCACCTCTTTTAAGTCCTACGGAGAAGTCGCTTCCGGGCGATTTTTCCCCCGGGAGTTGCGGTGGTGGAATTACATTGAAGCGTGGAACGCCGCGCCCTTTGCCCGGTATTTCATGAATTCCATTTTCATTGCCATCACCACCATCGTCGGCGACTTGGTGACCGGAGTGCTGGCCGCGTACGCGTTTGCCCGTATGGAATTTCCCGGCCGGGATACCATATTCTTCCTTTTCCTGGCCACGTTGATGGTGCCCGGGGAGCTCACGGTCCTGCCCAACTTCCTGACCATTCGCTGGCTGGGATGGTATAACACCTATCAAGCGCAAATTATCCCCTTCGCTGCCAGTGTGTTTCACATCTTCCTATTACGTCAGTTCTTCATGAACATCCCGCGGGATTACTGGGATGCCGCGTTGTTGGACGGATGCACCCACTTCCGGTATCTGATATCGGTGGTGGTGCCTCTCTCCCGAGCAGCCATTGTGACCGTGGCCCTGCTGAGTTTCATCGGTTCGTGGAACGCGTTCCTCTGGCCTCTGATCGTTACATCCAGCGAGAAAATGCGCCCCATTCAGGTGGGATTACGCAGTTTTGTCACCGAGCAGGCCACTCAAACCCAGTTGATGATGGCTGCGGCCACGATGGTGATCGTGCCCATCATTATTTTCTACCTGTTCACCCAGAAGCAGTTCACCCAGGGAATTGCCACAACCGGTTTGAAGGGATAATGTCGGTAGGCACTGCTTTAGGAAAGGGGGTGATACATTACAGGCGTCCTGGGAGGTACATTTCAGGAAGCGCACGGTCGTGTGATGGCAGGTGTTGGGCACATTGGAGCAACGAAAGGAGGAGGGGTTTATGAAACGGTACACATGGTTGGCGGCAGGATTGGTGCTCATCGCGTTGCTTATCGCTGCCTGTGCACAGGCAACCCCGACACCCACACCCACACCACAACCGGCGGCCCAACCGGAAGCACCGATGGAGGCCCCTGAAGAGGAAATGGACCCCGTCAGCAAGTTAGACCCCTCGGGACAGGAGGTCCTGTTCTGGCATGTGTCCACCCGCAAGCACGAACAGGTGCTCATGGAGATTATCGAGGGATTTAACAACAGCAACCCCTATGGCATCAAGGTCGTGCCCGAGTACGCGGGCTATTACGGTGACATCTACAAGAAGATCCTGGCCGGCATCGCGGCAGGCGAGACCCCGGATCTGGCCGTGGCCTATGCCAACCAGGTAGCCGAGTACGCCAACGCGGGCGTCATTGTCCCCCTTGACCAGTTTATTAACAGCGAGAAGTACGGCTTTACCGAGGAAGAAAAAGAGGACTTCATGTGGAACCTGCTGGAAGGGGATCGGAATCCCAAGTTTGGTAACCAGCTCCTCTCCTTTGCGCACAGCCGGTCCATGCAGGTGATGTACTACAACGTGGACTGGTTGAAGGAGCTTGGGTATGATGAACCACCCAAGACGTGGGAGGAGTTTAAGGAAATTTGTGTGAAGGCCACCGACCCAGAGAAAGGCACGTTTGGTTATGCCTACGCGGGCGGTGCTTCCCTCTTTGCCGGTTTCCTCTTCACTTTCGGTGGCGATATTGTGAGCGAGGATAACACCAAGATCGCGTTCAACAGCGAGGCGGGGCTGAAGGTCCTGCAACTTATCAGGGACCTCTTTGACAGCGGGTGCACTTACGAAGTGGCCGAGCGTTTCGGTGACCAGACAGACTTCGCCAACCGGAAGGTGCTCTTCACCTTCGGGTCCACGGCAGGTATTCCTTATTATCGCAGCGCGATTGAGGAGTCCGAGAAGGGGCCCTTCAACTGGGATGTGGCCGCGCCGCCCAGCGCCATCGGCAAGCCCGTGGTGAACGTCTACGGTCCCAGCGTCACGATTTTCAAGAGTGTGCCGGAGCGCGAGCTTGCGTCCTGGTTGTTCTTCAAGTACTGGGCCGAGCCGGAGAACGTGGCCAAGTGGGCCATGGTGGCCAATTACTTCCCCATTCGCAAGTCCGCGCTTGAGCTCCCCGAAATGCAGGAATACCTGCAGAAGAACCCGCAATACAAGAAGGCGTTTGACCTGCTGCCGTACGGCCGCATGGAGCCCTCGGTTGCCGGCTACCAGCAAATTCGTGGGATCATCGGCAACATGATGAAGCAGGTCGTCGAAGGCATGGATCCCCAGGAAGCGCTGGCAGCGGCCGCAGCGGAGGCCCAGAGCGTGCTGGACCAGAATCAGTGAGGCTTCCCCCGGCGGGAGTGGGATGAGCCTACTCCCGCCGGGAACCTTTTCAGGGTTTTGGGGTGCATTTCGAATAGTGCTACCTTGTCCCGGGCAATGTGATGCGGTCATCTCCGCGTTTGCCCCTCGCAAATTTGACAAGTCCTTCGGGCGTTGACTAATATCGCTCTTCACGAACCTGGATGTGGTTGTCCACGGCCGTGTGGCGGCGAGGTATACCTTCCTCGATATACCGTGAGATGTTCTCAAATCCCTGTTGAGGTGCGGAAGGGCATCCATGGCTGACGTACTCCTTGATGTCCGCAATTTGACCGTTCGTTTTTACACGCAGGATGGTGTCGTCCACGCCGTCAACGGCATTTCCTACCAGATCCACGAAGGGGAAACCGTTGCCATTGTGGGCGAGTCCGGGTGCGGCAAGAGCGTGGGGGTGATGTCCCTTATCCGTCTGATTCCCCAGCCGCCGGGCCGGATAACGGACGGTGAGGTGTGGTTTGAAGGGAAGAATCTCCTGGCCCTGCCCGAGGAGGAGTTGCGTCACATTCGGGGCAACCGCATTGCCATGATCTTCCAGGATCCCATGACCTCCCTGAACCCCGTGCTGACGGTGGGATTCCAGATCATGGAGGCGCTGCAGCTCCACCTGGGGTTAAACCGCACAGAAGCCCGCCAGCGGGCTATCGAACTCCTCAAAATGGTGGGGATTCCCGACGCGGCACGACGTATTGATGATTATCCACACCAGTTTTCCGGCGGAATGCGGCAGCGGGTCATGATCGCGATGGGACTGGCGTGCAACCCAAAGCTGCTCATCGCCGACGAGCCCACCACAGCCCTGGATGTGACCATTGAGGCGCAGATCATCGATTTGGTCAAGCGCTTACGTAATGAGATGGGGATGGCGGTCATATGGATCACGCATGACCTGGCGGTGGTGGCCGGGTTGGCTCATCGAGTGATGGTCATGTACGCGGGGTACATTGTGGAGAAGGCCCCCGTTCGGGATATTTACTACGATCCCCGGCACCCGTACACCTTAGGCCTCCTCAACTCCATTCCTCGCGTGGACAAGGTGGGACGTCGGTTGGAGCCCATTGAAGGGCTTCCTCCCGACTTGTTGGCCCTCCCCAAGGGCTGTCCGTTCGCCCCGCGGTGTCGGTTCCGCATCGAGCGGTGTCTGGAAGAGAAACCACCGCTGGAACCGGTTGCGCCCGGCCACGAGGTAGCCTGTTGGGTGGATGTACGTACAGGTCAACCGCGGTGAGGGTGAGGACCATGGGGCAGAACGGCGCACGGTCTACACAGCAAGGAGACATCCTGATCCGAGTGGAAAACCTCAAGGTGTATTTTCCCATTTTGCGCGGGCTCATTTTCCAGCGCAAGGTGGGGGACATCAAAGCGGTCGATGGGATCTCCTTTTTTATCCGGCGAGGGGAAACGTTGGGGTTGGTCGGTGAGTCCGGGTGTGGTAAGTCCACTACCGGACGGGCTATCCTGCAGTTGTACCGGCCTACCTCAGGGCACGTGTACTTTGAGGACGTGGATTTGACCCGTCTAAACGGACATCAGTTACGCCGAATGCGCCGCCGAATGCAAATGATATTTCAGGACCCGTACGCCTCTCTGAACCCTCGCATGACGGTGGAAGCCATCGTGGGGGAACCCCTGGAAGTCCATGGGCTGGCTCGTGGAAAGGAGAAACGGGAGCGCGTGCAGGAGTTGCTGCAGCAGGTCGGTCTGAACCCGTACTTCATCAATCGATATCCCCACGAATTCTCCGGCGGTCAACGGCAGCGCATAGGCATTGCCCGCGCGTTGGCAGTGGATCCCGATTTCATCGTGTGTGACGAGCCCATCTCCGCGCTGGATGTGTCCATTCAGGCGCAGATTATCAACTTATTGGAAGACCTGCAGGAACAGCGTGGGCTGACCTACCTGTTTATCGCGCATGATCTTTCGGTGGTCCGGCACATATCGGACCGTGTGGCGGTGATGTACCTGGGAAAGATTGTGGAGCTTGCCGACCGGGATGAGCTATATAACAACCCGTTGCACCCCTACACCCAGGCGTTGCTCTCGGCCGTGCCCATTCCGGATCCAGACGTTGAGGCCAAACGGGAGCGCATTATTCTGGAGGGGGATGTCCCTAGCCCGGCGAGCCCTCCACGTGGGTGCAACTTCCACACGCGTTGCCCCCGGGTGATGGACATTTGCCGGGAACGGGAGCCCGCCTTTGTAGATGTCGGAGGTGGACATTACGTGGCCTGTTTTCTCTACAGCGATCAAGTCGCAGAAGAGGGCGGGTGACCGTGCCTAAAGCCCGGCGAAGTGGTCTCCAGGTTATGTGTTGTGTTTACTGTTCGCCGGAGGACGAGCTGCTCTTGTGGCGGTAGACGATACGGCCACGGCTGAGATCGTAAGGTGACACTTCCACACTCACTCGATCCCCGAGGAGCACCCGAATGTAGTGCTTGCGCATTTTGCCCGAAAGGTATGCCAGAATTTCGTGGCCGTTGTCCAGTCGTACCTTAAAGGTGGTGTTGGGCAACGTTTCGATAACCGTCCCTTCCAGGATAAGTTTTTCCTCTGTCTTGGTCATACATCCTCCTTCCTGCCGCACCTCCCTGCGCGGACGCACCGGGTGCTAGTATACCGGAGGAGCGGAAGGGGTGTCAATCCCCTTTGGGGATGTGGTCGACGTGACGTTGTCGAAGGCGTCGGCCGCTCAGGACCGGTCCCCCGGCCACAACACTTTCCCAATGCCGGGGGCCACGTGTAGGCCCTTTCCCCGTCCTGGAGCTTAAAAGTGCAGGTATACGGTGACCGGAGTTCCCTCAGGCACACCTGTGCTGTCCATGGGAATGGTGAACACGCCGTCACTTCGGATCAGGGTGTAAATGAGGTTGGACTTGCCGAACACCGGTATCGCCCAAAGTGCATCGTCGCGGTATTCCAAGCGGACGGGAACCACATCCTCTCGCCCGGCTGTGGAGGGGACATTCCGGGTCAGGCGGGCTGTGGTGGTACACGGCCATGGCGCCCGGGCTCCTAACCAGAGTCGAATGGTGGGGATACCAAAGCGCCAGAAGTTGATCAGAGCGCTGACCGGGTTGCCCGGCAATCCGATAACAGGGGTACCGTCACACACGGCGAGGATGGTCGGTTTGCCGGGGCGGGTAGCTACGCCGTGCACCAGGATCCCCGGTTTGCCCAGGGCCTGAATTTCCGCTGCGCTCAGGTCCCGCGTGCTGACCGAACTGCCCGCCGAGAGGACGATGATGTCCGCTTCTGCTTTGGCCCGTTGAAGGGCTGCACGAAGGGCTTCGGGATCGTCGGGTACGATGCCCAGAGGCCAGGGTTCTCCGCCGGCGCGCTGGGTGGTGGCGCTGAGAGTGTAGGTGTTCACGTCCCGGACCTGGCCCAACTGCAAAGGGGCGTCGGGGGGAACGACCTCATCACCGGTGCTGATGATAGCCACCCGAGGACGTCGGGCTACAGCGACCTCTGTGATGCCCAGGGCCATCAACCCTCCAATGTCCTGGGGACGCAGCCGGTGTCCCCGCGGGAGGACCGGGTCTCCTGCCTGGATATCTTCTCCAACCTGGATGACGTTCTCCCCAGGCGCGACGGCTTGGAAGACCTCGATAGTGTCTTCGCCAACGGGCTGGGTATGTTCCACCATGACTACCGCGTCTGCGCTGTCAGGCAACATGCCGCCGGTATGAATGAGCATGGCCTCGCCCGCGCCTATGTCGCGAGGCGGAGGGGCTCCCATTGGGACTTCCCCCACAACGGTGAGGAGGGCCGGCAACCCTGGGGAGGCGCCAAAGGTGTCCTGGGCGGCCACCGCATAGCCATCCACGGTGCTACGGCGAAACGCGGGCAGCGCGTGAGGAGCTACCAAGTCTTCAGCCAGGACCCGATCCAGCGCCTCAGCAGTAGGTATGTTTTCCACGCGTACGTGTGGATGCAAGTGCTGGCGGAAACGGGCCCACGCTTCGTCCGGGGCCAGCACTTGGAAGAGCTCCTTGCTACCCCGCAGATCGTTCGCCATAATTCACCCCCACCCAGAGGTCTTGGGCAGCCTCTCTGTCCAGCCACCAGTGAAGATCACCTTGCACCGGACGAATGCCACGCACAGGGCAGTCGGTGAGGGGGACGTCACCGTGCAGGGCTTTGTTAACGATAGCCGCTTTCTCGGCTCCTCGGGCCAGGATAAAGATGTGGGTGGCGTTGTTGATGGCCGGATATGTCAGCGTGAGGCGGATCAGATCCGGTCCTTGACAGACGGTCACCCACCGTTTTTGTTCGGTGAGGGCGGAGGTGTGGGGAAAGAGCGACGCGGTGTGACCGTCCTTTCCGACCCCAAGGAGGACGAGGTCAAACCGGGGCACGTCCCGGGTGAAGAAGCGCCGTAAGGTGGTCTCGTATGCCTGAGCGGCCAGATCGGGATCTTGGACGTACGTGGGCATGGGATGAACGTTCTCGGGCGGGATAGGCAGGCGGTGTAATAGGGTTTTTTGGACCATGTAATAGTTGCTGCGCGGGTCATCGTGTGGCACATAGCGTTCGTCACCCCAGAAGAGGTGCACCTGTTGCCAGGCAATTCGGTCCCAGAGGTGTTCGGCGATGTACGTGTACACCTGCTGTGGGGTGCTGCCGCCGGAAAGTGTCCAGTAAGCATTACCGTGACAGGCAATGGCATCTCGTAGGATATACACAATGGCGTTGGCCGTTAGGCGTACCCAGGTGGTGGTGTCCGGCATAATGTGCAACGTAGCGTGCATCATGTTTCCCTCTCAGGGTGCGATGGGATGGGTTGGCCCAGAAGGGTGAGGGCCATACGGCGTGTACGGTCGAAAATCCAGTCACGGCCATTTGTGGCCAGCGCTTCGTGCAGGGCGGTGCGGAGATCTGCTGGACGCATAAGGTGTACTTGCCGTAAGCGGGTGTTTCCCATTTCGACGGTAACTTCCACCTGTTCCGGCTCTTCCCCGAGGGCGACGGTAAAGGTGGCGGGGATGATGCCCGACATGTACATGCGAATCCGGGTCAACGGGCTTTCACCGGTGGTGTGGCCGCGGTTGACGCTCACCCGTACGGTCCGTCCATGTGCCCGAAAGCGGAGGTCTCGGGAGCGGGCTCCCGGCCGCCAGCGGGAAAGCGGCATCCATCCCAGTCGTTCTGCGAGCCAGCCGGTGAAGTAAAGGGCAGCCGCCGTCCCTTCCGACGTCGGAGTCACGGTGAGCGTGACCCGATCTATCGCTTTGAGGAAAGGACGTCGGTCCATGGGGTCAAACAACTGGGCGACGTGTTCGCGCCATGCCGTCAGCCGTGTCCAGGAGAGATCGACACACCCCCAGGGAAATCCATCGCACACCTGTCCCAGGGCAGTGATGGTGGTTTCAGGTGTAGGGGTTGCGCCGGCGTCGACCAGGAGGACGTCCACCAGCGGGTGGAGCTGACGGAACAGGGGGGCCTCGGGGTCCAGTGGGGGACGCCACCAGAGGTACACCGGCAGCTCAGGAAGCAAGCACACCAGCACCGCGGCGGGTAGGTGGTGCCATACGTCTGGCCGGGCATGGAGAAGAATAACTTCGCAACAGAAGCTTGGGGTGCCCCCGGTGGGACACACCAGGCGTGGGCTGGCAGCAATGCCTGGGTCAGGGGTTTCCGGGTTAGGTGTTAGGAGAATGATACGACTGGGGTGATGTGACCCCGTGGCGACGAAGAGGTCAATGGTCGATTCCAAGGGGGCTTGTTCTTCGAGGACGACGACCACGTTACGTGTGCGCGCTCTGACAGCGCCGGCAATACCTTCGGCTGCCCACAGTTGTTGTAAGCGGGTTTCCACTTGGTCCAGTGGAATGTAATCGGTGAGTACACGTTCCTGTTCCGCAGTCATGAGTGCTCCTTGTACACGCATAGGTCACCACGTGGACTCGGCAAGGGAGTATCCCCATTGTTTCGTCGGGGGCAGGCCTCCTCACAAACGCCTCCACCGACGACCGTCCCGGGCCAACAAAGCGTCAGCTTCCTGAGGCCCCCACGTGCCCGCCGTGTAGTTCGGAAACGCCGGTGGGGGTAACGTGGCCCACGCCTCCAGGATCGGTTCCATCACCTGCCAGGCCTGGTCCACTTCATCCGCCCGGGTGAAGAGGGTTTGATCCCCCAGCATGGCGTCCAGGAGCAGACGTTCATACGCGTCGGGGGTGCGTTGGCCAAAGGCTTCTCCGTACTGAAAGTCCATGGTCACCGACCGAACCTGCACAGCAGGCCCCGGGTGTTTTACCTCGAATTGTAAGCTAATACCCTCATCCGGTTGAATGCGTAAGGCCAGGACGTTGGGCCGAATAGTGCCACTGATCTCGGACGGAAAGAGAATGTGGGGGACCTGACGGAACTGGACCGCGATTTCGCTAACCCGTTTCGGCAGGCGTTTGCCGGTGCGCAGGTAAAAGGGAACACCCTGCCATCGCCAGTTGTTGACAAAGATTTTAAGGGCCACGTACGTTTCGGTGGTGGAATCCGCGGCCACACCGGGTTCCTCCCGGTAGCCCGGTACCGGCCGGCCCATGCTCCAGCCTGGACCGTACTGGCCTCGCACCACGTATTGGTCCACCTCCTTCACGTCGTACCGTGGGATGGCCCGGAGTACATCCAGTTTCTTGTTGCGGACATCGTCGGCCTCAAAGGCCACCGGGGGTTCCATGGCTGTGAGGGTGAGGAGTTGCAGCAGGTGATTTTGTACCATGTCCCGTAAGGCCCCAGCCTGTTCGTAATATCCCGCCCGATGGCCTATCCCTTCCTGTTCGGCGACGGTGATTTGCACGTGGTCCACATAACGTCGATTCCAGATGGGCTCAAAGATGGCGTTAGCAAACCGGAAGACCAGGATGTTCTGGACCGTTTCTTTGCCCAGGTAGTGATCGATGCGGTAAATCTGGTCCTCAGTGAAGACACGCTGGACGAGCGTGTTTAGCTCGTGAGCGCTTCCTAGGTCGTGCCCGAAGGGTTTTTCGATTACCAAGCGCACCCAACCTCGGGTGTCCACCAGGCCTGCGTGCCCCAGACGTTGTACGATGACCGGAAACAGGGAGGGTGGGGTGGCCAGGTAAAAGAGACGATTACCTCCGGTGCCGCGTTCTCCGTCCAGGCGGGTGAGGAAGAGACGCAGCTCCTGGTAAACGTCCGGCTCATCGTACTGGCCCGAGAGGTAATACAGCCCTTCGGCAAAACTTTGCCACACGGCCGGCACCAAGGGACCTACTTGGGCCTGTACCGCCTCGGCCATCCGCTCGCGGAACTGACGGGTGTCCCAGGGACGTCGGGAAAAGCCCACCACGCTAAACCCGGCCGGTAGCAGGTTTTGTAGGGCCAGGCGGTAGAGGGCGGGCATCAGTTTTCGGTGGGTAAGGTCGCCGGACGCGCCAAAGATAACCAGCACATGCGGCGGCGGTGTCCGCTCCAGACGGAGCCCCGCCAATAAGGGATTTTCAATAACCACGTCAGGCGTTTTCATGCCACTCTTCGTTCCTCCCTTACTTGTCCGACAACACCCCCACGCCTGAACGCCCCGCGCCATGGATTATATCACGGTCAGGACAGGAGGCGTAATGGTCCTATGGTCTTGCAGGGTTCACAGAAAGGAGACGTTGAGCTGGTGAATGATTCACCCCCGCACGCTCACGCCGGTCCGGGGGGGCATCGTGAGGTGCCGATAAACCCGCGGTGGAGTCATGAGCAGGATGATGACGCCCAGGAATTCGGGGATAACGGGGCCGGAGAACCCCTTGTGATGACATGGGGGGATGCTCATTTGGCTATTCCCGGAAGAGGAGCACACAATACCCTCCGGGCAGTTGAGGTGGGACGTGTCATAATTAGGGAGCATGTGGTCCTTGAACCAAACACCGGGGTTATGAGCAGGGGAGGAGGGAAAGAGATGGACGGGGGCCGGCCTGCGCCGGTCTCATTTCGCCGGGTGTGGGGTGTGGTGTTGGTGCTCGTGGTCTTGACCTTGGCCTTTCGCCTGGTCGCGCTGGATGCCATCCCACCGCACCTGTATTATGACGAGGCCGGTCAGGGGCTGGATGCCCGTGATGTGTTGCAGGGCACATTGCGAGGGTTCTTCTCGCGTTCCATGGGGAAGGAGCCCTTGTACATTTATCTGACGGTGCCCTTTGTCGCGGTGGCCGATACCGAACCTATCGCCGTGCGGCTCCCCGCGGCCTTGTTGGGTGCGCTGACAACGCTGGCGCTGTTCATGGCCGCGCGAGGGTTGTGGGGCAGGGAACAGGAGGCCGGCGTGGTGGCCGGGATCACCGCGGCCGCGTTGTGGGCAGTGAACTACTGGCCTCAAAGCGTGAACCGGCTGGGATTTCGGGTTAATGCCCTGCCGTTGCTCCTGGTGCTTTCCCTGATGGCCTGGACAGCATGGGTACGCCGTCCTGAACGGGGACGAGCCTTCCGGTTTGGGGTGCTGGTCGGAGGGACGTTGATGACATATCTGGCCGCGCGCATTACACCCCTGCTCTGGGGAATCTGGTTCTTTGGGGCTGTGTCCCCTGCTGCACGGCGTCGCATGTGGCCCACTGTGCCCTGGGTGGTGGGGGGTGCTCTGGTAGGCGCGGCGCCTCTCCTGGTCCATTTCCTCCTCAACCCCGCGGACGCGGTGAGTCGGGTGACCACGTTCCCGGTGTGGTCGGAGGCTCGCCAAGCGAGCAATGTGCTTCGCTTCTTTGCCGAAAGCACCTGGAACGTGTTGGGAGGCTTCTTCGGATGGGCAGGTGACCCCATCCCGCGACACAACATTCCGGGACGTCCCCCCTTCTTCCCCGTGGTGAGCCCGTTTTTCCTGGGAGGGTTGACGCTTGCCCTGTGGGAAGCGGTGCGCGGCACCCCGGATGCCCGTTTTCGGTCCCGCACTGTGTTGGTGGGATGGATTGTGTTGCTGATCCCTGCGATCCTGGCCGCCGCGGATAACCCTCATTTTTTGCGCCTTTTTGGCGCGGTGCCTTTTGCGTTCCTGCTGGTAGGTGGCTTTGCGGCCCGCCTCTGGCAACAGGCCGGTGACCGTGCCTGGCGACAGCTCCTGGTGTTGCTGTGGGTGGCCCTCTTCCTGCTCGAAGGGACCCGTACCGGGTACGCGTATTTCTACCGCTGGGCTCGACAGATGGACCTGTACACGTGGTTCCAGGAGGATGTGTGGACCATTGGAGAAACGATCCGTCGTACACCTGAGGCTGTAGGGGTAGTGCCCTTGAATCCGTTTTACGGGGACACGTATCGAGAATATGTGTTAGATTACGTCTTTCGGGATGTGCCTATATGGCAAATGCGAGTGCTGGAAGATCGGGTAGAGGATTGGCTTCAGGTACGGTTAGGGGCGTGGGGAGGAAAACGGGTGATGGTAACGGTGTGGCATGAGGGCGAACACGTCAATGCAGATCCTAAGGACGTGCTGGGTTTTTACTTGCGTCGGGAAGGGGAACTCGAAGCGCGCCAGGCGTTCCGGGGATTTGAGCTGGTCACATACCGTTTGGGACCACGCCCGGAGTTTCAGGTGAGAGGCCGGAAAGTGGCGTTGAACGCGGCCTTTCAAAGGGGGGTAACCCTGGTGGACGCGCGGTGGGGCGTAGCGTATCCCAACCCCGATCGGGAACAGCCGGAAGTGGCAGCGGGTACGGCTATATGGGCCATTCTCACGTGGCAGCTTACCGCGCCTCAGCCGGATCTGAAAGTTACCCTAGACCTGGTAGACGGTGAAGGCCGTCGCATCGCCAGCGATGAGCGTTATCTCCTGGACGAAAACCGGTGGCCCACCTCCCGCTGGCAGCCGGGCACCCTTGGACGCTCGTATCACCTGGTGATTGTCCCGGCAACCCAGGTGCCCGGTCCGCTGTACCTGGAATCGCGGGTGTATGAGGGCGACCGGTTGGTGCCAATTCCACCCCGGGTGCCTACCCCGCGCGGCAGTGTGCGGTGGGGCCGGGTTACCGTAACCCCGGCGATGCGATATCCCGACCCTGAGACGTTGCGCTTGGACGTGTCCTTACAACAACCGGTATCGCCAGAATTGGTGTTGTTGGGCGTGGCGGTGTGGCCGAAGCAGGTCGCGCCTGGCCAGCTGGTCACCTTGCGGTTGTACTGGCGTGTTCGCCAGCAAATGGAGTCACCGTGGCGGGGAGAGCTGTGGTTCGGGGATCAGGTGAAGGCTGCCGTCGTTGTACCCTCCGACCTACCCCCCGGAGCTGTGGTGCACACCGATGTGAGTTTGGTTGTTCCCCCGGACCTAGGTATGGGCACTTACCCGGTCGTTCTGGCCGGGGAGGATAAGCTTGTTTCCCTGGGGCCTCTTACGGTCGCGGGGCGGCCCCGTTCCTTCACCCCTCCTGATGAGATACCCTATCCCCTGAACGCCACCTTTGGGCCCGGCATCCGGTTGCTGGGCATGACAGACGTACGTCAAGAAGGGCGTACGCTGCGGTTTACGTTGATCTGGCAGGTGCCCGGCGCGCAGCCCCGTTCCTTGAAGCGATTTGTACACCTGCTGGGGGAGAACCAACGCCCCCTGGCTCAGGAGGACGTCATTCCCTGTGGGGGGGACTGCCCGTCCGGTGCATGGTTGTCGGGAGAGGTGCTCCTCGATAACGTAGTTATCCCGTTGCCGGACGACCTGCCGGCAGGCGTTTACCCGCTGGCCGTGGGGTGGTATGATGCGGTTACCCTGGAGCGCTTGCCGGCCTATGACGAACGTGGTCAGGAACAGCCGAACGGTCTGCTGGTATTGCCTCAGACTGTCACATGGCCTTGAGGGACATGCCGGGCGCCGGCACGGCATAATGTGTTGAGGCAAAGAGGGATGACAACCGCTCGCGCGTGGGCGCAGGCGATTCGGAAAGAGGCACGGCGCCTTGGTTTTGACGCGGTGGGCATTGCGCGCGCCCGGGAAACCCCCTATGCCGACGCATTTGTCCGTTGGTTGGCAGCAGAGTACGCGGGTGACATGGTGTACATGGCCCGTTCGGAAGCTGCCCGGCGAGATCCGCGTCAGGTGATGTCGGACGTGGAGAGCATTATCGTTGTTGCGCGTAGTTATTATGTGCATCTCTCCGATCCTACGTGCTTGACAGACCCCAGCCGTGGGCGTATTGCGCGCTACGCGTGGGGATGGGATTATCACGATGTGTTACGCCCTCGGTTATTTGCCCTGGACGCGTTTGTGCGTTCGTTAAGCGGTCGTACTACCCTAGCCAAGGCGTATGTAGACACCGGACCGGTTATCGAGCGGGCTTGGGCAATGCAGGCCGGTCTGGGGTTTTTCGGTCGGAATACGTGCTTGATTCTGCCCGATGGGGGGTCATGGTATTTTTTAGGCGTGTTACTGGTGCCGGAGCCGCTGGAGCCGGACCCGGAGCCTGTACTCGTGTCGGCGCCTGTGTTGACGTGGCAGTGGGCCTCCGGTCGGCAGGGAACCTGTGGGCGGTGCACCCGTTGTCTGGACCGGTGTCCTACAGGGGCGTTTCCAGCGCCGTACGTGCTGGATGCTCGTCGGTGTATTTCATACTTGACCATCGAACACCGCGGGCCAATACCCCATGAACTGCGCCCGCGCTTGGAAAACTGGATTTTCGGCTGTGATGTGTGTCAAGACGTGTGTCCCTGGAACGTACGGTTCGCCCGTCAGACCGATGAACGGGCCTTTTTCCCACGGCCGGACCAGGTCGCTCCCCGGTTGTTGGACATGCTGGCGTTGGACGAGACAACCTTTCGCCAACGGTATCGTAAGACCCCCCTGATGCGACCCAAACGGCGGGGTATTCTGCGCAACGTGTGTGTGGCCATAGGTAACTGGGGGGATCCGGTGGCAGTGCCCCACCTCGAGCGGGCCCTGCAACACGACCCAGAGCCCCTGGTACGGGGACATGCTGCTTGGGCTCTGGGCCGTATTGGCACCCGTGAGGCCCGCGGTGTGTTGCGAGAGGCCTGGCGTCGGGAGGATGAGACGTATGTGCGCGACGAGATCGATCGGGCGCTCTCGGCATTCCCAGAATAGAAAAGAGGGCCTGTCACCAGCCGATGGCACAGCCATCCTTCCGTGGGTCGCTGCCGCCGATAAGGACACCGGTTTCAGGGTGACGGAGGATAATTTGTCCTCCGCCAAAGATGGCCCGGCCACGGCCTGTCATGGGGGCTAGATGGTGACCGCGGCGGGCCAGGTCGGCCAGGAGGGAGAAGGGCCATCCTTCCTCGATGTACACCAGCCCACCGGGCTCCTGCGCGCCGACGGGGCCTTGATGCGCGGCCACCATCCAGCGCGGCATGTCGAGAGCTTGTTGAGGACTCATGGAGAGGTCCACCAGGTTGACCACCATTTGAACGTGACCCTGGGGCTGCATGTGGCCTCCCATGACGCCAAAACAGGCGTGGAGGGTACCGTTGCGGGTGGTCAGGGCAGGGATAATAGTGTGGTAGGGGCGTTTGCGGGGAGCCAGTGCGTTGGGATGGTGTGGGTCGAGGCTGAAGAGGGCGCCACGGTTGTGGAGCGCTACCCCGGTGCCGGGAACCACCAGCCCGGTGCCCATGCCCATGTATAGGCTCTGGATGAATGAACACGCGTTCCCTTCTGCATCCACTACGCTCAGGTAGACCGTGTCCTGATTGGCGGCCAGAGGAACACCGCTCCGAACGTGAGGAAGGGCACGGTCAAAGCGAATTGCGGCGCGGCGACGGGTTATGTACTCCGGACTGAGAAGGGTGGCCAGGGGAAGGGCACGGTGGGCAGGATCGGCAACCCAGGTTTGGGCATCGGCGAAGGCAAGGCGTAAGGCTTCGATCATCACATGTACCCGGTCGGCTTCGGAGAGGGCAGGTAGGTCAAACCCGGCCAGAATGTGAAGGGCCAGGATGGCCACCAGGCCCTGGCCGTTCGGTGGGCATTCGTGTAAGGTAATGTCCCGGTACTGGACGGTGAGAGGTTCTTCCCACGTGCTGGTGTGGGCGGCCAGGTCTTCTGGTGTGAGCCATCCTCCATAGCGCTGGACGTGTTCGCACAGTCGACGGGCGAACTCACCGTGATAGATGTACTTTGCACCTTCGGCGGCGATACCGCGCAGAGTAACGGCAAGTGTGGAGAGACGCACGATCTCGCCCGGTCGTGGGGCACGGCCGTCAAGGAGTAGTTCATGGCCGCTAGGTTGGGGAGGACCGTTGCTCACATCTCCACTCTTCCACGCCGCTGTGCGAAGCAGCTTGGGCACCTGGGTCGCCCATCCCAGGGCAATCCACTCACTCACCGGGTAGCCTTCTTCGGCAGTGCGGATGGCGGGTGTTAACACGTCGGCCAGAGACATCCGGCCGAAGCGTTGCAACAGGTCTTGCCAAGCGGCAACGGCTCCGGGCACGGTGACGGTGTGACCGGTGAAGGTGGGCATACGGGTATAGCCTTCGGCACGCAACGCGTCGATGGACGCGTGAGCGGCGGCGCGGCCCGAGCCGTTAAGCGCGTACACGCGGCCGGTGCGTGCTTCGTAGTAAAGGGCGAACGCGTCCCCTCCGATGCCGGTACTGGTGGGTTCCACGACGCACAGCATGGCCGCAGTGGCTACGGCCGCGTCGGCAGCAGTGCCTCCGGCCCGAAGGATATCAAGGCCGGCGAGGGCGGCGAGAGGTTGGCTGGTAGCGACCATGCCGTGTCGGGCCAGGACGTTGCTTCGTCGGGAGCGAAAAGTCAAGTCCACTTCCATGGTTCACCTCCGGTGCTGAATGGTTGTGGAAGGGGTGCAGGCGGGTGTGTCGGAATACCGATGAGCACGGGGCCGTTCCGTGGAGGTAGTTCGGTGGGTCGAGGGCTTGACAGGAAGCGCGCCTGCAGGATCGGTCAAACACGGTAGTGGAAGCGTGAACACCGCGCACCCCCGGATGTCCACCATATGGCGCGATGTTGTGGCAGTGGCGTTTCAGCGTTCCTTTTAAAGTCAGATAGCGCATCAGGCCAGGCGTTCGTACAGGTCGGCGTTTTTGTCCAGGAGGTAAGAGGCGAGGTCCTCAAACTCTTCATCCGGCTGGGCCAGGAACTCCTCCACCATAATGCGCACTAGCTCTTCCGGGCGAATACGCAGACGGATGGCCAGGTGACACAGTTTTTCCAGGTCCTTGTCCGAGAGGGTTATGGTGATTTCGGGCATGATCGCCTCGCTCTCGTTCGGTTGTGCCGGGCGTGAGGATTGGGTTGTGCTTGGACTTAATTATACATCACCCTGTTTGGGAACGCTGCTCGATGCCGGACGGGGGGATCACTGTGGTGAGTGGGGTGAGGTGGCGGGGGTGGGATCGGTCTCCTGGTGAAGCATGGCGCGCAGGCGGGCGATTATCATGTCCAGGGCAACCGTGTTGAACCCCCCTTCGGGGATAATAATGTCCGCGTAACGTTTGCTGGGTTCTACGAATTCCAGGTGCATGGGCCGTACGGTAGAAAGGTACTGTTCGATGACGGATTCCATGGTACGGCCTCGCTCACGGATGTCTCGCAGCAGGCGACGGATAAAACGGATGTCGGGATCGGTGTCCACAAAGAGCTTGATGTCCATGAGCTCCCGGAGGGCGGGTTCTACGAACACGAGGATGCCTTCCACCAGGATGATCGGTCGGGGATCCACGCGTCGGGTTTCAGGCCGGCGGGTGTGAGTGGCAAAGTCGTACACCGGGATGTCGACCGACTGCCCTTGTTTGAGCTGGTGCAGGTGCCGGATGAGCAGGGGCGTATCGAGGGCATCGGGGTGGTCAAAGTTGCACCGACGGCGTTCTTCCAAGGGGATATGGCTGAGGTCGTGATAGTACGCGTCGTGGGGAATATATGCCACATTGGTAGGGCCAAGGCGTTGGTAAATGGTTTGGGCGATGGTGGTTTTCCCGGAACCGGAGCCTCCGGCAATCCCGACAATGATGGGATGGCGTTCTTCTGAGGTGACTCGCTGTTCATTCATGGTGTAACCATGTCCATACGTCCCGTGCGCTCGTGGGTCGATGTCGTCCCATATTGTACATGTCGCTCCAGGCCTGTACAACCGTGCCGGTGGGAGCTTCCTGGAGGCGGACCCACCATCGACGGAAGGGGCCGGTACGGAGGCCCAGGAGTGTGGCCAGGAGGGCGCCAAGGCCACCGGTGAGGACCAGCCAGCGTCCGGGGTACGCGGTGATCTGTACCTGCACGTGGGGAACAAGGCGAGCGTCCACGGTGAGCCCTTCGACGGTAAGGCGACGGGAGGTAGCCAGGAATTCGTTGTAGAGGACCGTTTGTCCATCGCGATCGATGAGTTGAAGCAAGATGACCGGTGAGGTGTACCCTCGTTCTGGCAAGGCAGTGTATCCTACCGCGCGCAGTTGGTAGCCCAAGGTAGGCAGCAGCACCACTTCCTCGCTGCCGGAAGCGGGAAAAAGGAGGGTGATGGTGTTCTCCGTCCGACCGCTCGGTGTTTGCAGAGGGAGGGGGGTGCCGGCCCGGTCTATAACCTGTAAGGCCAGGCCCAGTGCGTTGTCCAAGTAATGCAGGGTGACACCGTCCAGGGAGAGGCGTTGTCCCGGCTGTACCGCGCGCACGATGTTGCGGTCCGGTGTGTCCAGGTATTGGACAAAGATGGCCCGCGCGTTGGGTGGATCCACCACCTGGCGGTCCAGTAAGGTCAGGCGGAGGCCGGTACCGTGGCCCACATCCCACGGTTGGCCGGGGGCCAGGGTGACCGGCGGGGTTTCCCACCCGAAGGTAACGCCCAGGTACAGTCCTAGGGCCACCAGGCCGGTGCTAAGGAAAAGCATTAGGGTCGCGCTGAGGGCGGAAAGCGGATACCGGATGAAGAAGCGGGTTTCGTTAAACGCGGGGTGATCGATGGCTACGAGGCCGCGTGGGGAGAGGTGTTGGCGGAGTCGGGCTTGCAGTTCGCGAAAGGGGGTTGGGATTTGCCAGATGCCGCTGCTCTCCATGGCTTGGGGACTCAAGGGAGGAACTTGGGTGCCCCGTCGCGGCCAGAAGCCCAGATAAACCGCGTATCCCACGTGCAGCCAGGTGCACAAGATCAGGAACAGGAGTGTGCCCCGGAAGAGAGGGGTTCGGGTAATGGTGAAGAGCCCTGGAAAGCTTTGCAGGTAGGGGAAGCTCTGTTGGGCCTGGAGGAGCCACGTTGAGGCCTGGGGGGTGTCCTGCAGGTAAGGGGGCATCTGAGGGAGCACGCGGGATGTGATACCCAGGAGGAGTATAAGGAGCAACGCCCCTGTTGTCAGACCGGTGAGGAGGTCGGAAAGCAACAGGGTAACGGTATACTGTTGTCGATTGGGCTGCACTACCGGCTGGTCCATGACCGTTGCTCGCCCAGAATAGAAGAAGGCCCCGCCACCCTGACGGGGCCTCCGCGTGCTGGAGCCACCGGTCGGAATCGAACCGACAACCTGCGCATTACGAGTGCGCCGCTCTGCCGATTGAGCTACGGTGGCCCACTGTTCTCACCCTATATTATACGGCGGAAGGGGCGGTCGGGCAAGTAATAAACCCCTCCAGGAGACGGCGACATACTGACCTGTGTTCTGGCTGTATGCTCGGGTGCCGTAAGTGGCTCGGGCGGGGGGTAACGCCCTGCTGGGGGGTGCCTTTAGGTCCCCTCCACCCGGGTCACGTATTCTCCCGTGCGTGTGTCCACACGAATGGTGTCCCCCGGCTCGACAAAGAGGGGAACGCGTACTTTAAGTCCGGTCTCCACCGTGCACCACTTGCTGGCGCTCCCGGCCGTATCCCCGGCAAAGCCGGGATCTGCTTCCACGACTTTCAAGTCCACGGTGGTCGGAAGTTCCAGGCGTACCGGTTTGCCTTTGTACGATTCAATCTTCAACACCAGGCCGTCGGTAAGGTAATTGACCGCGTCCCCCAGGATTTCTTTGCTGAGGGGGAATTGCTCGAAGGTTTCCGTGTCCATGAAGTAGTAAAATCGGTCATCGTGATACAGGTATTGAACGTGGGCCGGTTCCAGTCGGACATCCTGGACACGCTGGCCGGAGGTGAAGGTGCGCTCAATGGTGGCCCCACTTTCCAGGTTGCGAAGTTTCAGGCGAATGATGGCGTTCCCGCGGGCCATCTTGTGGTGGGAGTATTCGAGCACTTCGTAGAGTGTGCCGTCAATCTCCACAATGGTTCCCTTGCGAGCGTCCTGGACGTCGATCATGCGCGCCCCCCTTTATTTGGATTCCTGCGGGTATGGTCCGTCCGGATCTTACCTCCCCCAGGGGGCTGTGTCAAAGCCGTTTCGCGTGCTCGAGGTATCTGAGAGGACAAGGTTATGTTAGACAAGGCATCAGGGGGATCGGAGTGGAGCTCCGATCCCCCTGATGTGGGAGGTGAGCGGCCAGGAGGTTAACGAGAGACGAACGGCAAAAAGGCGCTGGGTCTCAGGATGGTGCTACCTCCGTCATCCACTTCGGGTACGGTCACTTCCCACGGGCCAAAACGTTCGCCGCTGCTGCTTTCCAGTTGATAGAGGTATGTCTGTCCCGGGGTAATGCTGGCGTCCTCATATCCGTAGTAGGCGGTATTGCCCGTGATCCACAGGGCGGTCAGCGGGAGGGGCGTGAGTTGCTTCCAGCGTCCGCCGGGGAGCGCGCGCCACACGGTGAACATGGGCGTTTCACCGTCCAGTCGTACACTCCATTCCATGCGAACGCCGGTGACCTCTGCTTGAATGATGAAGGATGTCAGGCTCACGGCCGTGGGGAAGATGTAACCGAAGTCCAGGGTGAGGTCTTCCATGGCCCCTATGCTCAGGGTAGTGGTCCGGGCGTTGCTGGTGGTGAGCACATACCCGCTGAAGGTTGTGGGCACGGTCACGGTGTACGTGCCGGGGATCAGGTCGTCGAACAAGTAGGTGCCCATGCTAGAGCTGGTGGTTGTGCGGTTGACGGTCGTGCCGGTAATGGTGATACCGGTTAGCTGGAGAGGCACGTTGGCTACGGGGGTGGTTTCCCCAGGATCTTGCACGCCGTTGCCGTTGCTGTCCACCCAGACGAAGTCACCAATACGTCCTTTGACGATTTCGCCGAAGTTGTTGTCGGTGGAGCTGCCTGTCGCCCCGCTCACGATGAGGTCTACCACGCGCACGTCATTGCTGGGTTGAGTGCTTTGGAGGCCAGCGGGTTGGGTCTCGACGATCAGATAGACTCCCGGCAGGTAGTCGGCGAAGAGGTATGTCCCGTCACTTTGGGTGGTCTGACAGGTTTGCAACACGTCTCCACCACTAAACGCGCGATCTCCGTTGTCCTCGTAGAGACAGACCTCCACGTTGGGGATGCCGTCTTCGCCGGGGTCTTGTTGCCCATCCTCATCCCAATCGTAGAAGACCGTGCCGGCAATGTTCCCCCGTCCGGCGTAGCCGAAATCGGCCAGAAGGTATGTATCGCCGGGGGAGAGGGTCACGAGGTGGGGGTTGGTCTGGCTTTCCGGCCCGCTGATGTGGGTTAAGCCACTGAGGGAAGGACTGCTTTCATCCACGTGGACCCAGTAGGCGCCGGCGGTGGCCACGGTGAATTGGTAGTTGCCCCCGCCTGTGGTAAGCGCGGTGGCGATGAGGACGTCGTCCGTGCCGGGTTCAAAGTTGCCGTCCCCGTCATCTTGGAAGAGGTGGACGGTGACACCGTCAATGCCCCCTTCTGAACCGTCCTGTTGACCGTCTCCGTCCGCGTCATTCCACACGTAATCACCGATGACCAACGGCTGAGGTGTCGGTGTCGGTGTGGGCGTCCAGGTGGGCGTGGGTGTCGGGGTATAGGTGGGTGTCGGCGTCGGTGTCGGT
The DNA here is from genome assembly GCA_015490995.1 of Anaerolineae bacterium. GTDB lineage: Bacteria > Chloroflexota > Anaerolineae > JAADDB01 > JAADDB01 > S141-23. The sequence goes on along the minus strand of WFWT01000019.1, from coordinate 1,735 downwards.
GTGGGTGTAGGCGTGAATGTAGGTGTCCAGGTGGGCGTGGGCGTGGGAGTATAAGTGGGTGTCGGTGTGGGTGTCAGAGTCGGTGTCGGTGTGGGCGTGGGCGTCCAGGTGGGCGTAGGCGTGGGGGTATAGGTAGGTGTAGGCGTTGGTGTCAGTGTAGGCGTTGGTGTGGGTGTGGGTGTCATGGTGGGTGTGAGTGTGGGTGTAGGCGTCGGTGTCGGCGTAAATGTGGGCGTCCAGGTAGGTGTGGGGGTGGGTGTATAAGTGGGTGTCGGCGTCGGTGTCGGTGTAGGTGTAGGCGTGAATGTAGGTGTCCAGGTGGGCGTGGGCGTGGGAGTATAGGTGGGTGTCGGTGTGGAGGTATAAGTGGGTGTTGGCGTTGGTGTGGGTGTGACGCACGGGATCACGGTAACCCGAGTTTCGGGGAAGGGGACGAACACGGTGTTCCCCTGGTAATTGGTGTACGAGACACCCGAGTCCGGGTAGACGTCCACCAGCTGATTCGGGTCAGCCGAGGCGAGCATGACCCGGAAGGTAATGGTGTGAGTCTGGTTGAGGCCAATGATGCCCAGGTTCCAGGTAAGGGTCTGGCCGGAGATGCTGGTGGGTGCCGGTGAAGCGGAGCCGGGGATGTACGTGACGCCCGGCGGCAGGATGTCGGTGACCACGACGTCGGTACCGGCCACGTTGAGGACGGTGGTGGCAATATCGTTGAAAATGCCCATCAGATCAGAGGGATCAGGTGCTTCGTAGTAGTTGGCGGGCGATGAGGCCATCTGACGCAAGGTGTCACGGGCAACCTCTTCGGTGTCCGAACCCTTCTCATCGCCGATGTTGTCCAGGTTCAAGCCGATGGTGTAGATCACGATGCCGTCTGCTTTAGCGTCGGCCGCGTGGTTAATGGCATCCAGAGTACACGCATTATGTTCGTCCGGCCAGGTGTCGCAGACGCCTCCGCTGTGGGAGCGGTTGGCCACGCCGTCGGAAAGTACGACCATGACCTTGACCGCGTTGGCACGTCCGTTGGTTGTTAACTCCTGCTGGGCTTTATAAACTGCGTCGCCGATGTTGGTATATCCATTGGCCTGTAACGCATCGATGGCGGATTTAACCTGGTTAAAGTTATGGGTGAGCCCTTGGTCCAAGGTAGCCCAGGTCGCGTAGGAGACGAGGCCAACGCGGTCCACTGTGGGGTCGAGTTGGTCTACTAGGCTTTTGGCCGCGTTTTTCGCGTCGGTGAGGGGCTGCGGAGGGTGTTTACCCGCGTCGTCCATAGAGCCGGAGCGGTCCAGTACAATCATTACGTCCAGTGGGCGACGTATGGTGACCGGATCGCCCACACCGGAAACGGTGAGTCGTATCTCCACCTGTTGGCATTCCGGCAATGGATTGGCAGTTTTCCCCACTTCTACCCGTGGTGGGTTGGCCGGGGGAGTTACCGTAGGCGTGGCCGTAGGGGAGGGCGTAGGGGAGACGGTTGGCGTGTCTGTCGGATGAGGCGTCTCGGTGGGTTCGGGTGTGTCTGTTGGGTGGGGTGTTTCCGTGGGTTCAGGTGTGTCTGTTGGATGAGGCGTCTCGGTGGGTTCGGGCGTGTCCGTAGGTTCGGGCGTGTCTGTCGGATGAGGCGTCTCGGTGGGTTCGGGTGTGTCTGTTGGGTGGGGTGTTTCCGTGGGTTCAGGTGTGTCTGTCGGATGAGGTGTCTCGGTAGGCTCAGGTGTGTCCGTAGGTTCAGGCG
>WFWT01000018.1 GCA_015490995.1 Anaerolineae bacterium | reverse complement strand
CCGGCGGGTCAAGCGGATGGAGAAAGGACGGTTCAGGTAGCGCGCAACAGGCCCATCGGTGACTTTTACGCCCTGGTGTGTCAGCAGCGCGTCTTCAGCCTTTCGGATCATCTCAGGAGTATCCACGTCGATCCAAAAGCATCCGGAGACGTCTATGGCCAGCGCGCGGTTTTCGACCGCGAGGCGTCGTACGGCATCACTTAACGTGCTCTGGCCCTCGGCAAAAACGTCCTCCAGTGCAGTGAAGAGGGCCGGACTGCACAGGAAAGCACCGGTGTCATACCCATTGTAGCGGGTCAAGTGTTTGCCGATATCCCGAATCAACCCTCCCTCGTGGTACACGCGACACACGTCGTCGTGATCCACCAGCGGATTGTTCAGTTCTCCGTCCACTGCCAGGGCGATTCCTCCAGGTGGTAAGGAGATGCTCAGCAAGCGCGTTAGGATAGCGTCGTCGAAGAGATGGTCGGACATCAATAACAGAAACGGCTCTGTCAGGATATCACGCGCCAGGAGGACAGAATACCCGTTTTCGTACAGATGCCAGTGCGGATTAAAGATGGGCGTAATGGTCACACCGAGCCGGCAGGCCAGTGATTCCAGAAACCGGGCTACGGTGTTGGCCTCATGTCCGACTACCACATAAAACGTGTCAACTCCCGCCGCATGTGCGGTGCGAATGGCGCGCTCAATGAGAGGAATACCCAGGATAGGATGGAGCGGTTTGATAGGGCCAGCCTGGCGCAGGCGGCTGCCCGCACCGGCAGCGATGATCAGGCAGGGAGGTGCAGGCGGTACTGCTGTGCTAAAGTCCCGGCTTGTGGTGTGCCACGGAGTGATGCCACGCTCTGTAGACGGCGTATCCGGCATGGGTATCCGGGCTGTTACTTCGCTCATCGCCGCATCCTCCTTCCCGGTGTCGCGGTGGCACCCTTTGATTGTTAATATATATTTAAGCCAGGTGGCCACACACGCGCATGTTCCGGTTGATGGATGACGGTTCCGGCAGCAGGCGTCCGTTGTCCTTCGGCGGTACTGTCAGGACAGGTGTGAGGTGTTACAACGCCGGGTGAGTTGGTGACATAACTGACGCTTCGGATGCGTTATCGTGGGAATGGACCAGAAGGTATATTCACCCAATTATATCATCCATATCGGTGACGCGCAAAGTGGAGGGGCGGGTTAACCTTACTTTGGGGGCACGCTTGATCATTAAAAGAAAGCCCCCACCGGGGGCTTTCCTGCCGATAAGCAGGTTGTCCTTGGCGTCGTGCTGGCTTAGAGGTGGGCGAGAAAGGCGCCGATCAACCGGCTGGTCGTGCGTGGCCGTTCCATCGGGGCCAAGTGGCCCGCGTGGTCGACAACGTGGAGTTCAGCGTGCGGAATGGCCAAGGCCATCTCCTCGGCCTCGCTGACCGGTACGATAGCATCATCACGACCGGCGATAATCAGGGTCGGCACGTGGATCTCCCGCAGGAGGGGGCGGCTGTCCGGCCGGTGGGCCATCGCGTACAGCGCGGCGGTAACTCCCTCTACTGTGGCGCTGTGCATGATATCTGTCAACTTGCGTACGACATGTGGTTTGCCCCGCTGGGTAACGGGTGAGAGCAACTTGGGCACCATGTCATTGATGAGGGGGGTTAAGCCGGTGTGGCGCACCATCTCGATAGTGGCGAAGCGACGGGCTCGGGCCGCCTGGGTGTCGGCCCCGGCACGTGTGTTCAGAAGGATAAGCCCACGCACCCGCTCCGGGTATCGGCGCCAGAAGGCGAAAGCGATGTAGCCTCCCATACTTAAACCGGCCAACACGGTTTGTTCGATGTCCAGCGCGTCCAGTAAGGCAACCAAATCGGCCGCGTAGGTGTCCATGCTTATGGCATCACCCGTGAAGGGAGTCTTCCCAAAGCCCCGTAGGTCTGGGGCCAGCACGCGGTATGTCCGGGAAAGGGTGCGGATCTGGGTGTCGAAGATGCGGTGGTTGAGGGGAAACCCGTGCACAAAGGTGATGGCGGGGCCGTGACCACGAGCTGCGACGAACAGGGAGAGGCCGTTGACCTGTACACGCATGGATCACCTCCTGGCTGTGCGTTCATTTTATGCCTTGCCCTGTGCGGCCTGTTGGACTGTGGCCGGCAACGTGGGTGTCGGGTCGGTGAAACGTTTCCCGGCCGGCCAACAATGCTAAAACAGTGCTAAGATGGTCATAGTAGACTGTGGTCACATTACGCTTTCCAGCAACTGGTCTAAAGGCACCAGTTGGCTGCCCCCATCACGGCCTTTGACTTCGACGGCATTTTGGCTCACGGTACGAGCGCTGACAGTAATCCGGAATGGACAGCCAATGAGATCTGCATCGTGAAACTTCACCCCCGCACTGACAGGACGGTCGTCCATCAGCACGGAGAGGCCTGCTTGGGTGAGGGTGGTGTAAACTGCCGTCGCGTGCTGATGGACGGTGGCCGCTTCTTCGTCCCGACGGGGATAAATGACCACCATGTGTACGTCAAAGGGAGCTACCTCCCGGGGCCAGATAAGGCCGTTATCGTCGTGGGAACCTTCGACAAGGGCGGCGATAACCCGTTCGAGGCTGAGCGCGGCGCGCACGAACCAAGGGGATGTTCCTTTGCCCTGATCATCACGTGCCGGTGGCTCGGGCAGGGGAGAGCGGAGGTGTTCAAGTTCTTGGGCGAACTCTGGCACCGGCGTTAGGACCCGGGTGTGCGTTTGGAAGGGGTAGGTCACGCTGGCCAGAGGCCAGGCAGCACGCCGTTCAAAGGGACGCTGGCAGGTTGGGCACGTGGCCTCCTCCGGCGCGCGGGCGATGTCCGCGATGACGTGGGGCATCAGATCGCGACCGATGTTGAGGTTATAGACGTGGTATCCAGGCCGGTTGGCACCTGCTACCAGGTTAGGGGTAGCTGCCACAGTTGTGTCCACCACAATAAGCCCCTGATGCACGTGTAGGGGGGAGCCGTACCCCGGTTCGGCTCCCAACTGTCGCACTTCATCCGGTCGGGCCGGACGCAGCCCTACCGGACCGATGATCCGGCGGATTTTCGCGTAGCTAATTTCCCGGTCCCCGCGAACCATGGCAAGGATGGGATAAGTGGCATGACCTTCGGCCATGAGGAACATGGTTTTGGCCACCCGGGAGGGAGGGATGTTGAGATAACGACACAGGGCTTCCACGGTTGTGCACTCCGGAGTAGCGACTTCGTTGAGGGGGTGAAGGGGTTCCGTGGGTGGGGGCTCTCGGTGATAGGGAGCCACTTCTGGGTGATACCAGGTATGACAGCGGGGACAATGGAAGTAGATCTCGTCTGCGTTGGTGTCCGGCCACAGGAATACCACCGCGAGTGCTCCAGCTGCGTCCTCCTTGGTCCCTTGGTGCACGGGCACTCCCAGGGTGGTAAAGAGCCGTCGCCACGTGCTTAGCCAACGGATATGGGCCTTGCCTGCCGCTTCTGCGTCTGCGGTGAGGGCAAGGGCTTCCATCAGGGTGAAGGTGCGGCAGCGGAACAGCCCGTGTGCTCGAGGCTCGTCCCGGTATACGGTGTTCCAAGTTACGTACTCCCGGGTGTCCGTGCCTTGTACAGGGGGGGACGTCGCCGCGTGGTGGAGCAGCGCGGGGGTAAACCAAGTCGCGGGGGAAGTCATTTCCTGAAGGGTGGTTACCGGTCCTGTTTCATGGGCAGGCCGGACAGGAGCGCACTTGACGGTTACAGGACCGTTGGTACCCTCCGCGCACACGAGTTCGTTGACCAGGTGATGGAACCGTTGTTGGACGCGCACGCCCAGCGGGCCCCAGTCGTGGATGCCGGCTGCGACCGGGCGCACAAACCCGGCCTGAAGAAGGTAGGCATATCCCGCCCACGGGACATTAGGTCGCTGTCGATGCGTGTGAATACCGGATGTGCTCCAACGCATGCGATTCCCTCAGGTGTGTGGGTTTCCACGGGTAGGATCGGGAGTGGGATGGCTCCGGAGAAGTTTGCCTTCCAGGGGTTCTCGACGTAAGTCGTCCAGCAAGATACCTCCACCCTCCGCACCGCCGGGTTCCCCGTGAGCAACCTGTCCGGGGGAGAAGGTACGGCGGTACGTGTGTAGTCGTTCGATTTCCCCCACGGTGAGACCGTAACGGTTTTCAGGGTGTAAGAGGGTGTCGATAACGTCCAGCACTACGATACGAGCAAGTTCCTCGTCCGAGGTGAAGGTGCGCCATTCCACACCGCTTAGGTGGAGAAACGTTTGTCCTGCCGGGGTCAGATGACCAGCTTGACGCAGGGGCATGAGGGGGATCTGCAGTTGCCGGGCGATGTCCCATTCCGTGCCGGCAGGCGCGCTAATATCTCGACCCAGGAGGAAGTACATACGGTCGCAATTGGCTATAAGTTCGAAAATTGTCTCGTAAGAGGCACCCTGAGCCGGCGTGCGCCGGATTTCAATGCCTACCTTCACCGGCAGGTCTGCCAGAGCGCGACCGATCACCGCGCGCTGCGGTTCCAGATCACGGGTGGCACTGACGAAAAGGCGCAGTGGTTCTGCCATCGCTTTTCGCGTCTCCGCCCCTCTTCCAAGGGTGTCTGGTTTGACGTGGAAGTGCCCCTCCAGGACAGCAACTACGCGTTGTACCGCGGGATGGTATCAACAACATGTGTCCCCCAAAAGGCAAGCACGCTCTCCAGGGGCCTTCTTTCTCCTCGAGCGGTGCCGGCACGTGGGTGGAGGGCACCGGTATCCGTAGGTCTATCGTTGTGTTGCGTTGAACGTGTCGGTGAACATATCACCGGTTGATGGTAAACATCTGGTGATGGCATGTGCTACTCCTTATTGTACGTGTCCGTCGAGGATCGGGCAAAGCGCCTGGAAAGACGGTGTTAAGCCGGGGTAACGGTGGGCATAAGAGTGCACCGTTGTGCCAAAAGTTTTCCACAGGTTCTCCATAATTATGTGATACATTAGAGGCGATGTGCGGAGATGAGAGGTACGCTCTCTTCAGTAAGTATTCCCAAGTTTCCTAGGGAGGTGCAGGATGCGACGGGTGATCGTTGGGTTAGTGGTGCTGTTTCTTTTAGGTGTGGTGTCTTCCGGCTGGGTAGTGGCCGGCCATGAGCCCGGTCCCGGGCAAGGATGGCAGGTTGCAGCCCAGGATGCGCGACATAGTCCACACGCGGGTAAGGGGGCACGGTTGCGTGAGCTACAAGTGATTGCCGAGGTCCTGGGCATGTCCCAACAGGACCTTATCAGCCAGTTACGGGCGGGAGCCACCGTGGCAGACGTGGCCGAAGGGCAGGGGGTAAACGTGAACGTGTTGGTGGAGGCGCTCACACGGAAGGAGGCAGAACGGTTAGAGCGGGCTGTCAGGCGTGGTCGTTTGGAGGCTGCCGAGGCGGAGGCGCTCCTCGCGCTCCGACAGGCCCATGTGCGACGTCGCCTTGAGACACCCTATCGACTCCCCATGTTGGCAGTGGTGGCACAGGTGCTGGGCATGGAGCCTCCTGCCCTGGTTCAGGCGTTACGTGAGGGGGCAACAGTGGCCGCTCTGGCGGAGGCGCGAGGGGTCGCGTTGGACACGGTGATAACTGCGGTGTTGGCACCTCGCCTTGTACATTGGGAATCTCTGGTAGCTGAGGGTGCCCTGACTGCGGCTCAAAAGGAGACGTTGGCCACCATGGCGCGTGAGCGATTGGCCCGTCGGTTCACCCGTCCTTGGCAGGAAAGGCCCCTCGTGAGACAACACAGGCCATGAAACCGCCTGTGGTCGAGGGTGATCTGATGTTTAGTCGCCTTTGCAGCATGGTACGATGGTGATATAGTCTATACTTGCCGGACAGTGAACGAAGAAGCTCAGGGGTAGGCGGATATAGTGCGTCTGCCCCTGGCTTGTTGTCGTGGATCCAAGACGCGAGGAAACGGTCAAGGTGTTGTCGAATGTTGAGGACAAGATGGTGGACACCGAAGGATGCGTGCCGTTGTTACGCGCGGTGGAGCTTTCTCGCGTTGTGGATGGGAAAGCGTTGGTTCAGGGGGCGACGTTCACACTCTATCCGCGAGAGGTGCTGGCCGTTGTAGGGCCTAGTGGCTCCGGCAAGACATCGTTACTCCGCTTGTTAAACCGGTTGGACGAGCCCACGTCAGGTACCGTCTACCTGAACGGTGTGGATTATCGCACCATCTCCCCTCGGGAGTTGCGTCGGCGAGTGGGATTGGTGATGCAGGTCCCTTATTTGTTTCCGGGAACGGTGGCGGACAACGTGCGATTTGGGCCACGGCAAGCGGGGATAATCCTCTCGGACAAGGCGGTGGAGGCGCTTCTGGCGCGTGTGGGCTTGCCCGGGTATGGGGATCGGGATGTAACACACCTTTCGGGTGGAGAAGCTCAGCGGGTGGCTCTGGCCCGCGCGCTGGCCAACCGACCACAAGTGCTGTTGCTGGATGAGCCCACTTCCGCGTTGGATGAGGAGGCCAAAGCAGGAATTGAAGCTTTGTTGCAGGATCTCTTAGCCAGCGGCGAATTTGCCGCCGTGTTGGTGACTCATGATCTGGCCCAGGCGGCACGTCTGGCCCAGCGGGTGTTGGTCATGGAGGCCGGTCGGATTGTGCGTTCGGGGCCCGTGAAGGAGGTGCTTCGTGCTGGTTCGGCTTTTCCCTGATCCGCTGATGCTGGCTGCCGTGCAGGCCGGCGTGACCGGCGTGTGCGCGTTGATAGTTGCGTATCTCGCCTGGCGATGGGAGTTGCGGGTCGAACGGGAGATCGTGGTGGCCCTGGGACGGGGTTTAGTACAGGTGGTGTTGGTGGGTGCGGTGTTGCTGTTTATCTTTCAGGGGCCTTTTGCCGTCGGTGTGCTGGTGCTTGGGCTCATGATAGGGGTGGCAGGACACATGGCCGCTCGGCGGGCACAGGGTTTGCCAGACGCATTTCGTGTGTCCGTTTACAGCATTCTCCTGGGCAGTGGTCTTCTCATCGGGGTGATGGTGGGGTTGGGAGTCATTGAAACCAGGTTACCGGTGTTCATCCCGGTAGGGAGCATGTTGGTGGCCAACAGCATGACCACCGTGTCCCTGGCCTTCAACCGTCTTCGGGGTGAAGTGGATGCGCACCGGGGTCACATCGAGGCTGCCCTGGCCTTGGGAGCGTCCCCGCACGTGGCTATTATGCCGTACGTGCGGGCAGCTCTCTTGGCCAGCTTGATTCCTCGTGTGGATTCTCTGCGCTCGTTAGGCATCGTGTGGATACCTGGTGTGATGACAGGGATGCTGTTAGGGGGGAGTCATCCCGTGCAGGCCGCTTTTTATCAATTTGTGATTGTGGCACTCATCTTGACCGGTAGTGCGTTGACCGCAATGACCGCGTTGTTGTTCATGGGGCGCCGGCTGTTCACCCGAGCGGAACAGCTACGGTTGAGGTGAGAACGTGTAATGGTCATCGGTTGAGCCCTGACGTGGGGGAAGGGCTATGATGGCAACACCTTTGGATCGAGATCGGTGTATCGGCGCTTTCCTGGGCACCTTTGTGGGGGATGCTCTAGGGATGCCTGTGGAGGGGTGGACCTGGTCTCGCATTCGCCGGCAATATGGAGAAGTACGGCACATGGTGCCCGCGCGCTTGGGCGCGGGCACGTATACCGACGATACCCTGTTAATGATCGCGCTGGCCGAGTCCCTGCTCGCTTCAGAGGGTAGAGTGGATCCGGAAGATCTGGTGCGTCGCTTTCGGAAGGTATACGACCCGCGCCGGGGTTTCGGTGCGGGAATGCACCGTCTGGTACGGTTGTGGGATGAGGGGGTTCCTTGGGAAGAAGCGGCCCGCCGCCTGTTCGACGGTGGGTCATACGGCAACGGCGCGGCCATGCGTGTGGCGCCTGTAGGGGTGCTTTTTGCCGGACGCTTGGCCGCGGCGTACAAGCTTGCGGTGGCCCAAGCGCGAGTGACCCACGCTCATCCCCTGGCACAGCAAGCGGCAGGTTTGCAGGCAATGGCGGTAGCGCTGGCGCTGGTGACGCCTGTGTCGACCTTCGACCCCGAGGATTTTGTGGCCGAGCTGGAGGCGGCCTTGCCCGCTTCGGCTGAAACGCTGCGGCGCGCACTCATGCTTGTGCTGGAGTTGCGGACGTATTGGGAGGACCGGGAACGGGTTGTCCACAAGCTGGGAAACGGTGCCGCGGCGCACCGTTCGGTGCCCACTGCGTTGTTTGCCTTTATTACCTTTTGGCGTTCCTTTGAAGAAGCGCTGGTGTACGCGGTGAGTTTAGGTGGGGATACCGACACGATCGCCGCGATGACAGGGGCAATTGCGGGTGCGTTCCACGGCGTGCGTGCCATCCCCACGCGTTGGTGGGACGCGCTGGAGAATGGTCCCCGCGGTCGGGACGACGTGGTCCGCTTGGCGGAGAGAGTGTACGCACTGGCCCAACAGCTGCAGGCGACGGGAGCAAGAGGTTAAGTACGACATTTGCCGGTGTGTATTGAGGGCGCAGTTCACACGTGCGGGGAGGTCCCTTCCTCCACGAAGAGAAAGATCAGGTCGTTGACATTTGTGCGTGTGGGGCCTGTTTTCACCAGGTCGTGCACTGCGTGGAGGAGGGGGTAGGCGTTGTTTTCGCGCAGGTGAACGAGCGGATCAAGACCCAGGGCGTGGGCGCGAGCTACTGTCTGGCCGTCAACCATGCCCCCGGCCGCGTCGGTGGGACCATCGGTCCCATCGGTGCCCAGGGCGATGAGGGTGATGTGGGGCCAGCCGGCCAGCGCGATGGCCGCGGCGAGGGCTAATTCCTGGTTCCGCCCCCCTTTGCCTGAGCCGCGCACCGTGACGGTGGTTTCCCCGCCCAGGATGAGACAGGCCGGGGGAGGCAGAGGGCGGTGATGGCGACTGACTTCTTTGGCCAGAGCAGCTACCACGCGCGCCACTTCTCGCGCTTCTCCCTCTAGGAAGGTGGTGAGGACTTCCGCGTTGTACCCTAGGGCCAGTGCTTCCCGCGCGGCTGCTTCGGCCGCGCGCGCGTTATCCCCTACGATGATGAGGTGTACTTGCTCGAAGAGGGGGTCGTCTGGTTTCGGGGTTTCCGGTCTTCGGCCTTGACGTCCGGCTTGAAGATGGTCCCGTACCGCGGGGGGAATGCGCTCTACGAGCTCGTACTTCTCCAGCACCTGCCACGCGTCCGCGTAAGTAGTAGGGTCAGGCGATAAGGGGCCGGAGGCAATCACGTCCAATGGATTGCCTACCACGTCGGAAAGGATTAAGCCGATCGTGGTCGCGGGGGCCAGATGGTGGGCTAACCAGCCGCCTTTCACCGCGGAGCAGTGTTTGCGCACGGTGTTGATCTCGTGAATGGTCGCGCCCGACTTGAGGAGCAGGTCGGTTGTTTGTTGGAGGTCGGTCAATGTGAGATCCTCTGCGGGGAGGGTGAACAGCGCAGAGCCCCCGCCGGAAATGAGGACGACGACCATATCCTCTGGCCCAGCCTGTCGGGCTAATCGAAGGAGCTCGCGAGCTGCATCTACGCTCCGCTCATCCGGCACAGGGTGCGCCGCCTCGCGGACGCGTACCCGCCGGGTGGGAACGTGGTGTCCTTCCTTGACGATAACCAGGCCCTCGGTGATGCGTTCCCCTAATACGTCCTCCACCGCCTGGGCCATAGGCCCGGCTGCTTTGCCAAATCCCAGCACGTAGATGCGACGGACTTGTCCAAGGTTTATGATGCGTCCTCCGCAGCGAATGTGGTCACCCACCCGCTGAAGATGATGCCGAACGCAGGTATACGGGTCCACCGCGGCCAGAGCCGCGGTGATTACCTGCGCATAGCGTTGGCGCTGTGGGTTGGGCACAAATACGGATGGATCAACGATAATCTCCTGGGTCACCGCGTGCCTCCGCGCTCACGGATCGATGCGGTCTGGGACGTTACCTCGAGCCATTTCCAAGCCGACGTTGAACTCTTCTAGGATGGAACCGCCGATGAACTCCCGCAGGATAGAATTGTTGGGCACTTGGCGGGCATCCTCGCATGGAAGGAACCACCGCAGGAAGCTGATAAGCCGGCGGGCCTCTACGTAGGCCGGCGATTCGGGTTCCACCTGGAGGAGCAAGGGCTCCGCCAGCGGGCGCAACACGGCCATCTCGTAGATCAAAGCCGAATTAAACATTGAATCCGCGTGTTCTTGGTAAGGGAAGATGTACCGCTTCTCCGCCCGACGGACGTTCTCCCACATCGCAATTGTCCCCTCCGCGTTGCGCCCGCGTTCCCTGGCATCGCGCACAATGCGCCGAATAAGGCGGGTATCGGTGGTGGAGATGCGATTGTGCCGGTCCAGGTTCAACACGGTCAGCGCAGAGACGTATACCCGGTAAGTGCGTTCCCGGGGCAAGCTTTGGGCTATGAATGGGTTAAGGCCGTGAATTCCTTCCATGATAATAATCTGATCCGGGTAAAGACGAACCGTAGGACCGGGCTCCCGGCGTCCGGTAATGAAGTTAAACCGGGGCAATTGGACCTCCTGGCCCTGCAAGAGGGCTTGAAGATGCTGGTTTAGAAGGTCAATGTCCAGCGCGTCAGGGGAGTCGAAGTCGTAGTTGCCGTGTTCGTCCCGGGGGGTCTCCTCGCGGTTCACAAAGTAATCATCCATGCTCAGGGCGAACGGTCGGAGGCCGAGGGCGAGGAGTTGAATGGCCAGTCGTTTGCTAAAGGTGGTCTTGCCGGAGGAGGAGGGGCCGGCTACCAGCACGACCCGTACGTCCTTGCGACGGGCAATCTCCCGGGCAATGGTGGCGATATCTTGTTCGTGCAACGCCTCTGCGATGAGGATGAGTTCTTGAAGTCGGCCTGCAGCAATGGCTTCATTGAGGGCCCCAACATCGGTGACTTGCATCAACTCCATCCACCGACTGTGTTGACGGAACACGGACACCAACCGCCGCAGGTGGGTGACGGGTTGCAGGGTTAGTGGTTGGAAACGACGGGGAAACCGCAACACGAACCCTGGTGGATAAGGGGCCAGGCCGAAGATGCGCAGGTAGCCGGTGGAGGGTACCATGTAGCCGTGAAGGTAATCGACCGTGTCGTCCAGCCAGTAGAGGGTAACGTAGTCCTTCTGGCGAAAGCGAAAGAGCCGGACCTTGTCATCAGCTCCTCGTTGGGCAAACAGGGTTACCGCTTCGTCCACCGGCACTTCTTTCTCCACGATGGGGAGGTCGGCTTCCACCAGTGCGTGCATTCGTTCTTCCAAGCGCTGGAGGTCCGCTCGTGAAAGAGGAGGATGTCCGGTCACCTCACAGTAATAGCCACCGAAGGTAAGAGAATGTTCGACTACCAGCTGTGCTTGTGGAAAGAGGTCCTCAAACGCGGCCAGCAACAGCAGAAGGAGAGAGCGGCGGTAAATACGCATGCCGTCGGCGCTGGTCAGGTCCACCGGCTGGACGTGCGCGTCCCGAACAGGGACATATGTGAGCTCGCGCAAGCGGCCGTCCACCAGTGCAGCCACAATGGGGATCTTGGGTTGAGGGTATGCAGCACGCATAAACGCTTCCAGGGGGGTACCCCGTGGCCCTTCAAACACACGGCCGTCCGGTAGCGTGATTTGGACGCTCTCGCGTGGGGTGGCAGGATGTACCTGTGGTGTAGTGACCTCATGTACAGCGTTTGTTGTCATGGTCTCTTGCCCCCTGTACCACGTGTCATGCCTCCGCCAGGGATGATTGGGACCCACCAGCATAACACAACCTGCCAATTCAGGCCAGCGCTCGGTCAATGGAGTAATCTGACCGATAGCTAAGGACTTAACAACGGTGCCTTGGCCAGGCGCCGAGGTGGTTTGACAGTGGGCCGGGGCCTTACTATAATCCTTCACGCTAACAGTGTACATCGGCTAAAGACAACGAACCGGAGGAGTAGGCACGAAGCGGTCGCCAGAGAGGGCAGGTCACAGGCTGAGAGCCTGCCTCGACGCAGCCGTGCCGAAGGTCGCCGGGGAGTCGCAGGGGGGAACGGAGACCATCGCTCCTAGTACTTCCTGCCGGGTTCGCCCGTTATAGCGCCAAAGCGCCAGGGAATTGGGCGTGACACGCAACACGCAACACGCAACACGTAACACGTAACGCGCAACAGGCGAACGTGTAGCGCGTGTTGCGTGTGATAACTCATACGTCACGATACAATCCCTGGAAGCAAGGTGGTACCGCGGAAGGGAGCCCCCCTTTCGTCCTTGCGGCGGAAGGGGGGTTTTTCGTGGAGGAGCACGGGTCTTTCAGGAAAGAACAGAGTGATGAAGGAGGAGCGGTCATGACGCAGGAGGCCCAAGCTACCAAAGCACGCATGTTGCCCAAGCGATACCAGCCGGCCGAGTTTGAAAGCAAGCTGTACGAGTGGTGGGATGAACAGGGGTTCTTTCGGCCGGAGTACCAAAAGGAGCACGGGCTTTACGATCAGGGAAAGCCTCCCTTTGTCATTACCATGCCCCCACCCAATGTAACCGGTACACTCCACATGGGCCATGCCCTTACTGCCTCCATTGAGGACTTGATGACTCGATATCACCGCATGAAGGGGCATCTGACCCTCTGGGTGCCTGGAGTGGACCATGCGGGCATTGCCACCCAGAACGTGGTGGAACGTGAGCTGGCCAAAGAGGGGCTCACCCGCCAAGACCTCGGGCGAGAAAAGTTTCTGGAACGGGTGTGGCAGTGGAAAGCGTATTCCCATAAGGTGATCACACAGCAACACCGGCGCTTGGGGGTTTCCTGCGACTGGACACGCGAGCGGTTTACACTGGATGACGGGTTCAGTCGAGCGGTACGGGTGGCCTTTGTGCGATTGTTCAAGAAGGGCCTGATTTACCGGGGGAACTACATGGTGAACTGGTGTCCCCGGTGTGAGTCGGCCATCTCCGATCTGGAAGTGAAACACTATGAGGAACAAGGTAAACTTTACACCTTCAAATACCCCCTCAAGGAGGGCGGCTATATCCCTGTCTCCACCACCCGGCCGGAGACCATCCTGGGCGATACCGCGGTGGCGGTGCACCCTGAGGACGAACGCTATCGGCAATTTATCGGCAAAACGGCACTCGTGCCCATGCTGAACCGGGAGATCCCGGTGATTGCGGACGAGGCGGTGGACCGAGAGTTCGGCACAGGCGCGCTGAAGGTCACCCCCGGTCACGATCCCACGGACTACGAGATCGGCCGACGGCACAACTTGCCCATCGTCAACATCATGAACGAGGACGGCACTCTGAACGAAAACGCGGGCCCCTACGCGGGCCTGGATCGTTTCGAGGCTCGCGCGAAGTTGTGGGAGGACATGCGTCAGGCCGGCCTGGTGATCGACGAAAAACCCTACGTGCACGCGGTGGGGCACTGCGACCGCTGCGACACCATCATCGAACCACTTATTTCCACCCAGTGGTTCGTGCGTACTAAACCCCTGGCCGAGCCCGCGATTAAAGCCGTGCGAGAAGGGACTATCCGCATCATCCCGGAGCGGTTCAACAAGCATTACTTCCACTGGATGGAGAACATCCGTGACTGGTGTATCAGCCGCCAGCTGTGGTGGGGACACCGCATTCCTGTCTGGTACTGTGATGACTGCGGTCACATGTTTGCGGCGGAAGAGGACCCAGATCGCTGTGAGAAGTGCGGCAGCAGCCGCATCCACCAGGACGAGGACGTGCTGGACACCTGGTTCTCCTCGGGCCTGTGGCCACCGGGGGTGCTGGGCTGGCCAGAGGAGACCCAGGACTTTGCCGAGTTTTACCCCACCACCATGCTCGAGACGGGCTATGACATCCTCTTCTTCTGGGTGGCCCGCATGATCATGTTGGGCCTGGAAATGACGGGCAAGGTGCCCTTCTATTACGTTTATCTACACGGGCTCATCCGGGACGAGAAGGGGCAGAAGATGAGCAAGTCCCGGGGGAACGTGATCGACCCCCTGGTGATGATCGACAAGTACGGCGCGGACGCGCTGCGCTTTACCTTGCTCACCGGTTCCACGCCTGGCAACGACATGCGCCTGTCCGAGGCGCGCATTGAGGCCAGCCGTAACTTTGCCAACAAGATCTGGAACGCGGCCCGGCTGGTGCTTATGAACCTGCGACCGGACCAGGAACCCGTCACCGAACGGCCGGAGGGTCCTGACCTCACCCTGGCGGACCGCTGGATTCTCAGCCGGGTGGAGCACCTCACCGCGGAGGTGGAGCGGCTGTTTCAAGATTATCAGTACAGTGAGGCTGGACGGCAGTTGTACGACTTCCTCTGGAGCGAGTACTGCGATTGGTATCTGGAAATCGCCAAGATCGCTCTCTACGGCGATGACGAAGGGGCCAAGGAACGCACCCGGCAAGTGCTCATTTACGTGCTGGAGAAAGCCCTGCGCCTCTTACATCCCTTTATGCCCTTTGTGACGGAAGCCATATGGCAGCAACTGCCACACGTGGGCAAGAGCATTATGGTAGCTCGCTGGCCGGAGCCAGGCCCTCGAGATGAGACAGCCGAGGAAGCCTTCAACCGCATTCGTAACGTCATTCGAGGGATCCGCAACGTGCGCTCTGAGTATCACGTGGAGCCGGGGAAGCGCATCCCCGCGTTCATCGCGGCTGGCCCCTACGTGGCCCTGGTCAACGAGATGCGAGATGTGATTGTCCAGCTGGCTCGTCTGGACCCGGAGCGGCTGACCGTGGCCGAAGAGGTGACCGTGGCGGAGCTCACAGCCACGGTGGTGGAAAGCGGCATTACCGTGCACCTGCCCCTGGCGGAGATGATCGACCTGGACGCGGAGCGGCAACGGTTGGGTAAGGAGCTGGAGAACCTGCGGCGCCAGATCGCCCGCTCAGAGGGGTTACTGGCCAACCAGAACTTCCTCAGCAAGGCACCGGAGGAGGTTGTGGCTCGCGAGCGGGAGAAGCTGGCCAAGCTGCGGGAAGATGAGGCCAGAGTATTAGAGCGTCTGCGGGCTTTAGGGTGAAAAAAAGCGGTGGCCCAATGATGTCGGGCCACCGCTTTTTTACAGCATAAGGAGCGGGCGACGGGATTCGAACCCGCGACACGAGGCTTGGGAAGCCCCTGCGCTACCACTGCGCCACGCCCGCTTACCGTATGTTCATTATTCAATTATAGCCTCCCGCCATGCCCTGTCAAATTCTAGGATATCAACAAAAGGCGTCACGCTACCCGACGGGATGGGCTTGGTCTTATCTTGCATCACTCTTGCATCACCCGCACCACCTCCGGAATCATTGTACCTGGTTGGGTCATGCGGCCGTGGGCTTCCACCACGTGGCCTGGCAGAATGTCCCGCAGCGCGATCGGTTCTCCAGAGGCGCCTAGGATGCGGGTCCCTTCCACCAGGGCCAGATTCACCGGGCCACCGTCCGTGTCCAGCACCAACACCCGCGCGCTCAGCATCACGTCAACCACCGTTCCCCGCACGGTTGCCCGTTCTGGTCCCGACGGCTCGGGGCTCACCGCCGGCGTCCTCATCCCCTCCCGAGCGCCAACGGGCAGAACACACGCAGCCAAGAGGAAAATGACCACGAGGAAAACAAGGCTCTGTCCGCGCATGGGCTTACTCCTTCTCAGCGCCAGGTTGAGACCCGTCGCACTTCCCGACAATCGGCCACGAACCGGTCGTATTGGTCAAATTTCCCGGCTCCACCTTGGCAGGATCGCCGGACAAGGTAGAGCAAGTGCTTTTGGATGAGGGCGTTGTCTACATTTCCGCGGGGGTGACGACGGCGCGCAGCAAGGTCGCGATGACTACGCCGTTGATGCTGAGGTTCAGAAGGATCGCGGGCGCTATCCCCGCGATCCTAGCGGGCGTGAGCCGATCCTGCAGCCCCTGTAAAGCCGTTCTGCTCACCAAGCCCTTCGCTTTATACCTTTAATGATCATCCTCTTGGCAATGACCTCAGCGGTGTGGCAGTCCGACGCACCACGCACCCGCGCATCACTTTGGGCCGAAAATTCACCAACATTAGCGAGGCGATGAAACCACGTTTGTTGCGGGCAGGGTTAAGGCTTGTTGGTGGCCATTTTCCTGAGCACTTTCAAGACCAACGTTTCCATTTTATGCTTTTCAAGAGAAAGCAGGAGATGGAAATTTATAGCTTGCTCTTCACAGATTCTTTTGATTGCTTCCAAGCCAACATAGTAACCACCTCGATAGCGTGTAACATCGTTCTCATCCCATAGACTAAACCATGCATTCTCCTCATGGCTGTCATTCCATTCCTCTAGAATACGCTGCGCCATAATTGGTAATCTCACACAACATTGTTTATACCACCTTTCTGTGAACGATGGTGAAGCATAGTCTGCCCATAAGGCTGTCACATCATCGTATCCCATAATGAATTGCGTGCCCCACGTTGCTATTCCCTCAGTAACAATTTGTCTTCCCGTCAAATATTTTGTTCTTTTATCTTGAAAGTAAAAATCTGGCCTTTTGTTGTAATGTAGAGCATGTATTATTTCGTGCGTGACGAAGACATCTACTTGCAAAGTGGTGGTATAGGCTTCAACTGGCAACCAAACAACGAATGTTTGGCGGTTTTTGTCCCAGAAAGCATGACCATTGGTTGTGTTGGCACCCACAAAGATAACAACGTATATTTTGTCTGCGAAATCATTACTCGTAAATGTGTTTTCAATAAAAGGCAGCCTTGATTTAATTAGCGATACTTTTTCTTTGACTGTACAATCTGTAAGTAACACAATATCTCCGGGATCTGCCCAATATTGATAGTAATGCTGAAATAGTTCGGGATACATCGCAAAGTATAATTCTTTGCGTTGTTTGTGCGCATATTGTAAATATTCTGGTGTGATGTCAATCAGTTCAATTCTCATTATTTCATGATCCTTTGTGTTTTATTGAAAAACAATAACTAGGTGTTTGGTATGTGTGTATATTACGGGATATTTCCTCTGTTGCTTGTATGTTTGTGCTGTTCAAGTAAATAGTTGGCATACCTCCATGCACGAATAATGATAGCAATAATTCCAGATTCAACAATAATAGCAAAAACAATAACCTTTCCTAATATTGGCATTGGTGCAAATAGTAGCGCAAATCCCGCTATAATGACGAGTACCCCTAACTTGAACATATCTTTGGCAAACCGTTTATTTGTTTCGTACCATACAGTTTCGTTATAAAAGGTTGCATAAATGCGAAAACCATACCACTTATTCGGTGGTACTTTCTTCCTAATGAGGGGAATAGATATAACAATGAAAAGGAGACCCACGAACGTTGACATTATGAGGAGAAAGATCTCACTCGGCATGACGTAAAAACTCCTTTCGTTTTGCAGGGGCCGAAACCCCTTGCGCGGCAAGTCCGCTGCAGCCGGTTAGCCTGTGCTGTTGATTACAAAGGCATCACATTGCCGCCGCCCACGTATATCAACTGACCGGTCACCCAGCGTGCCTGCTCCGAAGCCAGAAAGACAATGACATCGGCAATGTCTTCTGGTTTCCCCACCCGCCGAAGAGGAATGGCCGCGCGTAACTTTTCCTCCATTTCTGACGTGATGTATCCCGTTTGAACCGGACCCGGTGCAACCACATTGACGGTTATGCCATAAGGCCCCAGTTCGATCGCCGCGGCACGACTGTAACTCTCCATCGCATGTTTGCTTGCCCCGTAGGAAACTTCTCCGGGAAAGGCCGATGCCCCATCTGTGCTCACGTTGATAATCCGGCCCCAAGTCGCACCGCGTTGCAAAAAACGGCGCGCGTATTCGGCCATCATCAAGGCGACCGCGCGGGCATTCACGGCAAAGTTCCGGTCGTAACTTTGGGAGGAGAGGAAAGCATCCTCCATCGGCAAGAAGGTATCGCCTGCCCAACTCGCCGCATTGTTAACCAGGATGTCTACAGGCCCAAACACCGCTTCCACTTGATCGAACAGTTTGGGAATATTCTCTGGGTTGGAAAGATCGGCTTCCCACGCTGCGGCTTGCCCGCCTCTTCGGCGAATCGCATCGAGAACTACGTCCGCCGTTTTGCCCTGCTGGGCTTGGTAGAAGGCCGGTCCAGGGCCACGTACCTGTTCTGCCCTAGAGGAGGCCTTCGGGAGACGAAAGAAGTGAATGAACACGCGTGCGCCCTGGGCAGCAAAAGCCTTTGCCGTAGCGGCGCCGATGCCATATGGATTATTGGCTCCGGTAACCAGAACGATTTTGCCGTCTAACCTAGGGTCAATCATAGCTTTGCCCTCCGACAGTGCCGTAACTCGAAAACGCGCAGGCTAACGGCTCACGCTTCACCTGTGCTACGGAGTCGCGTCAGGTGCAAACGTTTGTTGGTGGCATTTCGATATCACAAGACCGACGGCCTATAGGGTATATCTTCTACCGGCGTCACCTGGCAACGCCCCGACAGTTTACTTATTGTATACCCTTTTCCTTCTCCGCGTGAAAAGTGAGGCTAAAGCATACGGTGGTCATCCAGTTTGGGGAGATGACGCTAGAGCGACGGTGATATCGGGATGAGGAAGGGGGGCGTCACTTTCTGTTGAATGAACATCTGGGGCTGGCGCCCCGGGCGGTGGCGACGCCGCAGGTGCAGGAGGCAGTGGTGCAGTTATGTAATGCAGAAGGATTGCGCCGAGTAGGAGGACTAAAGCGCTTACGAGACGTGGTATATGCTTCATGCCGTACTCCTTTGCAGGCCACCGTTTCTTTGGTAGAAGGCGGCCTAACGGCCCAGCTCAGCCGCCCGCTGGAGCGCCAGTGGAGGTGGGACGGCTACAGCGGATGTTAGGTGGCTCTTCGAGGTCATATCCACCACTTCCATGCTTTCACAGAAATCCTCTCACTCAGGACCAAATTAACGACAGGTGCCGTACCTTGTTAGCTGGACTCACTATCAATGCTCTTTCTATGCATCTGCGCGCCGCAATCAACACACTGCCACGTCGGGTCGTCACCATCGATGCAACAACCACCAAGTATTATCCGGCCCTCTTTTAAATCTCTTTCCAATTTTTCAGAAAAATTTGGTAACCCGTAGAGAATCTCTGCGATTCGGGCCGAACCGCATGCGGGACATTTCCGGGGCTTTCTCGTGTATTCGTACCTTGTCATCAATGCACCAGCTATTATGTTGCATTTCTGCGCCTATGCTTCCTAAAAACGCGCAGGGCGCATATTCGACACCATACTTTAGATGGTTATACCCCCATCAACGATTGGGAAATAGAGAAATAGACCTAACCTGAGTTATATTCCATTACTCGGAGGTCGTCAAATCCCATGACATCCCGTCAACGCCGCCCCAAACTCCTTCACCTTTACCGGCAGGCTTTGCACTAGCCCCTGAAGTGTTGTCCCTAGGCTTCCTGCGTGCCAAGCGGCCGAAACGCCAGCCCGCGATCCTGACTCGCGAAGAAGCCCAGCGGGTTCTCGATGCCATGGAGGGGACGCTCAAGTTGGGGGTCCAACTGCTGTACAAAATGGGCTGAGGATACTTCAATGGCAGATGGAAGTATGCGGGGAGTGGTTCATCCACAAAATCCATATTGAGACTTACAAATTACCTCCGGTAAATCTCTCGTCGGTGACCGATTGCATGCACTAATATCACTCGTTCGTCCTAGAGTACTTCGTAGATGACGCGATACTGTCCCACCGCAGTCTGTAGAATCCCGCAAGGTCACCTGTTAGCGCTTCAAGGCGAGTGGCATCCACGTTCTCGGACAGCCATTGGAGGCGACGAACAATTCGCCGCGCCACAGGCTTGTCCAGTCGCTCCAAGTCGCGG
>WFWT01000017.1 GCA_015490995.1 Anaerolineae bacterium | reverse complement strand
GGCCGTAGGGATGGGCGTAGCAGGAGCCGCGGTGATGTCGGGGGTGGGAGAGGTGACCACGGCCTCTGCTGTGGCCGTAGGGGATGCCACAGCACGGGCTCCTCCCAGCCAGGCAGGCACCCAACCTTGAATCCACAACCAGTAGACGGCAAGGCCAAGCAACGCTACCACAACACCCCAGGATAAAAGGCTCGCGAGTCGGGAAGTGGGTCGCCTGCGGAGGTCTATCTCCATGACGTGGGGCACAGCGGCCGACGCAGAGGTAACCGTTGGAGTGACCTCGGTAGGGTAGACCTCCTGTAAGGCAGCAATGAGAGGACCAGGGTCCAGGCCTAAATACGTCGCATAGCTTCGCAGGAATCCCCGGGCAACGACCATGTCGGGCAAAGCCTTGAAATCCCCGGCTTCCATTGCCGCCAGGTAACTGATGCGAATGCGGGTTTCCTGTTCTGCCTGTTCCAGGCTGATCCCCTGCGCTTCCCTTGCTTCCGCCAGCTGGCGGCCTATTGCCACCAGTGCAGCCTCTTTCTCGCTCATCTACCCGTCCAGGCGTGTATCATAAGGTTAAAGGTGTAGAAGGCTCACATTTGGTCACTCTGCACCGGCACATGTATAGTCAGTGGTGCCATTATCCCTGGGGGGAGGTGGCTTGTCAAACGTTTCGCCTGATAGGGTGCGTAGGATGTGCGTTAATATCGCATGCTCAGGAGGTCTTCCACGGGCAGAAAGGGCACAGGATAACGGGGATGCGGATAACAATAGTAAGTGGACTTTGGTTGGCTATACTGCTGGCTTTGGTGACGGTAAGCGCACGTGATGGAAAGGCGGAGGGACGGCTGTACGCGGAGGGGGAAGTGTTAATTCGCTGGGCACCGGCGACAGGGGTGCCTCACGAAGTAGCTGCCGCGAGGGAGATGTTGCAAGTTCAGTGGCAGGCGCAACTGGTAGGGCGCATCCGACAGCTGGGCATTGAACGCTGGCGTGTGCCACAGGGTAAAGTCTTCGAGGTGGTCCGGGAGTTGCAAGCGTTGCCAGGAGTGCAATGGGTGGAACCGAATTACCTGGTACGTTTAGCCTCCCTGCCCGCGTGGCCCGTGGGTATGAGGATGACATTTGCGCCCTTTCGCCGTCTGTCTCGTCCCCAAGGTCTCACGCCCAATGATCCCTATTACCAGAACTATGCCCGCCGATATCTAGCACCTCTGGGTGTGGAGGCCGGGTGGGAGCTGGAGACGGGCACTCCCGACGTGGTAGTCGCCGTGATCGATACCGGCATCGATTGTGCTCACGAGGATCTCCAAGGTGCCTGTTGGCAAAATCCCGACGAAGTGGTGAACGGCATTGATGATGACGGCAACGGGTATGTGGATGACGTTAACGGCTGGAACTTTTACGAGGAAAGCCCCGACGTCCGAGATGTGTTCTACCATGGTACTCACGTGGCAGGCATTATTGCCGCTCGGATGAACAACGGCCGCGGGATTGCGGGGATTGCGCCCGGTGTGCGGGTTATGCCACTGGGGATCTTCTCCCCCCGCGGGGTTGGGACATATTACGACCTTATTCGGGCGTTGCTTTACGCCGCCGATGAAGGTGCGGCGGTGATCAATTTGAGTTTGGGGGCTACTTCGTATAGTTATGGGGAGGCTTTAGCGGTGGCGTATGCTTATGCTCGCGGGGCCGTGCTGGTCGCCGCCGCGGGCAATCGGGCTTCGGATCGGGTGTTTTATCCCGCGGCTCACCCGCAGGTGATAGGCGTGGCCGCCACGCGGGTGAACGGTCAGCGGCCCGGTTTCACTAACTGGGGAAGTTACGTGGACGTCGTCGCGCCGGGTGTTTCTATCATATCAACCATCCCGGATGACCGGTACGGTGTGCTTTCGGGCACATCCATGGCCGCGCCACACGTGAGCGGATTGGCCGCGTTGATACGCTCTCGTAACCCTCGCCTCTCCCCTGAGGAAGTCCGCCGCCTTATCGAGAGCACTGCCGAGGACCAGATAGGGCCCCCTCAGCAAGACGTGCCCGGCTGGGACCCGTACTACGGTTACGGGCGCATCCACGTGGAACGGGCTCTTAACGCCACGGCCACCGCATCCGGGCCCCTATCCGTCGGGCCGCCCGTGTTTCCACAGCTTCCCTGGGCTCCTCCTTGTCAGGAGATATTGGTTAACGGTGATTTTGAACAGGGACTTCAGCGTTGGAACGCCTCCGGTGTGACTCTCACCAGCACTACCGTCTACAGTGGCACTCAAGCTGTGCAGTTGAGTGCGGAGCAAGGTGGGATAATAAGCCAAACGGTGGTCTTCCCCGAGCAATGGTTACGGGCCACGGTCTTTTTGGCGGTGCGCATAGAGACGACCGATAGCGGCGAGGGGTCGGATCCTGAGGTCCCCTTTGATGATTGGTTGGAGGTCGAACTGCGCGATGATCAGGCTTCCTTGCTGTTGCTCCGGGCGGGCAATACCAGTGATAGCGTGATCTACGGCCTGGAGTGGGATGAGGTGCTGGTGATCTTGCCGGCAGAAACGTTGACCTCCCTCCGAGGCCAGACAGGGGAGATACGTGTGCGGGTGGGAGGGGATGGAGACGGCTTAGACACCCTCTTCACGGTGGACACCGTTCGGCTTTGTGTTATTACAGGACGGACGCAAGCGTACTTCCCGTGGCTTATGACTCGGTAATCGGAGCGAACAGACTACCACCGTGCTTATGCTGGAGCACGTTTGACAACCTTCGAAAGAAGGCGGTATACTGACGCCCACAACCAAATACGGTGATGATCCCGTGCAGGTGCCCGACGCCCCGGATGGCAGGGCTTAAAGGGGGAAGCCGGTGAAAGTCCGGCGCGGTCCCGCCACGGTAACCGGTCAATACCTAATACCCCATACCAGATATCAGGTATTAGGTATTGGGTATTAGACCGGAAGCCCGGTCGCCCGCCTGCACGTAGATCTTCCACCAACCCTCGAGGAAGGGAGTGGGAGAGTCTGAAATAAGCAGGCCCCCTGGCTCTCCCCAGGGGATTTTTGTTTCTTTCAGACCCCTCAGCCCGTCGTGGGTTGGGGGGTTTATTTTGGTGTGAAGAGGATATGGGGCTTAAGGATGACGTGGTGGTGAGCAGTTAAGGCTATTTCCAGGAGACCAAGGAGTTAAGGTGTGTCATGCTGAGCCAGGGTGTGAAAGCAGTGGGGTGGTTAGCCCTCAGTTTGTGGCTTGTGCTGGTGGGATGGTTGCCCGCGGTCGGCCAGGTACCCTTGCGCACCACGTGGGACGCCCGTCGGGTGCAGGTCGAGGCCGCTATCGCGTGGTTGCGTACCCAACAGTTGCCTGATGGTTCCTTTGGCACCGCGTGGGGGGTTACCGCCGATGCGGTGTACGTCATCGGGCTGTACATGCAAACCTATGGTGTGGCCGCGGAATATCCCGGAGGTCCCCGGTGGACGCGCAACGGTCGCAGCGCCCTTGACGCCCTGGCCGATTTTGCCGGCCAGGTGGTGGCCAGCGGGGATGCAGGTTACATTGCTAAAGTGCTGCGCGCGGTGGTGATGGCCGGCGAAAACCCGCGGAACTTTGGGGGCGTGGACCTGATCGCCGCGCTGTGGGAGACGTATGACCCGACGACAGGCCGTTTCCACTCGGGGAATAACTTTCGACAGGCCCTGGCCATCCAGGCCTTGCGGCTGGCCGGTGAGGAAGTACCTGCACGGGCGGTTCAATCCCTGCTGGCAGAACAGCGGCCCAACGGCGGTTGGGGATGGCCTTATCAAGGGAGCGCGGTGGATGTGGATACCACCGGACTGGTGATGGCCACTCTGGTGCTCAACGGCCTTTCCCCGGCTGACCCTGCCCTGCAGCGAGCCGTTCAGTACGTGCAGGGGGCTCAGAACCCTGACGGCGGGTGGGGCATGGACGTGGGCCGCCAAAGCAATGCCAACTCCACAGCGCTGGCCTTGTTGGGGCTGGTGGCGGTGGGAGAGAACCCCCAGGGACCACCGTACACCGGCCGCACCGAGACGGGCGTGTGGCGGGATCCCCTCGTGGCCCTTTTGCGCTTTCAGGCACCCGATGGGGGCTTTCGGTGGACGGTGCAGTACCCAGGCACGCGCCTGCTGGCCACTACCGACGCGTTGCCCGTACTCATGCGTCCTTGGCCATCGGACCATCCCCTCACCCAACGGATCTTCACACCCGGTGTGTGGCGCTAAACCGCCGTACATGAGAAGGTTCTCTATGCGCGGTTAAGGAAGGCATTTCAGCAGAGGAGGAGGTGACCCAATGCGTAAGGGATGGCAATGGTTTCTGTGGGCGATGTTGGTGTTCCTGTTGGTCGGTGGAGGGGTGTATGCCGGGCAAGACCAGAAGGTGGTCGGGCTGGTGGTCCGTTTCCCCGACGGCCAGGTTTACACCGAAGTTGTGGCTGTTCCTGCGGATGCCACCGTGGCGGACGTGTTGGAACAGTCGACCCTGCCGGTGACGTTGACCACCACGGCCTGGGGACCGGCGTTGTGTTCCATTAGGGATGTAGGGTGTCCTGCGGAGGATTGCTTCTGCGATCCGAACAACTTTTGGGCCTTCTACATCCAGGAGGATGACCGTTGGGTACCGGCCCCGGTGGGTGTAGGTGGGTATACTCCGGCCGATAAGGAAGTCGTTGGCTTTGCGTGGAGCGGCTTTGATGCCAATTATAATCCCACCGTCCAACCACCTTTCCTGACCTTCACCCAGATTGCCGGCCCCTTTGAAATTCCAGAGCCTACGACCCTGGCTCTTCTCGGTACCGGCGCGGCGGCCCTGGCCGGGTATGTGCGTCGGCGACGGGCAGCATAGACGATTAACGGGAAATGATCCCCTCGCGAGGTGAACCACACCAACATTGGCCCGAAGGTGGGGCGCGGGCGGGACGCCGACCCGCCCGCGCTACCTTCTTCTCGATGTTTCGACGTCCCATGGGCTTTCGGCGGGCGTCCTCTCGCCGGTGGATCCTCCTGTTGTTGGGGATGTGGTTCCTCGCCGTGTTTCTCCTGACGGGAAGCGATCATCGGCTGACTGCAGAGGAGGATTTGAATCGCGCCGGAGTAGTGATCCAGTACGGGGATGGCCGGGTTGAGACGTATTGTGTGCTGTTCAGTGAACCGGAGATCTCGGGCTTGGATCTGCTGCAACGCACCGGCGTCGATGTGATCATTGATACGACCATGGTGTGGGGGGCAGCTGTGTGCAAGATCGGCGCGGAAGGGTGCAATTTCCCCCTCGAACCGTGTTTCTGCCAATGTCAAGGCGCGACGTGTGTGTACTGGGCGTATTATCATCTGCGGGACGGGACGTGGGTTTACTCCGATGTGGGACCTTCTAATTATGTGGTGCGTGATGGTGATGTGGACGGGTGGGCCTGGGGGGCCGGCTTGCCCGGGGTAGCCACCCCTCCCCCCGTTGTCGAACTGGAGGCGATTTGTCCCCTCACGACCTCACCTGTCACAGTGACTCCGACGCCTACTCCCACGGCGACCGCCACTCCGCTCCCTTCGCCTACCCCCACGTTCACACCAATCCCTGCTAGCCCTCTGGCATCGCCCACACCGATGCCACCAACGCCTGCCTTGACTCCGCTGGCTTACACGTTCAGTGTGGCACGGGATACGCTGAGCCCCGGCGAATGTACGCTTTTGTTCTGGTCGGTACAAGGGGTGGAACGTGTTGAGCTGATGGGACCGTGGGGTACCGAGAGGGTGTCCCTCACCGGTGAACGTCGGGTTTGCCCGGCGGCGTCGGAAACTTACACCCTTGTGCTATGGCGGGGTGAGACCTCATGGCAAGTGCCGTTGACGGTGCGGGTGGCATCGCCGACTCCTCCACCGCTCTCGCCAACGGCAACTTCGACGCCTACTCCTGTGCCTACACCGACCCCTTCCCCATGGCGGCCCCAAGGAACAGGCCCCTTGCCCACCACGCCCACACGTCCGGTCTCCCCGGCCACGCCCCAGGAGCCGAGCCAGGTCCCTGTTCCCCGGCCGACGATGACAGAAGCACCGTCGGTGTCCCCGGTAGCCGGCATCGTGGTGACACCTCGACGCCCTGGGCCTACCCCGTGGCCCTCTCCGAGTCCTACATCGACCCCTACGCCAGAGGTGCGCGGCACCAGCGCAGAACCTGGCCAGGCGATCGTGCGTTTTGGCGTCATCATGGGCGGTGTGGCGTTGAGCGCGTGGGTGATCTGGCGCAGACGGCGGAGGGAGCCCACATGAAAGGTCGGTTCCACCCTTGGGCTTGGCTGATATGGACGTTGGGTGTGCTCACGCCGGCCTTGCTCACCCGCAACCCGCTGTACCATGCGGTGTTGATAGCGGCCCTCGCGCTGGACGTCTGGGCCCTGACAGCGGGCCGGCAACAATGGACGGAAGGACAACCGCTCCTGTCCCTGTGGGGATGGCTGGTGGGCGTCACCGTCGCTTTGAACGTGATGATGGTGCACCAGGGGCGATATGTGCTCATCACTTTGCCTCGCGAGTGGCCGTTGATCGGTGGGCCGTGGACCTTAGAGGCTGCCCTGTTTGGCATAGCGACCGGTCTTTCGCTGGTGACCCTTCTGCTTGTTTTTGTAGTGTTCAACACCGAAATGTCGTCCGCCCAATGGCTGCGACTTGTGCCGGGATTTCTTTACACGGCAGGGGTGGTGACCTCCATTGGCATTGCGTTTGTGCCTGCCACGTGGCAGGCCGCGCGGGACATTTACGATGCACAACGGCTCCGGGGGCATCGCTTCCGTCGGTGGACAGATTACGCCCCCTTAATTACGCCTCTGCTGGTGGACAGTTTAGAGCGTGCGGTGCAGCTGGCTGAGGCCATGGCATCTCGGGGATTTGGCGCTCACCTGCGCCCTTGGTCGTGGGCTCAGCGTATCGCCTTTCAGGTAGGGCTGTGGCTGAGCCTGAGCGCGATTCTCATAGGTGCGTTCGTGCGGGCGTATTGGCCCCAGGCAGTCGTGGGAAACGTGTTGCTGGTACTCGGAGGGACGGCACTGATGGTGCTATTTTACTTGCAGAATCGACGGGTGCAGCGGGTACGGTATCGGCGGTGGTATTGGCGATGGCAGGACACACTGCTCTTCCTCAGTGGGATAGTCCTGGGCGGGGGCAGTGTGCTCACGCGTCTCCTTGACCCGCGGGCGTGGTTGTATTATCCCTACCCCCCTTATTCTCCCTGGCCTGACTTTCAGTGGTGGCCGGGCGGGTTGTTATTGTTGGCTCTGGTTCCGGCCTGGTTGGTTGCCCGCAGCGCACCCTTATCCGGGGAGGCTAACCCGTGACAGAAGAACACGTGGGTGGGATGGCGTGGGCCGTTGAACCCACAATTACGCCAATGGTGAGGTTAACCGGGGTCAGTTACGCGTATCCCCGACAGTCCACATACGCGGTGCATAACCTGAACTTGGCGGTGGATGAGGGGGAATTTTTATTGGTGGTAGGACCCTCAGGTGCGGGCAAGTCGACACTCCTACGGGTGTTGAACGGCCTAGTACCCCACTTCTACGGCGGCCGTTTCGGCGGTCATGTGACGGTGGCCGGTCGCGATCCCGCCCAGCTGGGGCCACAGGGCATGAGCGATGTGGTGGGGATGGTTTTTCAAGACCCGGAGGCGGCCTTTGTCACCGACACCGTCGAGGACGAGATTGTGTTCGCCATGGAAAACTGGGGTGTGGCGCCGGCCCTCATGCGCAAGCGGGTGGAGGAAATGCTAGACTTGCTGGACATCGCGGCTCTGCGAGAGCGTACTATTGCCACCTTGTCGGGCGGGGAAAAGCAGCGGGTGGCCATTGCCGCTGCTATGGCCCTGCAGCCGGACGTGCTGGTGTTAGATGAGCCGACTTCTCAGCTCGACCCCCAGGCCGCGGAAGAGGTGCTCATCGCGTTGCGTCATTTGAACGAGGATTTGGGCATTACGGTCATTCTCGCGGAGCACCGTTTGGAACGGGTAGTGCAGTATGCGGATCGGGTGCTCTATTTGGGTGAGAACGGCGAGGTGTTGGTCGGGGCTCCTCGTGACGCGTTGGCGCGCATGTCCCTGGTGCCGCCCCTGGTGGAGCTGGCACGAGCTCTTGGGTGGCACCCTCTGCCGGTTACCATCAAAGAGGGGCGGCGATTTGCTCGTCGGGTCCGTCTTCCCGACACGCCACCACCGGCGCCCTCCGCCCCGGGCCCACCGATCCTGCGTGCCCGGGGACTTTGGCACGCTTACAACGGTTTGGAGGCGTTGCGTGATGTTCACCTGGACGTCCATGCCGGGGAGCTTGTCGCCCTTATGGGGCGGAACGGTTCAGGAAAGTCGACCTTGTTGAAGATCTTGGCCGGGCTGTTGCGCCCTCGCGCGGGTGAGGTCACCGTGCACACCGGGCGGGGCTGGCAGCCTATCCGCTCTTTAGAAGATGCCTTGCCCCATGTGGGGCTTGTGGTCCAGCACCCGACCCGTATGCTCTTTCAGGAGACGGTGATGGATGAACTCCGGTTTACCCGCCACAACCATGGTCTGCCGGAGGATCCCGCCGCCGATCGCGCGTTGCTGACGTGGTTGGGGATCGAACATTTGGCCCACAGAGACCCCCGGGATCTTTCGGGTGGGGAACGGCAACGGGTGGCTATGGCAGCAGTGCTTGTGGCAGACCCGCGCATTGTCCTGTTGGACGAACCCACCCGAGGGCTGGATTACCGCCAAAAGCTCGCACTGATACACTTGTTGCGCGACCTCACCGCCGCGGGACGGGCGGTGATCCTCGCTACCCACGACGTCGAGCTGGTGGCCCGCGCGGCAGATCGGGTGATCCTGATGGCCGAAGGCGAAATCGTGGTGGACGGGCCTACCCGGGAAGTGATGACAGAGTCGCTGGTGTTCGCCAGTCAGGTGACCAAGTTGTTTCGAGACCCGCGTTTTCTGACGCCGGAAGAGGTGATTCGTGCGTTGCAGGAGGCGGGTGCCACATGACCCGCGGGAGAGGTTTATCTCGGGCCATTTCACTGGGTACCCTGTTGACCACCTCGGGTATCGGGATGGTGGCCTTTCTTTACCCTTTTTTCAGGCCCCCGGCCGCACAGCAGGCCGGTCCGGTAATTGCCCACGCGCAGGATGCTCCCTTCCTCTTTGTGGTGTTGATTGTGCTCACTCTGGGAGGGGTGTTCGCGGACATGAACGTGCGAGGGCTTTCCCCCTTGAGTGTGGCTGTCATGGGCGTGTTAGCGGCCATTGGCGCCGTATTGCGCCTTATCCCAGGGCCTGGTGGGTTCTCTGCCCTGTTTCTGGTGCCCCTGTTGGGGGGCTATGTGTACGGAGCCCATTTTGGGTTTCTGCTGGGCGTGCTCACCATGGTGGTCTCGGCATTGGTCACGGCAGGGGTAGGGCCCTGGCTCCCCTTCCAGATGCTGGCTACCGGGTGGGTGGGCCTGTTGGCCGGAGGGTGGGGTTGGCTGGTAGGGCGTGGTCGTCTCGAGGAAGGGCGACCATCGCGCGGGGAAGTTATAGGACTGGCCTTCTGGGGCGGTTTGTTGGGCCTAGGCTACGGTGCGGTAATGAACCTGTGGTTCTGGCCCTTTGTGTTTCAGGCCCAGCAACCAGAGTTGTATTGGACACCCGGCCTGAGCTGGCGGGAGACGTTAGCTCGCTACGCGGCCTTTTACCTGGCCACCTCCTTGTGGTGGGATATGGGCCGCGCGGTGGGCAACGCGTTGTTGATCCTGCTCGTGGGCCCCTCGGCCATTCGGGCGCTACGCCGATTTCGAGCGCGCATGAGGGTGGTCTGGGAAGACACCGCGCAGGATCCCGACAGGGCCGACCTAGATCCTCAGGACACTACGACAGAGTACGGCCCGAGCCATATAAAGGGATGGAAGCGAGATCAACGGTTTAGAGGAGGTGAGATATGAGCGAAGTACCGGTGGCCCCCGAGGCTTACAGGGCATACCTCCAGGAGTTGCGGCGCAACGCGCCCAAAGTGACCCGGGGGCTGGTGCTGGTGTACACCGGGGATGGCAAGGGCAAAACTACCGCCGCCCTTGGCATCGCCGTGCGGGCACTGGGAGTGGGCTGGCGGGTGGCGTTTCTGCAGTTCATTAAGGGACCCTGGAAGTCCAGCGAAGAGCACATCGTGCCTCTTTTCGGGGAGCGCTGGTTGTTCCGCAAGTTAGGACGAGGTTTCACGTGGGAACACGATTCCCTGGACGAAGATCAGGCCGCGGCCCAAGAGGCCTGGCAAGAAGCCCGAAACGTGCTTCTTTCCGGGGATTACGAGGTGGTCGTCTTGGACGAGATCAATTACGTGTTATCTTATCGGTTCCTGCCGGTTGAGATGGTGATAGAAACCCTACGCCAGCGGCCGTCTCACGTGCACGTGGTGTGTACGGGGCGAAATGCCCCTGAAGCCTTGGTGGCGTTTGCCGACTTGGTGACGGAGATGCGCAAGGTGAAACATCCCTTTGACCAAGGCGTTCTTGCCCAGCGAGGGCTGGATTTCTGAGCGCTTCAGGGAGTGGCCGGTGGCGGGATGGGTACCAGCCACTGGGCTTCTGCCGTGCCTTCTGCAGCCCAGCCGATCAGACCATCCTCGCGTTGGATGCGCCACCAGCGGTAGCCATCGGCCTCTTGGGGGCCTTCCAATATGGTTACTACCTGATCTTGGAAGAGCACGCCTACCCGTTCTGCGGTGAGGCCGGGTGCAGCGCGCACGTTGAGCGTTTCCGCGGCTACTCGTGCATAGCCCCCGGGACCCAGCATGACTACGGGCGTAGGCGTGGGGGTTGGGGTTGGCGTGGGGG
>WFWT01000016.1 GCA_015490995.1 Anaerolineae bacterium | reverse complement strand
GCACCACTTCGCCCTGAACAGAAGCGGCCCTCGCCAGGTAAAACGCAGCCCACGAATAGCGGGGATTTCGGCGTACTACCTGGGTCCACGCGCGCATGGCCTCCGCACGACGGCCGTTGAGGCAATGCGC
Source organism: Anaerolineae bacterium (assembly GCA_015490995.1). GTDB lineage: Bacteria > Chloroflexota > Anaerolineae > JAADDB01 > JAADDB01 > S141-23. Next base: position 13,764 of record WFWT01000016.1, on the reverse strand, counting down.
GAGGCCGAGGATAAACTGCGCACGAGGGTTCTCTTGTGCAACCCTTTCCAGAACCGTGAGCGCGCGCTGCACATCCGAGAGAGACACCGCCGCCGATGGTGTGCAGATATCCACCGGACGTTCCACGGAAACCGTTAACCACTCTGGAAGCAAAAGCACAACCGCTACGTTCTGTCGGGCGAAGAAGAGCAGGCGCGGGGACGTGAGGAGGAGGGATAGGAGGAGTAAAAATACCACAATAGGGGGAGGGAACTTGCATCGTACAAAAACGGTGAGAGGTCCTCGTTTTCCGACGAGCATGGTCGACTATCTCGATAACCTGCTAGGTCGACTGTAGGTACCGGCTGATAGCCTTCGCGTACGCGTCGAAGTCATCCAGGTGTTTTTTGAGAATGGCATAGACAAGCGCGTCGTCGATCCTGGCGTAATCGTGAACGATCAGGTTCCGGAAGCGGGCCATGTTCACCAGCGCAGGCAGGAGCTCCTCGGAAATCACGCCTTCCTCATACAGCACCTGAAAGACGTCCTTGTTGTCCTGAGGGTACCGCCAACCGCGGAGGGCGATCAGGCGGCGACCGATATCAAGACAGATCTCAACGGCCACCTGCAAGCTGCGCTCGACGGCCCGTTTCAGGCGTGGATCACGGGTGTACGCCTGCAGACTTGGGAGAGCATCCCTCTCGCTCTTCAGGTAGGCTAGCTCATCGTGCAAGCGCCGCAAGCGTTCCCGAATCACCTCATCGCCGTCCACCGAAGCGGCCCTCCTCGATCTCCCTAAGCATGGCTTCGGTGAAGAAGTCAAACATGGGCTTCAAGTCCGCGTACACTTTGCCGGCGCGCACCTCGAACTCCACCCGAGCCATTCGGTCGCGCTCAAAGACGCGTTTCCCGTGCAAGAGCACCTGGTGTTGCAATAGCGGCGGCGCGTCGTTGAGGACGACCAGGTCCACCTTGCGGTTCAGCAGCTCCTCTAGGGCATTCCCCAGCTCCAGCCGCCGCATCAGCCGTGCCTCGGCGTCCAAGTCCTCCTTCAGCAGCACGGCCACGTCCACGTCGCTTTCAGGCCGCGGCCGGCCCTGCGCCCACGACCCGAACACGTACGCGGCCACCACGTCGGGCTGAGTCGCCAGGTATTCCTGCAAGCAACGGATGATCCCTTCCAAGTCGCCCCCTTTGCTCTGACCGGGGACGGGGGACGGGAGACGGAAGTCTGTGTTTACAATGTTCTGATGATTCTGCTCGATGCCCATTTTCGCCCATCCCGTGTCCGGACGTGGGGTGGGGGTCAAGGGAATTATAGTGCCAATAGGCCAAATCGCAGAATGGAGGGGAGGCTCTGTTACGGTACAAGCGTTGGATGATCGCCGATTGTGTCTCCCTGGTCCAGCCTCTTCTGCCCCTCGTATGGGGCACGTTCGAGGAGTACCAACAATGTGATAACAAACACGGACACAAGGCCTGCTAACATGAACGCTCGCGAGGTCGCCAGTTTGGTCATGACGATGGCCAGTACGCCACCGGCAAGGCCGCCCAGGTACATTACCAGTACGGCTTCGCGCTGCTTTAATCCTATATTCATCAGCCGATGCGCGGTATGGTCTTTTCCGGGTGACATGAAAGGGATGAGCCCCCGGCGCAGGCGAGAAACGGTCACCAAGGTCGTATCAAAGATAGGCACGATCACGATGAGCACCGGGATCATCCAACTCACCTGGCGGGGAACTTCGAGAAAGCGCAACTTAATGCCCAGGGCGGCCACCAGGAAGCCGAGGAGCATCGCGCCCCCGTCGCCCAGGAAGATGCGAGCCGGGCTGAAGTTCCAAGGCAAAAACCCCAGAGAGGCGCCCAGCACGGCCGCGGCCAGGAGGCTGACCAACACCTGGCCGTTGACCACCGCGAAGTAGAGGGAGAAGGCCGAGGCGATGGCCGCCACCCCGGCACAGAGGCCGTCCATGTGGTCCAAGATGCTAAACGCCGCAGTGATACCGACCATCCAGAAGAACGTAAGCGTCAAGGACAGAAAGCTGTACCACGGCTCCGGCAAGGGCCAGGGAAACTCCCCCTGTATGCCACTGACGATGAGGATCACCGCGGCCAGGGGCATGGCGCCCAGCAACTTCACCTGGTGGTGCAAGAGGCCCCGGTCATCCAGCAGGCCCACGAGGACAAGTAGCGTGGCCCCGGCCACGATGCCGATCATCTGGCCGCGGGCACTGCCCTGGAGGGAGATCAGAAAGGCCAGCACTGCGGCCGCGTACAGCGCCAGCCCGCCGAGCAAGGGCATCGGGCTCACGTGGATCTTGCGCGAACCGGGCATGTCCAGCATGCCGGTACGGAACGCGAGGTGCCGCGCCAGCGGAGTAAGACCAAACGAAGTCATGAAGGCTAGCGCAAATGCTAGGACTTCATTCCGCACCGCTCCTCCTCGGATCCGGTTTGCCAAAGCAGCCTTCTAGGTCCGGACTCCCTTGGCGAACAACAAGTCCTGATACAGTTGATCCACGTCCGCGATGAGCCGCTCCAGGGTATAGCGTTCGCGCACGTACTCCCGAGTGACAACACCCATGCGTATCGCGGTCTGAGAATCCTGCAATATCCGCGCCACGGCTGCGGCTAACGCGTCCGGATCGCGCGGGGGGACGAGATAGCCCGTCATGCCATTGATGACGAGGTCCGGCAGACCACCCACCCGCGTGGCCACGACCGGGACTCCAGATGCCATCGCCTCAATCGCGGAGACCGGGGTCCCCTCATTGTCCGAGGAGACCACGAGCACGTCCAACGAGGCATAGATGCGCGACAGATCTCGACGCCAACCGGTAAAGTGCACACGCGACCCGAATCCCAACTCGCGCACGTAACGCTCCATTTCCGGCCGCAGGATGCCGTCGCCGACAACCACGAAATGAACACGCTCGTCCTCGCGGGCCAGCCGGACGGCCGCGTCGAGAAAGAGCCGGTGGTTTTTGACCGGGAAGATGCGCCCCACAATGCCGACCAGCTTGGTGCTGCTGTCCAGCCCCAGCTCTTCCTTGAACGCCCCTTTGAAGCGTTCCGACGTCAGGAAGGGGGTCAACTCAAACCCAAGGGGCACGACCGCGATCTTGGCTGCAGGGGCGACCCCGTATCGCACCAGGTCGTTCTTCACCTGCTCGCTCACCGCGATGAGGCGGTCGCTAAGGCGGGCCAACATCCTTTCCATGCGTCGCAGCAGCCACGACTTCACCGGGCTGTAATACCCGTGCAGCACGTGACCGTGGTATGTGTGCACGATGACGGGGACCCCGGCCAGGCGAGCCGCGATTCGGCCTATGAACCCGGCTTTCGCGGTGTGCGTGTGCACGATGTGGGGACGGAAGCGGCGAATGAGTCGGTACACCTTGGCCAGCGCCACCACATCGCGAGGCTTCAATGATGCTTCGCCCACGACTTCCGGCACCACGACAGGCCGGACACCGTGTTCCCGCGCGAAACCGTGCATGGAACCCTCACCCGGGTTCTCCTTCCCCGTCACCAACAGGCTCTCGTAGCGATCAGCCGGCAAGTGAGCGTTCAGGTTCACCACGTGAATCGCCGGCCCCCCCATGTTCAGACGGGCGATCACTCGCAGAACCCGCACACGTGGCACACGCGATCTCCAAACGCAACTTCAAACTCAAAGACTACACGAATACACCCAACTCCCGGTAAACCCCTATGACGGCATCTGTCATCCTCTCGGCGGAAAAGTGAGCCTCTACCCGCCGTCGGCCGTGAACGCCCATTTCCTTCCGGGTGTCGGGACTCAGAAGAAGGCGCTCAACGGCCTCAGCAAAGGCTTCAGGCTGTTCGGGCGGGACCAGAACACCCGTCACCCCGTCGATAATGATCTCCGTGAAAGGCGAAATCCCACTTGCGATCACCGGTTTGCCCGCCGCCATGGCTTCGATGACCACCTGACCGAAACCTTCCGTGCGCGAGGCCAGGGCGAACACGTCCAACCCGTTCATGAAGCGTGGCACGTTCTGTACAAACCCAGGGAGGCGCACGTGCTCCTCTAACCCCAACTCCGCAATAAGACGTCGCAGTTGGGCACCATATCCTGAGGGATCGTGTCCTGCAATGTAAAGCCGGATGTGGGGATATCGGTCCACAATAAACGACATCGCCCGGATGAGAACGTCATGTCCCTTGTCAGGGTCGAGACGCCCCATGGTGCCCACACAAAACGCATCATCCGCTTTCGTGAACGGAAACGACTTCTCGAACGGCTTCAGATCAATGCCGTAGGGTACAACGCGCACTTTCTCGGCGGATATTCTCATGTGACCGACAAGCCACGCCTTTACCGCGTTGGAAATGGCGATGATCGCGTCCGCCCGTGCCCAAACGATTCTGAACATCGGAAGGGCCCAACGTCCTCGCCAGGCACGTCGGCCGTACACTGCGTGTACAGAGGCAACCCACACCAAGGAAGGGTTCAGAAGCTTGACAAACCAACCGGCGAAGTCTGCCCGAGGGAGGTGGGTGTGCAAGATATGTGGCCGTGCTTCCCGCACCCAACGAACGACCCGCTGTAGATGGGCTATATCCCAGGCACGCGCGCCTTGCAGGTCGGTGACCGTGACGTGCGCTGCGGCGAAATCACCCCGCAAAGGACGACTTCCGGGCACTTCCTTAAAATACCCGACATGGACGGCGAGGCCTCGCCTGTACAGGTGACGGGCCAGGGTGAGCAAGTGGAGCTCGGCTCCCCCGGCCGAGAGCGTGTTAATGAGTAACGCCACCTTCACCCCGAGCCCCTTATGGGCATAACCATCCTCGGTCCACGTCTCTTTGCGCCACTAATGTGTCAAACAGATCTACCAGCCGGTCTATTAAGTGCGTAAGATTGTGCCTTTCTACAACCACGTTTCTCAAGTCTCTTTGCATATGTTCGCGCGTTACCGTGTCCATGTCCAAAACGCGCCGAAGTTTCCTGGTCAGGTCCTGGGAATCGCCATGCCGGAACATCAAGTAATCTGCCCACGGGCCAAGAATTTCGCGGAATGCCTCGTTGGCCACCATGCTCGGTCGGCCACACGCCATGGCCTCAAGGGCAGCCTTGTCCAGCGCTCCTGTCGGCGACAAGTTCACGTGCACTGTGCAGCGACGGAACCAGTCAACCACCGCGCGGTTGGGCACGGCCCCTACGAAGTGGACCATCTCTTCCAACCCTAGCTCCCCCACCCGAGCGCGCACCCGCGCAGCGTACGCCCGGTCCCGTTCCGGCGGCTCACCGATAAACACGCATCGTACATTCCGACCTTCGTCACGCAAAAGCCGGACGGCCTCCACCAGTGTCAGCGGGTCCTTTATGGGGGAAATGCGCGCCACAGAAAGCAGAAGTGGTGGCTGGTCACACATACCGAAGCGGGGTGAGAAGAGGTCTGTATCTATGCCTTGACCAACGACGACGAGTTTATCACGTCGGTACCTGTAGGCACTGCGAGAGGAAGTGACAACGATATCGGACATGTGATGAGCCAGCTTCAGGGTGTTGCTCACATGCTTGTGCGCGTACCAAGTGATAATTGGGATACGTCTTGCTCGAAGCAAAGGGATACCCTTATGGACGAACCAGATAACAATGGGTATACGTCTTGCGCGGAGCAAAGGGGCACCCAAAACCGTGAAAATCGGTATCAGGTGGGAAAAGCAAACGTCGATTCGCGTGCTCCTTAACAGAGACAACAACAACCTGTAGAACTCCACCACCCTTCGCGGCTCGGAATACCCTTTCTCCTTGCCCACCGAGTACACCACTACGTTGTCAGGGAGCGCGTACTTGCCCGCCATCATGGTGATAACAAAAATATGGCCAACTCGCGGGTGGGACGCCGCCTTACGCACCCAGTTCACCGCGAACCCTTGCGTAGGATGTTCTTCATCCGTAACCATGTTGAACCAGAGCAAGTTCAACGACTTGGCCATGGACACACCCGTTAACGCGCTCGGCTGCCACCCTTAAGTTCTAACCGCCCCTCGCCGAATTAGCCGTCCATTCCCACAGCTCGACGAGCCGCGAAAGGTATTGTTCGTCATCCAGCAAGTATCGGTGCACGTGGTCATAGCCCCTTGCCCCCATGGCCCGAGCCAACGCCTCGTCTGCCAACAACTTCCCGATGTAACCGGCTAACTCCCGCGCGTCGGTGAAGTGACGCGTCACAAACCCTGTATGACCGTGAACAACCAGTTCTGGAGCACTCACGAATGGGGTGACCACCACGGGCGTTCTCAGGAGGTAGGCTTCGACGATCACCTTACCAAACCCCTCGCAGAACGAAGGCGACACCACCACCCGCGCGGCCGTGTACCAGGCGCGCAGCGCTTCCAAAGGGAGGCTTCCAAGCCATAGTACCGCGTTTTCCAGCCCTAACCGCCGGACTATGGTTACCAGCTTCGGACGCAAGGGGCCATCGCCGCAGATAACCAGGGGAACGTGAACGCGTTCCGCCTGGAGCAAAGCATGGGCGTGTAGCAACGTGGACACGTTCTTCTCGGGCCCAAGTCTGCCCACAAATAGGATGTAAGGACGATCTGAGAACCCGTGTTTCACCAGGGTCTGTCGAACCCTGTCAAGTTCATCTGGGGAAACGGGGCGCTCAAACATCTGCCGGTTGACCAGCGGGTGCAGGACGGCAATTTTTGCCCGCCAGGCAGGAAACGCCTTCGTCAACCGTGCCCGTTCTCCGTAGGATACCACGCGAATTGTGTCCGCTCGGCTCGCGACCCACTTGCCCAATGCGTTAAACAACCGGTAAACTACGGGCCGTTGTTGGATCCAGTAGGGCATATCGATAAAACTGCCTCGCATCTGCACGTTCAAGGCGACGCCATGTTGGCACTTCAGCAACACGCCCAGGAGACCGTCATCGAAGGGCGTCTGGGTGGATACGACGTCAAAGGACTGTCGGGAAAAGAGTCGCCTGGCTACCGGCCAGGCGCGAGGCAAAAAGAGCGGCCGCGGGCAAGGTACAGGGAGCACTGTCAGTCCATGGTCCATGTACTTAGGTTGCCCGCTCCAGCCAAGCGGCACGCGGACCAGAACCGTTAATGAGCCGTTTGGGAACCTGTCCCGCAGCGCCTTCGCGTACCGCACATGGCGGAGGAGGGTGTCTCCGGGCACATGCTTTCGTCCTACAGCCACTATCGTCGCGTCAAAGCCGACAATCAAAACGCGCAAGGGTTTCAACCCCTCTCGCTCATAACCGCCAATACAGGACTGTGGCATGTTCCCGGGCGAAGGACTCCAACACGCCCTTCACGTCCACCAGGACGCCCGGACCGGGGTGATTCAGGAGCGCCGCGAAGGCCTGGGCAGGGCGCTCGCGGAACACCCGGTGCGGCACGGCCAGCACCACGGCATCGTAGCGCTCCCGAGAGGAAAACGGGTTCTCCACCGGTCGCAAACCCAGGCTCTCCACCACCTCGCGGGAGATAAGCGGGTCGTGCACTTCCACCCTGCAGCCGTACGATTCCAACTCCTTCACCAGATCCACCACCCGGCTGTTCCGCACGTCCCGCACGTTCTCCTTAAAGGCCACGCCCAACACCAGGACGCGTGAGCCACGCACTGCCTTGCCTGCCTGTGTGAGCAGCTTCACCGTCTCCTGGGCCACATAACGCCCCATGCTGTCGTTGATGCGCCGACCGGCCAGGATCACTTCCGGGTGATAGCCGACCTCCTGCGCCTTGTGGGTAAGGTAATAGGGGTCCACCGGGATGCAGTGTCCGCCGACCAAACCGGGCTCAAAGGGGAGGAAGTTCCACTTGGTGCGCGCCGCGCGCAACACCTCCTGGGTGTCCAGCCCCAGGTGGTGAAAGAGCATGGCCAGCTCGTTCATGAGCGCGATGTTCAGGTCCCGCTGCACGTTCTCGATGACCTTTGCCGCCTCCGCGGTGCGGATGTTGGGGGCCTTGTAGATGCCCGCTCGGACAACCAACCCATAAACCCGCGCAAGCAACTCGGTCGTTTCCTCATCCTGGCCGGCCACCACCTTCACCACGTTGGCCAGGGTGTGCTCCGGGTCGCCCGGGTTGATGCGCTCCGGCGAGTAGCCCACCTTGAAGTCCACCCCGGCGCGCAGGCCGGACGCCCGCTCCAGCACCGGCACACAGACCTCTTCAGTACACCCCGGGTATACCGTTGACTCGTACACCACCACATCGCCCGGCCGCAGGGTGCGTCCCACAAGCTCGCTGGCCTTAGTAAGGAAGGACAGGTCCGGCCGCTTCGCGCGGTCGACCGGCGTCGGCACCGTCACGATGATGAAATCCGCCTCCCGCAAGCACTCAGGGTCCTCGGTGAAGTGAAGGTTCGGCCGTGCCAACGCCTCCGTCGGCACCTCGTCGTTGCGGTCGTATCCTTCCCGCAGCTCGGCCACGCGACGGCTGTCCACGTCCAAGCCCACGACGGGCAGGTGTTCCGCGAAGGCCACGGCCAGAGGCAGGCCCACATAGCCCAGGCCGACCACGGCGATGCGGGAAGGCAGCTTATCGTTTACCGACATCCGTTTCCTCCTTATCACAAAACAAAGCAATGGACCGCGCCCACGCTCGCTCTTGCATGTACCACGCCACCATCCACTGCAACCCTTCGGCTAAGTCCGTCTGTGGCTTCCACCCCAGGAGGCGCCGCGCCTTGGAAATGTCCGCCCACGTCGCGGGGACATCGGCAGGATGGGGCGGCCGTGAGTCACGCCGCGCCTGGCGCCCCAGCAGCTCTTCCAGTAATGTTATCACCTTGTTGATGGACACGGGACGGTCGGAGCCCAGGTTGATGATTTCGAAGACGGGGGACGGGAGACCGGGGACCGAGGTCTCACTCTTCCGTCCCTGGTCTCCGGTCTCCGGCCTCCGGCCTCCCGTCCCCGGTCCCCGGTCCCCGGTCAATAACCTTACCGCTGCTATCGTACCGCGCGCAATGTCGTCCACGTAGGTGAAGCCCCGCTCCTGGGTGCCATCGCCGTACACCACCACCGGCTCCCCCTCCGCGATCCACCGCACGAAACGGAAGATGCTCATGTCCGGCCGCCCGGCCGGGCCGTAGACGCTGAAATAACGGAGGATAATGACATCAAAGCCGTAGAGGTAGTGGTACGCGTGACACAAGGCCTCCGCCGCCTTTTTGGAGGCCGCGTACGGGGAAAGCGGGCGGTCTGTGTTCATGTTCTCCCGGAAGGGCCGAGGGTTGTAGCGTCCGTACAAACTGGAGGTGGACGCGAGGATGAACTTGTGAACGCGCCACTCGCGACATAGCTCCAGGAGGTTGAGAGTACCCACCACGTTGGTCTCGTAGTACGCCCAAGGGTCCGCAATGGACTGGCGCACCCCGGCCCGGGCTGCAAGGTGGACCACCGCGTCGAAGGCTGCGGCGGAAGCGGGATGAAGCGAGGCCTCCGTAAACAGCCGGCGGACCGCCTCCCGGTCCGCGACGTCCAACCGGTAGAAGTGGAAACGAGGATCGGAGTGGAGCTGTCGGAGACGCCACGCTTTCAGGCGCACGTCGTAGGCGTGGTTCAGGTTATCCACACCCACCACTTCGTGGCCTGCACTCAGGAGATGCTCCGATACCTTCCAGCCGATGAACCCGGCACAGCCGGTAACCAACACACGCCAGGAACGCCTGCTGTCCTGCGAGTACAAGTGATTCATTGCACCTCTTGTGACGAATTGCTCATACGTGCTCCGCTCACGGATGTGTAATGAACGGTGCGAAGACGGAGAACACCCAGGAAGAGGGGAGGGTCGTTTTAGGGCATACGTTTCTCCGTGAGCCGGCGCCAGAGTCCATACGCGTTTGTGGCCGGCGACAGCCGCGCTCTAAAAGCAGGCAGCGATAGTGAGCCCCGGACCCAAACCCGTGGCAAAGTTAACCAGTCTGAACGCCTGGACACCAGACCAGGCTCCGTGGTAACGGCTACCTTGTACCCGGCACCGGCCACCAACCGCCGAACGCTCGGACTATAAAGGCCTTTGGGATACGCAAACGAACAAACAGGCGCCTGCAACAGGTCTTCCAAAAACTTCTTTGACCCTTCAACCTCCTGCTGCGCGACTGCAGGAGGGAGCTGTGTCAGCTTGACATGATGGGCCGTGTGCGAACCGATCTCGTGGCCTAACTGGAACAGCTCCCGCACCTGGTCAACGTCCATGAATGCACGTTCCCCCTTAACCGTGCGAATTCTCTTGCCGAGAAAGTCGGTAACCACGAAGAACGTAGCTTTTATGCCGAAGCGCTCCAGTATAGGAAGGGCTACTTCATAGTTGTCCAAACACCCATCATCAAACGTGACCACCGCTATGTTTGACCCCGGTGGCCCGGCCTGAACTGCCAATGGCAAGTCAGAAAGGCGTACCACTGTGAATCGTTCGGCTAAAAGGCCCATTTGTGCCTCAAAGACCTCCGGCGATATCCCGTACGGGGCCGCCGTGCCTACCGAGTGGTACAGGAGAATAACTTGCACGCCTTCGCCTGGGCCTATCAGAGCGTATAAGAACAAGTATAAAATTTCCCGGAGCCGGTCCTTCAGCTGCACCCCGGGCTTGCCTCCCTTTACGGCGAGTAGCCGAACCCTATTAACGACTCGAGTATTGTCCCAGCCCGTTGTTCCCAGGTATATCTAGGACCCTCTGCCCGCGCCCATTCTGCCAGTTGCGCCGCAAGATTCCGGTTCTTTAGCAAGGAGCGGCCAAGCTCTTAGCCGCACAACGGACGCTTTAAACCATCGATAAGCCAGTTTCATTATAAAGTATGACAAATGCCATATATCCACCAAGATCACACAGATGCATAGAACCATGCCGACATACCAATATGAAATGTCCACATAACAACAAGATGTGCTATAGCGACACCAACTGGCCCCCAGAAAGGAGATAATACTAAAGACACGATCATAAATGCGCTACTATAATACAAAAACCCCATAGCCCATTGTTTTGTCATTCCCTTTGCCATGTAAACAGGACGTAGCCAGAAGAACAGACACCAAGCAGCGTATGCGATGAATAAAACTTGAGCCACAAGCACGGACTCGGCGTATGCCGTTCCTACAGCGAACTCAATTAATGGCCCAACTACAGATGCAGCCAGAATACATGCTACAAACACAGGAACACCCAACTTGTACGTGTACGCGCGTATCTTCTGACGCAGCGCATGTCTTCCTGCGTAGACAACATTCGCAGACAGGCTAGGATAGACAACAGATTGCAAGGGATTAACCACATACACGATCACACTTCCCATGCGCTTACCAAGCTTATAAATTCCGACGGAGGTAGAATCTGCAAGGTATCCCAACAAAACGATGTCAAATTGCTTTGGAATTATTCCAAGCAATGCACTAATATCATTGAAGGCCAAAAACGACATTATCTCCCTGCGACGTCCCCTAAGCAATCGCCATGCTCCCCGCAGTCCAACCCCTCCCCACGAGCGGCGCATGAGCGGCCAGGCCACTGCCGCGTAAACAACACCGCGCAGGACCATGGCCAGCGCGTTCCCGATCACAACGCCGTATACTCCCCATCCCGCCACCACCAGGCCTAAAACCAGGATGACCCGCGCCACCGTGAACGCCATGCCCATAACGGCAATCGTCGGAAAATGACGGTGTACCGCAAGGATCGCATACGAGGTGTTTTGTAAGGAACGAAACAGGAACGCGGCGGCGTAAAGGATCAAAAGCCAGGCCAATTCAGGCCGATGTACAACCGCTTGTGAGGCCCAAGGCGCGATGGCCGCAACGAACAAGAGGACTACTACGGCAGTGGCTAAGTCAACGCTGTAGCCCAGAAGGCACATCGCCGCCGCGCGGGATCGCTCCCCTCGCACGTGAAATTCACTCAAGTACTTGATCGAGGCTTCCGAGGACCGAGTGTCGAAGAACATGTAAACGAGGGAAGGCACACTCATCACCAGCGCGGCTACGCCGTAAAGCTCAGGCCCCAACCACCGGGCAACGAGAATTCCCTGTACAAACGAAAGGGACGCCTTGACCCCGTTGGCCGCGGTGAGGGCAGTCACATGGCGTGCCAAGGGGCGCCCGAACACGGAACGTCGCAGGCGCAGCGCGAGGTCACGACCTTGCAGTAGGAGATAACTGACCATGCCGTGATCTTCCCGCTCACCTACTCCTAGGCAAGACCGGGCCGGCCTAAGAGAACTTATTCCCCCTCTGCAGAGGACGTACACGCGTCCTCACGACCTGCCGGCCTGCAGACACCCTGCAAGACGCGAGCCGTGTGTTCCAACATGCGATGTGCCGAAAACCGCTGACGCACATCGGCGCAAGCCGCGATCCCCAACCGCCGCCGAAGACGCTCGTCCTCGGCCAATTGGCGCAGTACCGCACACAAACTACTCCCATTAACCGGGATCAGGATCCCCGTCTCGCGGTCCTTCACCACCTCCGGCGTCCCACCCACCGCGGTGGTCACGACGGGCAAGCCCAGGGCCATGGCCTCTAGTATGACGTGGGAAAAGGTCTCATGACTAGAATTTAACACGAACAGGTCACATGAGGCCATGAGGCCTAAGGTCTCCTCCCGATTCCGCCGACCGGCAAAGTAAACGCGATCTGTAATGCCGAGGGATTCTGCCAGTTGCTCCAACCGGGGACGCTCCGGCCCATCCCCGACAACAATGAGTCCCAGGCCCGGCACCTGAGCTACTGCTGCCAAAATGCCGTCCACCCGTTTTAGGGGTATCAGGCGCCCTACGGTCACCGCTTTGACAGGGGTGGAAAGAGGCACGGGAAGAGGCTTAACAGCCTCCAAGGGCTCGATAGCATTGTGAACGACCACGATGCGTTCTTCCGGCACGCCCCAGCGAGCCACCCACCTGGCCAGATATCGGCTGGGCACAATCACCCGGTGGGCTCGTCGCGTCCACCAGGTTCGGAGAGCCTTAAGCAATTCTACCCTTAGATCGTAACGCTTCTGCTGGAAAGTTTCAAACCCGTCTGAGATCCAACCCCAGTTGGTGGCTCGCTCCCAGGCAAAATCCCCGACAACCTTCAGCACAAAGGGCTTGCGGAGGACGAAGTTGGCCATCACCGCCTCCAATGCCAGGCCGTTTACGAAGAGAACGTCATACCCGCGGCCCAGGCGCACCAACGTCCAGGAGGTCTTAAGCATCCGCCGGGGTTTGAAAGCCTTGCGGGGCAGGCGCACCACCTGGAAAGGATACGCCCGATCGTCATGGTCCAACCGGTCGCTCAGCGTCACCACCGTCACCTCGTGGCCGCGCTCGACCAGCCCCTGCGCCACCTGAGGCACATACGTTGCCGGGCCGCCTATGTCGGGAGGGAAAATACCGGTGATGGTCAGTACCCTCATCGCGAGCCGCTCCCTTGCTAGATCAGGAGACCGGGGACAGAGGACCGGGGACCGGGCTGTCAAGTCCTGAAATACGTTTACTCTGGTTCTACGGATAGTCATCGTTTGGCACATTAACAAGTGGTCTCCGTCTTGGGTGGAAGAACCAGGGCTGGCGTCGGGGTCCGCCCGAGGTAGATCGCCTCGGGCGTGGCGTAATGCAGGCTCAGGTGAGGGCGACGGGTGTTGTAGAGGTATCGCCCCTCGTCCCACGCCTGTTGGGCCTGCTCGGGTGAGTCGAACGGCCCCTCCAGGGCGTACTTGTTCTTAAGGGTGCCGATGACGCGTTCGGCAAAGGCGTTGTCATAAGCGTTGCCGACGGCCCCCATGCTGGGGATGATGCCGTGGCGGCGCAACAGG
>WFWT01000015.1 GCA_015490995.1 Anaerolineae bacterium | reverse complement strand
GCGATGATGAGCGGGATCTTCTTCGGATCGCGGAGGATGCGGATGTTGTCGTGTCCTGCCGGCGAAGCCAACGCGGGTGTGCCCTTGTGAATCAGGAGGCACTTGATGGGGTAGGGATACCCATCTTCTGCGCTGGGGATAATCTCCTGGTACACGTTGCTGGTAAACGGATACCAGGGCCGCTTGGCCGGATAGCCATCCCGCCGGAAGAGGGTGGTATTCTCGTAGTGGGTCCCCTCGCGAGTCAATTTGACGCCAAAGGCCTTGAAGCCGCCCGGCGCCCCCACGACCACCGATTTGGGGAAGGGCAATCCCTTCTTGGAGCCGTCCTCGTGCCAGTGACCGCCACCCTTGATCAGGCCACCCTTCCAGTCCATGTTGCCGATGAGGGCGTTCAGCGTGATGATGGCCTGGGCGTTGTAGTACCCGTTGGTGTGCTGCACAGGACCGCGATAGAATTCCGCGACTGCCTTTTTACCGTGGCTGGTGAACTCGTCGGCTAGCTCTATGATGTCCCGCTCGCGAATTCCGCATATTTCCGCGTATTCAGCCAGGCTCTTCTCAAAAACTTTGTCTTTGAGCAACTGGAATACGGGCTTGCAAGGGATGCCGTTCAGGGTGAATTCGCCCTCCAGCAGGCCCGCGTCTGCGAGGTCGGCGAGTGCAGGACCACTTTCTGTCATCACCACGTAAGGTTGTTTGCCGTCGGGCACTTCCAAGCCGATGTCTGAGGCCTTCAGATACACCATTTCATCTGTGCGCACCAGCCAGGTAGCGTCGGTGTGACTGGTCTCGTTGTCGGCCTGGGCCGCGTTCTTGTTCGGATTCTCCAGAAACGTCTTATCATAGCGACCGTTTTCGATGATCCAGCGAATCATGCCCATCGCGAGGGCACCATCCGCCCCGGGCTTGATGGGCACCCACTTCCAGGCTCGCGCTGCGGTCTTGGAGAGGCGGGGATCCACCACCGCGAACTTGAAGTTCCGGTTGACCAGACTCTCGGTCAATTTCTCGGCCATGGGGGTGGGGCCAAAGTTGGCTTCAAACGCACCCGTGCCGAAGAAGATGACGAACTCGCTGTACAACAGGTCGGGCTTCATGTGCGTCTTGCCCGTGGCCATCTTGTAGGCGATGTGGTGGGACTGCTCGCAGATGGTGGTGTGTTCGTAGAAGTTGACAGAGCCGAAGGAGGCCTTGGTAAAGCGCTTGCCCAGTTCCTTACGCCCGTGTTCGATGCGCCCCGCCATGAAGACGAACTGGTTGTTCACAGGACCCAAGTCCGGGTGATCGGGATCGATGAGCACGTCCAGGTGATCCTTGTGCTTGGCCTTGAACTCGTCGATGCTCATTTCTCCCTTGGCCACGGCAGCTGCATCCGCGGCCAGGACCTTGGAAAGTTCGGGGTCTTGCAGTTTGAAGATGTCCTTCAGCCCGGGCACAGGGCCTTCGCCGAACAGGTCACCACCGTTCACCACCTCGTCGATGAACTGATCCCACTCGATGGTGATCCACTTGTTTTCACCCCGCTTGGTTCCCGGCTTGCGCTTGAGGACCTTGCGCAGGCGATAGGGGTCGTACAGCACCTGAACACTGGCCTGCCCCTTGGGGCACAGTTTGCCGTCCACTTTGGCTGCCTCGGCCAGGGGCGTCTCTTCCGGGAGATGGGGCAGCAGGTTCATCGGGCTATACGGATTGCCGTCGACTTTGACGGCCACACCGTCCTGCAACTTCACTTTGATGTTACAGGCCGTGTGACAGTTCAGACAGACGCTATAAATGATGTTCTCGGGTTTGTTCAGGGGATATTCCTTCAGAGGAGCCACCGCGGGTTCCCACTTTTGGGTCTCGCTGTTGAATTTCATAGGCACCATGCCGGCGAGCGCGATGATGCTGCCCACGAAGGCGCTGGTTTTCAGGAATTCGCGGCGGGTTATGCCGTTGTTGCGCTCGCCTTGGGCACCGTTGCTTCCGTTTGTTCGTGCGGTCTCGTGAACGAGTTTCTTCTCCGTCATCTTACGCCACCTCCTTTGTCGGCCGTACAATGGGCAATAAGCTGTAGCCAATCAGGAACAGAAGCCCGGCCAGCCCCGCAACCCAGAGGAAGAAGAGCCATTCGGCCAGGCTCGGGAAGTAGTCGAAGGTCAGGCCAGGCCCGTGGAAGGCTTCCCGCAAGCCGCGCAGTTCCTCTACCGCCAAACCCGGCACGACGATGTTCACTCGCACGGCAAGGAAGGTTATCGCCACCAGGGCGGCAGCCGTGGCGACCAGGCCGGGTCGGCGACCGGCAAAGGCCAACAAGAGAAGGGGAAGGACGACCCCCAACCCCAGGTGGACGATCCAGAACACCCACCAATAGGGGCCGAAGAGGACCAAACGCACGCTTGCCGCCTCCGCGGGCACGGCCTGCCACAGCGCGATGGAGTACTCAGCCCACTCCAGCAAGATGTACAGCACCAGCAATCCCAGTGTGACGCGGCCGAGGAAGATGACCAGGTTTCGGTGTTCAGACGTGCCGCGATTTGGGCCCCAGACGGTGACGATGAATGTCAACAACGCGCCGCCGGAAAGCAGGGCACCTACCAGGAACATGATGGGCGTTAGCCCGGAATGCCAGTAGGGCCGCGCGCCAACGACACCAAAGAGCGCTCCTGCGCCGCCTGAGAAGGCGACCGTCAGCGGCATGCCAACGGTAGAAAGGACCCGTAAGATACGTCGGTCGCGATTCAGCGCGGCGTCCGAAAGGTCTGTGCGACCAAAGGTCAAGAAGCGGCACACCGCGCCTTTGAGGCCTGGTTCCTTCGCGCACGCGACCAGGTCAGTCCTCATGGCGAACCACAGTGTGACCAACAACAAAAGGAAGTATGCCGAGTAGAACCAGCTCATCCATCCCATGACCGACCGGAAGTTCGTGTTCGTCAGCAGACGCCATCCTCGTCCTGGATGACCTAAGTCCAACCAGATGGAGATGGCCGCAGCCAGGAAGGTCACCAGAGCCGTCCACAGGGCCAGTTTGCCTATCTTCTCCAATCGTTCTACTCGAAAGACATATACCAGCGTGGAGAACAGGAACGCGCCAGCGGAAAGCCCCATAAAGTAAATGTATGCTGCGACCCACAAGCCCCACGGCACGTAGGAACCGTAGTTGGCTACCTGGTGGCCGAACGCGAGCCGCTGGTACAGGCCGACCAAGCCCACGAGGAAGGCGACAATCGCGACGGCCCAGGCAATGCGTTGTATGGTCTTGTTCATGGTTAAACCTCCTTAGAAGTGCAGGGGATTAGAAATTGGAGACTAGGCAATCTCCACTCACACCAAGTAATACACCCTAGGCTCCGTGCCCATCTCTTCTTTGAGCCGCATGACGTTTGGTTGGGCAATAAGCTCGGAGACCAAGCTATCGGGATCGTTAGCGTCGCCAAAGTAGTTGGCACCGCCGATGCAGGTGGTGACACAGGCGGGCAGTTCTCCCTGTTCCAGTC
>WFWT01000014.1 GCA_015490995.1 Anaerolineae bacterium | reverse complement strand
GTGTTGGTGTGGGCGTGGGCGTGGGTGTCGGTGTGGGTGTGGGCGTAGGTGTCGGCGTGGGTGTGGGGGTGGGTGTCGGCGTGTTTGTGGGCGTAGGTGTGGGGGTAGGGGTGGGCGTGGCGGGCGTACGTACCTCGGTGAAGTTCTTGCCCAGCAATGGCAGGAAGGTGCGGTCGGTTACGGTTGTGCACACTTCCAGGGTGACTAAGTCCACATATTGGGCAGTCGTGCCGTCGTACGCGTTGTTAAACGTCTCAAAGTGGATGTACAACGTGCGTCCCGCGTATGCGCTGACGTCAAACGTGTACTCCTGCCAGGAGGGTGCATGGCGGCCCCAGAAGAAAAGCAGTGTCCGCACCAGACGCTTACGTTGGTCCAGGAGGAGTACGTACTGGGCATCCCCACTGCCTTCCTTGCCCACCAGGAGGCGCGGGTCATCCAGCGGGCCCACGGCAGGTCGCGGCCGGGGATGGGATTGTCCAGAGGTTAAATAGAGGTAGAAGCGGAGAGTGGCCTGAGAGACATTGGGGGGGATGGTTACCTTCTGTTGGATCGAGGAGTAAGCATATCGGGGTTGTGCGGTGAGAGGGATGCCCACCTGGGCGGCCCACTCGCCGTCATAGACCGGAGTGTTTACGTATCGGGCCCGATAACGGGTGATGGGGCGTTGCCAGCCGGTGTCGTTGTGGGCTTCAAAGGATGGGTCGGCCAGTAACTGGGCACAGATCTGGGAGCGGAAGGGGGATGCAGGTGTGGGATCTGTGCTGGCCAGGAGCATGGGGGCGGCAACCGCGATGAACAGACTGAGCAGAGTCAAAGCGTACGTCTTCAGGGTGAGCCAACGCGCCCACCGGGTGTCGGGGCCACCTTCTCGTGTCATCGATATCCCTCCCTTGCCGTGGAGTTGTAACGTCTCCTCTTCTGTGATGATGGGCCCTTCCGGTCCGGAGACCGGTAGCCGGGTGCCCTTCCCTGCAGATGTGACAGAGGCAGGGAAAATGGCGTCCCATCGTTTTAGCGCCTGTACTGATGGTGAGTATAATCTCTATTCCGTATTGGGCGGGTGGCTTCAGGTCGTGTTGCACCATGTGCGTCCTTCAATCTAGACGTGAGAGTTGGAGGGTGAGATACGGGTACAGTGTGGAAACTGCATAACTTTTCCCCCCGTTGTGCGTCTTTAACTGACGGAACCGCCTATCGGGCGGGCACAGTGTGTGGACAACGGGTGCAGGGTGCACCCAAAGGCTATCAAGGAGGCGGACATGGAGGTGCCGATCATGGTGGATACAACGACCTTCCCGAACGTGGAGCAAACGTCCACGACACCCGATCCGCAGGGACAGCAGAACATCATTAAGGTATCGTCCAATTCCCGTTCGACCGCGGTCGCCGGTGCCATTGCCGGGGTGATCCGTGAGCGCCGCGAAGCGGTTGTGCAGGCTATTGGGGCAAGCGCAGTAAACCAGGCCGTGAAGGCAATGGCTATCGCCCGTACGTACTTGGAGGAGGACGGGTTGGATATTTGGTGTCAGCCCTCCTTTGTGGACATTGAGATTGATGGGCAGGAACGTACGGCATTGCGGTTTCGCGTAATGTCGGTACCGCGCCAACAAACGACACCGCCCACCGATGCGTCCGAGTAACAGGTTCCCGGGAGGGAACCGCGGTCGGCGCTACGTGGGCGGTGTCCGGCCCTTTACCACCGCGCACCCGTTACACGTTCGCCCACCGTTACGGGTGCCGTTGCCGGGAGCTTTAGTGTACAGGGCATCACGTCCCAGCTCGACAATGTCCCCTTCCTCGCCGTCTTCCCGCATGAGGCGTACGGTTACCGTCTCCGTAAGCGCGTTCACGCGCAGCACCTTCCCCTTGCCGTAAATGGTGATAACCGTACTGCCCACCCGCGGGAGCTTTTTGTTGGCCTCCTCGTAAGTGAGGAGTTCGTAGGAGAGGCAACACAATAACTTGCCACAGATGCCCGTGATCTCGGAGGGGTTCAGGGGTAAGTTTTGGGTTTTGGCCATTTTTATGGAGATAGGGGTGAACTCCCGTAACCAAGTAGCACAGCAAAGTTCACGCCCACACCGGCCATATCCGGAAACCATCTTGGTCTCATCTCGGTCCCCGATCTGACGCATTTCAATGCGGGTGCGGAAGGTGCGGGCCAAATCGCGCACCAGGGCGCGGAAATCGACCCGTTTTTCCGCCGTGTAGTACACAACCAGCCGTCCACCGTCGAAGTTGTACTCGCATTTCACCAGTTTCATCTTCAGGCCATGTTGTCGGATTTTTTCCTTGCAGATGGCGAACGCCTCTGCCTCCTTGTGGGCCCATTGATCTTGAGAAACCAGGTCCCATGCGGTGGCACGGCGTACAATGGGCTTGAGTTCCTCGGGGAGGGCGTCGTCGGGCACTTCGTGAGGGGGGTGCACTACCTGTCCCAACTCCTTACCCCGACTGGTTTCCACGATGACATAGTCACCCACTTGCACATCGTAGCCGGTAGGGTCAAAGTAATATATTTTCCCAGCGGGCCGGAAAGCCACACCGATAACCGTCGCCATCGCCACTATCCTCCAACCGGGAACGTCTGACCAACGTGATGAGGTACCCGGTTTAGGGTGTCTTGGCACTGGGCGCGTGGAGGAAGAGCACATCCAGTGCCAGGCGAACGTTGATGGGCGTACGCACCTGGCCGAGCACGTGGGCGATGCGCTGAGCCATTGTGCGCACCGCCTCCTGGCTCAGGAGATCCGCCAATTGCGCGATCTCTGCCTCTTTGTCCACGTGTCGTATCGCGTCGGACTGTCCTGCCTGCCACACCAGGACATCCCGGTAGATGCTGAGCAATAATTCCAATGCTTCTGCCAGGGTTTCAGGTTCCTGGCGGGCATACTGTTCCGCGGCTTCTAATCGTATCCATCGACTGGAACTTTCGGCAAATGTGCGTACCAAGTTGAACGCCTCATCTCGTCGTTGCCAGAAGTGTGCGTCTTCCATCATGCGCAGGGCGTGACCGGGACGGCCACCGCTGAGGCGCGCCAACACACGCGCGCGAGTAGGGTCCACACCTCGCTCGCCGAGGGCCTGGACAAGGGTGGCCTCTGGCACGGGGCGCAGGGCTAATGTCTGACAGCGGGACACCAGGGTGGGCAAGATCACGTCCTGGGCCGATGCAGTGAGCACCAGTACGGTGCGGGGTGAAGGTTCCTCCAGGGTTTTAAGGAGGGCGTTGGCCGCCGCGGGGTGGGCTTGTTCCAAGTGGGTAAGGATGAATACCCGGTAAGTCGCCTCCACAGGTCGGCGACTCGCCTCCCGCACAACCTCTCGGACCTGCTCTACCCGCAAGAGGCCGCGTTCGGGCTCTACCACCCACACGTCCGGGTGGTGGCCTGCCTGCACGCGGCGGCACGTGGAGCAAACTTGACAGGGAGCAGTGTCCTCCCGGCAGAGGAGCGCCTGGGCGAACGCGCGGGCCAGAGTGGTTTTACCTATGCCTTCCGGACCGGTAAAGAGGTAAGCGTGGGCTACCCGGCCGGAGTTCAGGGCCTGGGCCAGCAAATGGATTGCCCATGCATGTCCGATAACAGGCCACGAATGAGGAGGTGAGTTCATGAGATGGGCCTCGGTTTGACATGCGCGCTGGCTTCCAGCGCGGTCAAGCTCTGTTCGGCAATGGACGGCCGTTGCAGGATACGAATGGCCTCTGCCAGCGCGTCAATCGGGTAAATGGCCAGATGGCGCATAGCCGCAAACAAGGTCAAAAGAACTTCGTTGGTGCGGGTCACCCGGATACCGGCATCGCGCGGGTTGATCAGCAGTTTGCGGGCCGCAGTGGACACATCGCTGAAGGCCGGGGTGACGAACACGGTTTCCGTTGGCCTCATGCGCCGGAGAAAGTGATGCACTTTCGCCAACCCTTCCGCCGCGGTAATGATCAGCACGTCAGGAATGTCCACACCACTGTAGAGCACCTCTTCAGGGCTGAGGATCACGTGACTCACGCTGTGCCCCGACATGATGGTGACGGGGTAATCGTCTTGCTGGGTCGCCCATAGGCCGCTAAGCACGCCGCCAGCTGCGACCAACCGCGCGGCCGAACGCACCTTTCCCCCGGCTTTGCCTGCCACGACCATCCGAAAGGGGTGGTGTAGTGTCGAGTGGTAACGGGGGGTCAGCGGGCGTGCCGGCAGGGCCGGTTCACCCTCCTGTTCGGCGATGAGACGGCGGTGATATTGGGCGTATTCCGGGCGTTCCTCTCGGTGCAACAGGCCCATCTCCATGCCCAGCCGATGTTGGAGGTCCTGGAGCACTTTGCGGCTAAAGTTGTTGTTAGGCACAAAGTACGCGGTGCACAGCTCCCAGATGTCCAGCACCGCGAAGCCGGGATGGGCAATAGCTTCCGCGATGCGGTCGGGGAGGTCGGTATCAAATGTGGTGCCACGCCACACATAGGTCGCGCCGTTTATGCTCAGCGTGCGGGCGATGTCGAAGGGGTGTTCTGGGTTGCCCTGACGGGTAGTGGCGGTGTGCGCGCCGATCGGTGTGGTGACCGAGTGCTCACCGCCGGTCATGCCGAAGTTGAAGTTATTGAACACCAGCACGGTCAGGTCCACATTGCGCCGGGCAGCACTGATCAGGTGGTGTCCACCGATGCCGGTGCCGCCGTCGCCGATAAGAACGATGACGGTGAGCTCTGGGTTGGCAAGCTTGATCCCCGTCGCGTACGCGACACTGCGGCCGTGTAACCCGTGCAGGGCATTTACCGCGAAATACTGATCGCTGAGCCCCACACAGCCGATATCGCTGACCAGCACTACCTTGTGGGGATCACGCTGCACACGCACCAGGGCCTGGTTCAACGCGTTCAGGATGTGGGTGTGACCACAGCCCGGACAGAAGGGATAAGATCGCTCATTGCGATATGTGTCCCATGTGATGGACACGGGTATGGGGGATGCTGGCCTCGTTGCCATGCGCACGTTCCTCCTCATGTGATAGCCTTTAGGAAGGCCTCCGGGTGCAGGGGCAAACCGTCCACACGATATACGCCGATCACCTCTGCCGCGGGGACGCCGTGTCGGGCGGCTTCGCGATAAGCAATACGCTCCACCTCCCGGGTGTACTGGCCGAAATTTAGCTCGCCCACCACCACGCGACGGACTCCCCGGAGGGCGAAGGAAAGGATACCCTCCGGCACCGGCCAGAGAGTGTGCAGGGTAAGCGCGCTCACGCGGTGACCGGCTGCTCGTGCTTGACGGACCGCTTCACGCATCGCGCGTGCCGGTGTGCCGTACGCCAGGAAAAGCACGTCGGCCCCTTCCTGAGGATCGTAGTGGGCAAATTCCGTTTCCTCCCGGTGGTCCATGATCTTGCGCCACAGGTGTTCGTTCAAGCGTTGGACCTTGGCCGGGTCCTTAGTGAGAAAACCGTGCTCATCGTGGGTCGATGTGGTCACTCGCACAATGTGTGGACCACCGAAATGCGCCATAGGGGGCACGGCGTCGATTGGCTCGAACGCCCAGGGCAGGAAGGTTTCCTCAGGTCGCCACCGGGGATCGCGGTACTGAGGCGGGGGCGTGGCCGCGAGACGACGTTCCCGTACCGGTACACGCTTTAGCGCCTCGGTGTCCACGGTTGCCATGTTCATTACCATGTCCTTGTCCGTGGCCAGGAACACCGGGACGCGAAACCGCTCTGCCAGGTCAAAGGCCCGCAGGGTCAACGTGTAACATTCCGCGACAGAGGCGGGCGCGAGGACAATAACCGGATATCCTCCCGACGTTCCCCACCGAAGGAATTGAATGTCTCCCTGGGCACCGGTAGTGGCGCCTCCTGTGGCCGGGCCCAGCCGCTGGGCATCGACGATAACCAACGGAATTTCGGCCATGATGGCCAAGCCGATGTTCTCTGAAAAGAGGGATATGCCCGGCCCGGAGGTGGCGGTCATCGCCCGCGCTCCGGCCAGCGTGGCCCCAATGCACATGCTGATGGCCGCGATCTCATCCTCAGCTTCCAGGGCCACACCGCCCACCTTCGGTAGTTCCCGTACCATGTGGAGGAGGATGGGCGTGGCTGGGGTGATAGGATACCCGGCAAAGAACGTACACCCCGCGTCGATAGCGCCCCGCACGATGGCGGTCGCGCCATCCATGTATTCTCGTGCCATCGCTGGCGTGTGCTCCTCATTCCTGTCTGGACCGTTTGCCAGGCCCGCACCCGGCGAACGGTTGTGTTATACTATCGTCAGCCCTTCAAGGGGATTATACCCTAGGGCCCGGCGAGAACCAAGATACGGCTCACGCAGGCCCTGGTGCCGAAACGGCTCGGGGGAGGTGATGGTATGGAAATAGGCATCATGATCGAAGGCCAGAACGGGCTAAACTGGCCTCGCTGGCAACGGATTGCCCGGGCAGTAGAAGATCTGGGGTTTGTGGGGTTATGGCGTTCGGATCACTTCACCAACCCCTCGCCACCGGACAAGGATTCCCTAGAGTTGTGGGTTTCCCTCACTTGGTTAGCCGCTCACACGCGACGGATCCTGTTCGGCCCTCTGGTGACGCCCTTCTCCTTTCGTCATCCGGTGTGGACAGCACGTATGGCAAAGGACGTGGACGATCTCTCCGGGGGACGTCTGGTATTAGGGGTAGGGGCTGGGTGGCAGGAGCGAGAGCATCGCATGTTCGGTTTTGCGTTGCTGCCTGTGGCAGACCGTTTTGCCCGTTTCGCGGAGGGGGTACAGGTGGTTCGACAGCTGTTACGGTCAGACACGCCGGTCACTTTCCACGGCCGATTTTATCGCCTGGAGGAGGCCGTGCTCTTACCTAGGCCCCAACGGCCGGGAGGACCTCCCTTGCTCATCGGGGGCAATGGGGAACGGCGTACGTTGCCCCTGGTCGCCCGTTTTGCCGACGAGTGGAACGCGGTATACATTCCACCGGCTCGCTTCGCTGCCTTAAACCGACGGCTGGATGCGCTCTTGGCGGCAGAAGGACGCCGTCGTGAGGATGTACGGCGCTCGTTAATGACCGGCCTGGTGTTCGGCCGGACGGACCAGGAGCTTCGGGAACGGTTACGCGGCCGCGATCCGGACACTTTACGGGCCCGCGGGGTTATTGTGGGCACCCCTGCGACGGTCACAGAGCAGCTGAGGGTCTTTGCCGAAGCAGGAGTCCAACGCATTATGCTTCAATGGCTGGACCTGGACGATCTGGATGGGCTGGAAGCGCTAGCACGAGCGGTAGAGGTCGGTTAATGGTGTGTGGTTTACATCCCCACTGCCCGTTCCGGCACACCGGAACGGGCAGTGGGGCGTGAAGGGACCTAGAGCAGGGTCATTCCCCAGCCGGCAGAGAAGCAATGGCTCGCGGCACCCCCCAGCAAGCCGGCGAACGGTGTCAACCAGCCTCACAGGGTGTACAGTTCGCCGTACTTTTGGTACAGGTAGCGGATGTACGGTTCTAGGGAAAGGCCGTTGCCGGTGACTCGCTCGATCAACTCGGCGGGTGTGTACTTGCGGCCATGTTGATAGATGTTTTCCTTCAGCCAGGCATGAAGTACGCTGAAATCCCCGTGGCGTATTGCGTCGGGGATATCTGGATGGGCTTCTACCGCTTTGGCGAAGAACTGGGCTGCCAGGATGTTGCCCAGGGTATACCCCTGGAACGCGCCCCCAATAGGACCGTGATACCAGTGAACGTCCTGGAGCACCCCGTCCCGATCGTCGGGTGGGGTGATGCCCAGATATTCTTGGTAGGCAGCTCGCCACGCCTCGGGCAACTCCCGGATACTCAATTCTCCCTCCAGGAGGTTCAGTTCCAGCTCGAAGCGGATGATAACGTGCAGGTTGTAGGTGACTTCATCCGCGTCGGTGCGGATAAGGGACCGTTCGACCTTGTTGATGGCCCGGTAGAAGGTGTCCAGGTCAACGGTGCCTAGCTGTTCTGGGAACAGGGCTTGTAAGCGGGGGTAGAAGTGTTCCCAGAAGGGACGGCTTCGGCCTACCATGTTCTCCCACAGGCGGGATTGGCTCTCATGTATTCCTGAGGAAGCGCCCCGGGCCAGCGGGGTGCCTTCGTACTCTGGGCGGATGCCCTGTTCGTACATCCCATGACCGGCCTCGTGGAAGGTGCTAAACATCGCTTCGCTCAGGTCGTTTTCCTTGACGCGCGTGGTAATCCGGACATCCCCCAAGGAGAACTTGATCATAAAGGGGTGACGGGTTTTATCCTGGCGGCCTCGCTGTAGGTCGAAGCCGAATCGCTGAATGACCTCCAGCCCAAAGGCAAGCTGTTGTGCCTCCGGGTAATGGCGGTGGAGGCAGCTGTCATCGGGGGGATCCTGTGAAGTAATGGCGTTGACCAAGGGAATGAGCTGTTGTTTCAGTTGCGCGAACAGGGGGCGAAGTGTGCTCACTTTCATGCCGTAATCGTGGAAGTCAATGAGGGGATCGGCGATGTGTTCGTACGGCGCGAAGAAGTCGGCCAGTCGGCGGCTGTAATCGAGGGTCTTTTCCAGGTAAGGGCGGACTAGGGCGAAGTTGTTCTCCGGCCGTGCTTTGGCCCAGACCTCGTACGTGGTGGCCTGGTGCTCGCTGAACGCTGCCAGGAAGTCCGAGGGCACTTTCACGGCACGTTCGTATATTCGGCGGGTGACCCGGATCAGGCTGGCGTTGTCATCGTCATAAGGGAGGCTTTCCTCATAAGGGCGCAGCGCGTCCAGGAGCTTACCAATGGCGGGGTCGGTTAACCGTTCGTGCGCCAGCCGGGAAAGGAGCGCGATCTGGCGCCCGCGAGCCGCGGCTCCACCCGGCGGCATGTATGTGGCCTGGTCCCAGTACAGCAAGGCCCGTGTGTGTTCGAGATCGTAGATCTCCCGTAATCGCTCCTTAAGTTCCTGTAGCTGACGCTCATAAGCACTCATGGGTGTCCTCCACGACATGATGATGTGTAATGTATCTCCCCGGTGCCGGCAGATTGCGAACCGGCCTATGGGAGGGTTAACCAACGCGCGAGGGCTCTTCGGGCTGGCGGGTTGGCAGTATAGCAGCTTGCGACTCCGCGTGGTACGAGGACCGGACCAGCGGACCTGATTCAACCCACTTGAAGCCTCGACGTAAACCCTCTTCCCGCAGGCGTTCGAACTCCTCAGGCGTGTAGTACCGTTCGATGGGCAGGTGATAGCGACTGGGCTGCAAGTACTGTCCGATGGTGAGAATATCACACTCCACTGCCCGCAGGTCGTCCATCACCTGCAAGAGTTCCTCCCACCGTTCCCCCAGGCCCACCATAATGCCCGATTTGGTCAGCACGTCGGGCACCATCTCCTTGGCCCACTTGAGGACGTCCAGTGAGCGGCGATACTTGGCCTGAGGACGCACACGACGGTACAGTCGCGGTACAGTTTCCAGGTTGTGGTTGAGGATTTCCGGCCGCTCGTTCATTACGATCTGTAATGCCTCCCGGTTGCCTTGGAAGTCAGGGATCAACACTTCCACCGTGCATCCGGGCAGGCGCTTGCGGATCTCACGAATGGTCATGGCGAAAATGGTCGCACCGCCGTCGGGGAGGTCGTCCCGGTTCACCGAAGTGAGCACGGCGTGGCGCAGGCCCATCATGGCCACCGTCTCGGCCACGCGGCGGGGTTCATCCCAGTCCACCGGGCCGGGACGGCCCGTCTTGATCTTGCAAAAGCCACAGGACCGCGTGCAGGTATCCCCGAGCAGAAGAAAGGTGGCTGTGCCACGTCCCCAGCATTCTCCGATGTTGGGGCACAGGGCTTCTTCGCACACGGTATGTAAGTGGTGGTTGCGCATCAATGCCTTCAGACGATGGTAGTTGGGGCTCGTAGGCGCCCGGACACGCAACCACTCTGGGCGTCGGCCTGGGGTGAGATGTGGACGTCGCCAGTCATGGCGGGGAGGATTGGGGTCCAGCTCTATAGGCACACGCGACAACCGGTGAGCCATGGAATGTTCCCTCCTTAACGTTCGTTCGTGTTCGGTCGTGCCTTGACCTACCACCGGCGCTGGTGGTGTGATCTTTGACTTGAATGTTTGGTCTCGCGTTATTGTACCGGATCAGGGGAGGGGGACAAAGTAAGGTTGGTGGTCGGCGAAGGATGTGACGTGGGTGAAGCCAGCGGCCTTGAGCAGGGCCACCATGTCCGCCAGCGCGTAGCCGATGTGGGCCAACTCGTGGGCGTCGGAGCCCAGCGTCACGATCTCACCTCCCATTTCCCGGTACCACTTGAGCACGGTGAGGGTGGGGGAGGGTTGGTGCACGGGGCGTCGGAGAGTGCTGGTGTTCACCTCCAGGCCGATGCCCACTTCTACACAGGCACGCAGCACCTCGCGGATGGGCTCCTCAAACTCTTGGGGGTCGAATGTCCCGTACACGTCGAAGCCGTAGCGTTTGACCACATCCAAGTGGCCGAGAACGTCAAACCCCCCCACCCGCACCATGGTATGTAGTTCTGTAAAGTAGGCTATGTAGGCCTCCTGCGGGGAGCGATGGGTAAAGTATTCCCTTTGGAGGACCATCTCATCTTGCACCCAGTGGAGCGAGCCTAGGATGAAATCGAAGGGATATTCATCGGCGAGGATTTCGCTCTCGTAAGGAAACCGGTGAGGTTCCCCCATCTCCGCGCCCGCCCGGATGGTCAGCCGGTCGCCGAACTTTTCCCGGCATGCCTCGATGGCGGCGAAGTAGGCTTCGGGTTGGAAGTAGCCCGTGCTTGGATCGCCGGGCACAAAATCCACGTGATCCGTGATGCAGATTTCGGGAATGCCCAGCGCGATGGCTCGCTCGCAGATCTGCTCCAGGGACATCTGGCAATCAAAGGAGAAGGAGGAATGAATGTGGTAGTCGTGTGGTATGTGCATGGTTCCTCCGTGTGTATCAAAATGCGCCATACCTCACATATGGATCGCGTGTCCGGTCCACGCGTGGGCAGCTTCCATGAGTGCCTCCGAGAGGGTGGGATGGGCGTGGACGTTGCGCGCGATTTCCTCTGGGGTAAGTTCCCACGCCTGGGCCAAGGTGAGCTCCGGCAAGAGTTCGGTTACCTCTGGGCCGATCATGTGTGCGCCCAAGATCTCACCGTACTTGGCATCAGCTACGATTTTGACAAACCCCTGGCTCTCGCCAAGCCCCAGGGCCTTTCCGTTTGCCTGGAAGGGGAATTTGCCCACCTTGACTTCGTAACCGCGTTCCCGTGCTTGGGCTTCGGTAAGGCCAAAAGAGGCTACTTGCGGCTGACAATACACGGCCCGCGGCATCATCTCGTAGTTCAACGTGATCGTGTCTACGCCCGCGATGCGTTCGGCTGCTACGATGCCTTGTGCCGAAGCTACGTGAGCCAACGGTGTTTTGCCGGTCACGTCTCCAATGGCATACACGTTTGACACGTTCGTGCGCATGTGTTCGTCCACGACAATAAACCCGCGTTCGGTGCGTATGCCCAGGTCCTCCAGTCCCAACCTGTCGGTGTTGCCTTGCACGCCGATAGCAATAAGGACCTGATCGGCCTCTAGCCCCGTTTCCTTACCCTCTTGGGTTACCGTCACGCGGACGCCATCATCGGTGACCTCTACCCTTTCCACCTTAGCGTTCAAGTGGAAACGGATGCCCAGGCGCTTAAAAGCTCGCTCCAACTCCGCGCTGACCTCCTCATCCTCCAGGGGCAACAGGTGAGGCAACATTTCTATCAACGTGACCTCCACCCCGTATGCCCGCCAGATGTAGGCGAACTCCACACCGATGGGACCGGCACCGATGATAATGGCCGACTTGGGCAGCGTATCCTGGACAATGGCCTGTCGGTACGTGAGTATCCGTTGTCCGTCCACGGTGACGCCGGGCAACGCGCGCGGCCGTGCACCGGTGGCGATGATCACGCTGCGGGCGGTGATGTGCTCCGCGTTGCCGTCCGCGGTTTGGATGTCTATCTCATTGGGGGAGCGCAACCGAGCTGTACCCGTGTGCACGGTGATACCGTTTTTGCGCATGAGGAATCCCACACCTTTCACCAGTCGATCTACCACTCGACGACTGCGCTTCACTGCAGCCGTGTAGTCCAAGCGCAGGTTATCGAAGACAAAGCCGAATTCTTTTGCCCTGTGCTGCAAAAGGTGGGCCAGTTCAGCGTTACGGAGCAGTGCTTTGGTAGGAATACATCCCCAATTAAGGCACACGCCGCCGAGGTTTTCTTTTTCCACCAGAGCGGTCTTCAGACCCAGCTGGGCCGCGCGAATGGCGGCAACATAGCCACCGGGCCCACCGCCGATGACTACTACGTCGTAGGATGCATTGGCCATGATCGTTTCCTCCCTGTGCGGGGTATATTACAGAAATGACCGATTATGCGTCCGGTTGGAGGGAAAGGGGTGTATATATCTTCTCCCAGCAACATCGGTGGTCCAAATCTGGGACGCGGCGTGGTGCAACGGGGTCGGGAAGGTGCCGCATGCACCTTCCCGACCTGCTCACTCGCGAGGCCATTCTTCCAGCGTTTGTTTAACTACCCCGAGGAATCGGTCGGCGTTGGCGCCGTCCAGCACCCGGTGGTCAAACACGAAGGAGAGGTACATCATCGGGCGAATGGCAATGGCATCGTCGACAACCACCACTCGCTTTTGGACCGCGCCGAACCCGAGGATACCCACGTTGGGTTGATTGATGATGGGGACGCCGAACAGGCTGCCGAAAACGCCGTGATTGGTGATGGTGAACGTGCTGCCGCTCAGTTCATCCGGGTGGAGTTTGCCCGCGCGTGCCCGTTCGGCAAGCTCGTTCACCTTGCGGGCCAGGCCCAAGAGGCTGTACTGGTCCGCGTCCCGAATGACCGGCACCACCAGCCCTTCGGGCACGGCTACGGCCACACCGATGTGATACCGCCGCTTGAGCACTATAGCGTCCTCCCGCCAGACGCTGTTCACTTCGGGAACCGCTTTTAAGCCTGCCAGGGTGGCCAGGATGAAGTAAGGTGTCAGGGTAAGGCGCACGCCCTGGCGGGCGAAGGTTTCCTTGTGCTGTTCCCGGTGTGCCAGAACACGGGACATGTCCACTTCCATCCAGGTGGCGGCGCGGGGGGAGGTGTGTACACTGCGCACCATGTGTTCGGCGATGGCCTTGCGCATGCGGGAGAGGGGAACCACCTCCTCTGCTTCGCCTGCAGGG
>WFWT01000013.1 GCA_015490995.1 Anaerolineae bacterium | reverse complement strand
CCCCCCGTTCCTTCAATTCTTGGACGGCGCGGGCCAGCAAGCGGGCATACAGGTCAAACCCGATAGCGGCAATGTGTCCATGTTGCCGCGCGCCCAGGAGCTCGCCTGCCCCGCGCAACTCCAGGTCCTGCAAGGCCACCCGAAAGCCTGCTCCGAGTTCTGAGGCCTCGTAAATGGCTTCCAAACGCCGTCGGGCTTCGGGGGAGAGGCGTTTGCCCTTATCATACAGCAGGTACGCGTACGCGCGTACCGCGCCACGCCCCACGCGACCGCGCAGCTGGTACAGCTGGGCCAAGCCGAACTGATCAGCCCGGTTAATGATGATGGTGTTCGCGTTGGGGATGTCCAATCCGTTTTCGATAATGGTAGTGCAGACTAATACGTCCAGCTCCCCTTCTGCGAAACGCAACATTACCTGTTCCAGCTCTCGTTCGGCCATCTGGCCGTGGGCGACGCCGACTCGTGCCTCTGGCACCAGACGCCGGATGGTGTCCGCGATGGCCTCAATGCCTTCTACTCGGTTGTGCACAAAGTATACCTGCCCTCCCCGATCCAGTTCGCGCAAAATGGCCTGTCGAACCAGGTGGTCATCGTATTCGGCCACGGTGGTGCGCACGGGCAACCGGTCCTCCGGCGGTGTCTCTATGGTGCTTAGGTCACGGATGCCTGTGAGGCTCATGTGGAGGGTGCGGGGGATGGGCGTTGCCGTGAGGGTGAGCACATCCACCGTAGCCCGGAGCTGTTTGAGCTTTTCCTTGTGGGCTACGCCGAAGCGCTGCTCTTCGTCGATAATAAGGAGGCCCAGGTCCTTAAACTGTACGTCGTCCGAGAGCAGTCGATGGGTGCCGATGACGATGTCGATGCTGCCTCGGCGCAGGCCTTCCAGCACTTGGGTTTGTTGTTTGCGGGTTAAAAACCGGGAGAGCATGGCCACGTTGACCGGGAAGGGGGCCAGCCGCTCGCGGAAGGTGCGGTAGTGTTGCTGGGCGAGCACCGTGGTGGGCACAAGTACGGCCACCTGTTTCCCGTCCAGTACGGCCTTAAACGCGGCCCGGATGGCCACCTCTGTCTTGCCGAAGCCGACATCCCCCACCACCAGTCGATCCATGGGCCGGGGTTTTTCCATATCCCGCTTGACTTCCGCGATGGCCCGTAATTGGTCCTCCGTTTCCTCATAGGGGAAGGAAGCTTCTAGCTCTTGTTGCCAGGGGGAATCCGGGCTGAAAGCGTGGCCCCGGATGGTCTCCCGTAAGGCATACAGTTCCAGGAGTTCCTTCGCCAGTTCGGCCACCGCGCGCTTGGCCCGTCGTTTGACCAGTGCCCAGTCCGCGGTACCCAGGCGGTTGAGAACAGGGGGTGTACCTTCAGGCCCCACGTACCGGGCCAACCGGTCCGCCTGATGTACGGGCACGTACAGCTTGTCCCCTTGCGCGTACTCCACCAGGAGATATTCCCGTTCCTGGCCGTCCAGGGCGACCCGCACCAGCCCACGATAGATGCCGATGCCATGGTCAATGTGCACCACGTAGTCTCCGGGCCGAAAGTCGGAGAAGAAGGTGTCCACCGACGTGGGTCGAATGCGCACATGGCGCCGCACGGCCTTGCGGAAGCCAAAGAGCTCGGTGTCCGTCAGCACCCAGACCTCACGCCATCCCCGGTGTTCGGCCGGAACATCGGTGACGGTCAGGATAAATCCGCCGGGCATGACACCGTGCACGATGGAAATGCCCGGACCTTCCGGGGCTCGCTCCAGCGCGCTCATCGGCCGAGTGGGATAGCCCGCCTCGGTAAACAGGTTGGCCAGCCGAGGGGCCTGACGGGAGATAAGCACCACGTGTCCCCCCTCCTCGCGCACCTGCATGACCTGGCGCACGATGTGACGTACTTTGCCCCCGAAGTAGGGTGCGGGGGTGAAGAGATCGTGCAACGCTTCCTGTTCCGGGTCCACCGTGTACCGGTCGTATCCTGTGTGTCCCAGGACTATGGTAGGCCGTGCACGCGCTTGTGGTTTTACCTCTTCCCAGGTGACGTACGGTCGGGGCCAGTTACCAGGCATTTCTTGAATGGCGAGGAGATCTGCTCGCACCTGTTCGGCCTGCTCGCTTAATGTCTGCCAAGTGGTCTCTATCTCCTGGCCGTCCTCCACCAGCACCAGTGCTTCAGGGGGAAGGTGGTCAAACAGGGTGCTGGGATGGGAATAGAAGAAGGGAAGGTAATATTCCAGGTACTGAAATCCCTCCTGTTGGGCCAGCTTGGCCATTTCCTCCCGGATGTGCTCCGCGAACGCGGTGTGACATGGGCTCAGATCGACCGTCTGCAGGCGGCGGTGGGCTTGGGCTGCAAAGCGGGGCAAGGCCTCGGACGCAGGGGCC
>WFWT01000012.1 GCA_015490995.1 Anaerolineae bacterium | reverse complement strand
TCGGAGATGTGTATAAGAGACAGCCCTGACGGCGTCGGGAGATAAGCCACCTATTCGACGCTCTTGCCCACCCAAAGGTTACACCCCTGTGCACACCTTTCGCCCCCTCAATATGTTATGTAACGCCCTCACGCTCCTTTGCATCCTACAGGGTGCAAAGTATGTTTACAAAGGGAGGTGGATCCAATGCCTTTGCTTTCACCACAAGACGCGGAATACATCCGAAAAGATTTCGCCGAACACCTGGACCACCCGGTACGCCTGCACGTGTTTACCCAGGCGTTCGAGTGTACCTATTGTCAGGAAACACGACAGATCTGTGAAGAGGTTGCTGCGTTGTCGGACAAGGTCTCTGTCAGCGTGCACGACTTCCAGGAGGAAAAGGCCTTGGCCGACCGCTTCGGTGTGGACAAAATTCCCGCCATTGTGCCGGTACGTGTGCTGCCCGATGGACGGGAAGTGGATTATGGCATTCGTTTCTTCGGCATTCCCAGTGGCTACGAATTCATGTCCTTGTTGGAGGCCATTAAACTTGTCAGTAACGGCCAAATCCACCTGAGCCCGGCCACCTTAGAGCAGATCCGCACGCTAGACCAGCCGGTACACATCCAGGTATTCGTCACACCGACCTGTCCCTACTGCCCCCGCGCGGTGATGCTGGCCCACCAGCTGGCCTTGGCCAGTAGCCACATCCGCGCGGATATGGTGGAGGTTACCGAGTTCCCACACCTGGGCATGCGCTACCAAGTTATGGGCGTGCCTCGCACCGTCATCAACGAGAATATCCATATTGAAGGCGCAGTACCAGAAGCGATGTTCGTGCGTGAGCTGATGAAGGTGAAGCAGCTCCCGGTCGGCGCGTGAGTCCGAAATACCATATGATCATGGCCTATCAATCTGGGTCTTATACCCGCGCGTATTATATAATGGAGAAACTGTCAGGAAGGGAAAGGCGTTCGGTGCGCGCCCCCCTTCCGCCTCCCCCACCGACCGTCTGTGCAGGGTACGTACCGGCAAACCGTCTATACCGTGATGAAGGGCACACACATGAGGGAGGTGAGCCATGAGCGGTCTGGTCAATGAAGCGGGCTGGGATCGCATTGTGCGGGTTATCCTCGGCCTGGTGTTGTTGTACCTGTGGCTGGGGAACGTCCTGTCCGGTACCGCGGCAGTTATTGTGGGCATTATCGGCATTGTTCTTCTGGTAACAGGTGTCGTCGGCTTCTGCCCCCTGTACCGGGTGCTGGGCTTCGCGACGAAGAAAGAGTAATGCCCTGTAGTCCACGGTAGCGGAAAGGGGGCGGCGATGCCGCCCCCTTTCCTTGTGCCGTAAAATGTTCCCCAGGCGCGGCCGTTTAACCCGGAATCCCTTGCCCAACCTTTGGCCCAAGCATACCCTAACACCAAACATGAGGTGGAAACCATGCCCGAACGGCTAGTCGTCGTGGGAGGAGTGGCGGCGGGCATGAGCGCCGCTGCCAAAGCTCGCCGGACCAACCCCGACCTGGAGATCGTCGTTTACGAGAAATCTGGGTTTGTCAGCTACGGTGCCTGTGGGTTTCCCTACTTCATTAAAGGGGATATCGCCCGTATAGAGGAGCTGATCGCCCGTACGCCGGCCCAGTTTGCCCGCCAGGGCATCCGAGCGTTAACCCACCACGAGGTCACTCACATTGATGTAACAGCCCGCACGGTGACGGTGCGTGACCGGCGCACGGGTGAAACGCGCGTCGACCCATGGGACAAACTGATCTTGACAACCGGTGGTGTGGCAACGCGGCCTTCCTTGCCCGGTGTCACATTATCCGGCATCTTCACTCTCCGCACGCCCGAGGATGCCCTGGCCCTCGACGCGTGGTTAAAGGAACACCGACCTCACCGTGGGGTCATCGTCGGCGGTGGGTACATCGGCCTGGAGATGGCGGAAGCCCTCATGGCGCGAGGAGTGCGCGTGACCCTCATCGAAATGTTACCCCAGGTGTTGCCCACCGTAGACCCCGATGTCGCCGCACCGGTGGCAGAGACCCTGACACGCCACGGTGTGGAGGTCCTGCTCACCCACCGAGTAGAGGTCTTTGAGGGGAAAACGCGAGTACGTGAGGTGGTAGCCAACGGCCACACCTTCCCGGCCGAGGTGGTCGTGCTGAGCGTCGGTGTACGGCCCAACGTGACCCTCGCCCAGGAGGCCGGCATCGCGTTGGGGCCTACGGGTGCAGTCGCCGTGGATGCCCAAATGCGCACCAACGTGCCCCACGTGTGGGCCGCAGGGGACGTAGCGGAAGTCCACCACCTGGTGACGGGCAAACCTGCGTACATTCCCCTCGGTACCACGGCCAACAAACAGGGCCGGGTGGCAGGTACTAACGCGGCCGGGGGCAACGCCCGCTTTGCCGGCGTGGTGGGAACAGCGGTCGTCAAGGTGTTTGATCTACATGTAGCCCGCACCGGGCTGAGCGAGCAACAAGCCCGGGAAGAGGGAATTGACGCGGCAGCGATCACGGTTCAAAGCACTACCCGCGCCCATTACATGCCGGGCAGCCGACCCATCCAGGTAAAGTTGGTCTACGAACGGGGCACCCACCGCCTCTTGGGCGGACAGATCGTCGGGCAGGAAGGAGTAGCCAAGCGCATCGACGTGCTCGCAGCCGCACTGCACGCCGGTTGGACTACCTATGACTTGGCACAACTGGATGCCAGTTACGCCCCTCCCTTCGCGCCGGTGTGGGATCCGATCCTTGTAGCGGCCAACGTCGCCAGTCGATAAGTGAGGAAGGCTCCCTGTACCATCATCCGAGAAGCCATTCGGGACCGGTTATCCCGGTCCCGAATGGCGTTCTTCGGTCCCAGGAGCGTTATCCCAGAATCACCCGCATGCCACCTAACGCCAGTTGAAGCCAGAAATCGGGGAACAGGCCGATACCAACAACGAACACCACCGCCACCAAAGTGGCAAGCCCCAATACAGGACGCCACGCCAGAGTGGGCGGTGTTTCGGGATCGGCCATATAAATCTGTACCAACACGTTCAGATAGTAATACGCGGACACCGCGGAGCTAATCACACCTATCACAGCCAACCACGTTAGGTTCGCCTGCACCGCTGCCTGAAAGAGGTAAAGTTTGCCGAAGAATCCGGCAAAGGGAGGTACACCTGTCAAGCTGAACATAAAAATGGCCATGGCCGCCGCTAACAACGGATGTGTTCGGGCCAGGCCGCGCATTTGGGAAAGGGTCACATCCCCTTCACCCTGGCGTTCCAGCGCGATCACCACTGCAAAGGCGCCCAAGTTCATAAACGCGTACACCAACAGGTAAAAGAGCACCGCAGCCGTGCCGGTAGTGTTGGCCGCCGCCAGTCCTACCAGTACGTAGCCTGCATGGGCAATGGAGGAGTAAGCTAACATGCGTTTCAAACTGTGCTGCGACAACGCGGCGAGATTCCCTACCACCATGGTCAGCACGGCCAACGCGGCCAGTGCGGGCACCCAGGCGCTTTTCTCCACACCCAGCGTGCCCACGAAAAGGCGCACAAACGCGGCAAAGGCAGCCGCCTTCGTCGCGACCGACATATATGCCGTCACCGGAGTTGGAGCACCTTGGTACACATCCGGCGTCCACATGTGGAAAGGCACTGCCGCCACCTTGAACCCAAACCCCACAATGAGAAGGCCCACACCGGCTAAAAAGAGCGGAGAAAGGGATGCCTTTTGGGCGATACCGGCAAAGGTCAACGCGCCGGTAGCCGCGTATACCAGGGCAATACCATATAAAAACAGCGCACTGGAGAACGCGCCCAGAAGCAGATATTTCAGCGCGGCTTCTCCTGAAGATGCACGTTCCCGTTCAAAGCCCGCCAGGATGTATAGGCATAGGGAAAAGAGCTCCAGGGCCACGAACAGAGTGAGCATGTGGGTCGCCGCGGCCATTAAGGTCATGCCGATCGCGGCCAAAAGCAGGAGCGCGTTGTACTCCCCTTGCTGTTCGCCGTGGGCCTCTAGCCAGTTCATGGCCATCAAGAGCCCTAGACCGGTCACCACCAGAATGACCAGTCGGAAGAAGGCAGTATACGCGTCTGAAGCGGCCATGTCTTGAAAGTCGGCTGGGGGTTGTAGGGCTAACCAGTACGTTGCCGCGCCGGCAAGCAACACCCCTACCAGCCCTACCCACGTCAACCACCGCTTATCCCCCAAAAAGGTGTCCACCATCAACACCGCCACAGCGGTGGCAAGCAACACCATCTCCGGCAGGATCGGCATGAAATCCTGAAGTGTCATAGGTCCTCCAACGCCGTCGCGCAAGGTTCATCCGTGCTCAATCAGGGTGCAGTTCCTCTACTCCTCGATAGTCGGCGCCTCAATGGGTGGCGCAGCGTGCTGAATCACGTACCGATGAGTCTCGATTACTGTGGGATTAATGCGTTCCAGGAAAAGATTAGGGAACAACCCGATGATGAAGTACATAACTACAATTGGCACCAAAATCGCCACTTCCCTCTTGGTCAAATCGGTCAAAGTTCGGTTTTCAGGTCGGGTGATGGGCCCCTGCATGACCGCGCGAAACGCGTGGAAAAGATACCAAGCGGCCACAATAACGCCCAGGGCAGCCAGTGTGGCCGCCAGGCGGTACTTCCAAAACGCCCCCACCAGAATAGTGAACTCCCCTACAAAACCGTTCAGGCCAGGCACCCCTGCGGAACTGAACACCGTCAGAAGCAAGAACGCACCGTACACGGGCATAACGGCCCACAGCCCCCCAAACTCATCCAGCATCCGCGTATGCCGTCGATCGTACAGCATCCCCACCAGAAGGAACAGGGCGCCGGTGCTCAACCCGTGATTCACCATCTGAAGCACGGCGCCGCTAAGCCCTTGAGGGGTCAACGCGAAGATGCCCAACATGACGAACCCCAGGTGGGCCACAGACGAATAAGCGACCAGGCGTTTGAAATCGCGCTGGCGCAGCGCGACCATGCCCCCGTAGAGAATACCGATCACCGCCAGCGTCAGAAAGAGCCCGGTCAAAGACGCTGCAGCGCGCGGGAAAAGGGGCAACGCGAAGCGTAAAAAGCCATATGTGCCCATCTTCAACAGAATGCCGGCCAGGATAACCGAGCCCGCGGTCGGCGCTTCCACATGTGCGTCCGGCAGCCAGGTGTGGAAGGGGAATAAGGGTACCTTGATGGCAAAGGCCAACGCGAAGGCCAAGAACAGCCACCACTGCACGTAATCGTCCAACCGGGTCGTGGCCAGAATCTCTGTCAGGTCAAATGTGCCACTATAATACCGGAGCACAAGGATGGCCACCAACATCAGAACACTGCCGGCCATCGTGTAGATGAAGAACTTGAGGGCCGCGTATACCCGTCGCGGGCCGCCCCACAAACCGATAATGAAATACATAGGGATAAGGGTCAACTCCCAGAAAACGTAGAAGAGGATCAAGTCCAGGGCAAGGAAGACCCCCAACATGCCCGTTTCTAATACCAGCATGAGGAACAGGTAGGTTACAGGACGGTCTGTAATGTTTTCCCACGAGGCCAGAATGACAATTGGCCCCAGAAAAGTGGTAAGCAACACGAGAAAAAGGCTGATACCATCCACCCCCAGGATATAATTAAGGCCTAGGGATGGCGCCCACGGATACCGCTCCACGAACTGGTACCCGGGCTCTCCCACTTGCCAGGCAAAGAACAGCGGCAGGGAAAGGATAAAGGTCAC
Source organism: Anaerolineae bacterium (assembly GCA_015490995.1). GTDB lineage: Bacteria > Chloroflexota > Anaerolineae > JAADDB01 > JAADDB01 > S141-23. Next base: position 166 of record WFWT01000012.1, on the reverse strand, counting down.
CAACGTGACCAATAGCGCCCAGTACCACGGCAACCGCCCCTGTTTGGGCAATATCAGCAAAACCAGTGCCCCGAACAGGGGCAAAAAGGTGATGATGCTCAACAAAGGCCAACCGACCACGCTTTCCATAGGTGTATCTCCACCTTCACAGGATGTACCGTTCTCG
>WFWT01000011.1 GCA_015490995.1 Anaerolineae bacterium | reverse complement strand
GTGAGATGGCGCTCCTGGGCATAACGCACGATGGCCCGCGCGATGGGATGCTCGGACCGCCGTTCGACAGAAGCGGCCAGGTACAACAGGTCTGCCTCGGTGTGCCCCGGCGCCGGCACCACATCAGTGACCGTAGGCTTGCCCACGGTCAGTGTGCCCGTTTTGTCAAAGGCCATCACCCGAACCTTTGCCAGGTTCTCCAAGTGCACGCCTCCCTTGAAAAGGATGCCGTTACGGGCACCGGCAGCAATAGCCGAAAGGAAGGAGGCCGGCGTAGAAATGACCAACGCGCAGGGTGAGGCCACCACCAATAACGTCATCGATCGGTACAGGACATCTGCCAAAGGCCAGCCTAAGATCTGCCACCCAATACCGAAATAGGCCACCACAAAGAGAACCACACTGGTCGCGTAGGGCTGACTAAAGCGGTCAATAAATCGCTGGAGGGGTGCCCGTTCGCTTTGGGCTTCCTCCACCAGGGCGATAATACGGGCCAGTGTGGACTCCTCTGCTTTTTTGGTTACCTCGATAACCAAGCTGCCCTCGGTGTTAATGGTCCCCGCGAACACTTTATCCCCTTTCTTCTTCGTCACGGGTATGGATTCACCCGTAATGGGGGACTGGTCCACGGCCGAAACACCATCCTTGACCACACCGTCCAGGGGAATGGCTTCACCCGGCCGGACAATGACCTCTTCGCCGATGTGGACCTCCTCAACCGGCACCTCCACTTCCTGGCCGTTGCGCCGGACCGTGGCCACCGGTGGGCGTAGGGCCATCAGCTTCTCAATAGCACGGCGGGTACGGTCCATAGCAAAGGTTTCCAGCGCCCCGCTAAGAGAGAAGAGGAACAGGAGGATGGCTCCCTCAGACCATTCTCCCAGATAAGCTGCGCCCAACGCGGCCACGATCATGAGAAAGTCAATGTCCAGCACCCCACGGCGTAACATGCGGGCAGCGGAGATAGCCCCTTCATAGCCACCGGCTACATACGAAAGCACATACAGACCGATGGCCACTCCCTTCGGCCACCCGGTGATGTGCTCCACAAACAGCCCGGCCAACAGAAAGAGCAACGCGAAGGTGGCCAACACCAGCTCCCGGTTTTGCCACCAAATGTGCACAATCGTCTGCGCGCGTTCCCAGGTAGCCCGTACACGTTCCCGGACCTGAAACCCCTCCTCGCGCACCACTTCCTGGATAATCTCAACCGTAAGGGGACTTTCAGGTTCATATTCCACCCGAACCGTGCCACCGGGCACGTTAGCCGCCGCGTCCACGACACCGGGCAACGCCTGCAAACGCTCTTCCAACAAAGCCGTACAATCCCGACATCGGGCCGGATCCACGTGCAACACGCACACCTCGTGCTGACGTCGGAGACCCAGGCCCAAATCGCGGGCCAAGCCTCGGATGGTTTCCAGGCTAATCCGTTTGGGATCGTACCGAAGCACCACCTCGTAACGCTCAGGGTCCCAGTGGACTGCCAGGACGCCGGGGTGCTCCTTCAGTGTGCTCACCAGTAGAGCAGCACATCGCTGGTCTTCCGGGTCCTCCGGACGCATAACCAGCGGAATATGCTCGGTATGTTCACGCGCAACGTGACGTGTGGACTTTCGTACACTCATGAACTCTTTACCTCCTCACTTGGAGATGGCATAGGGCTGGAAGACATCGCATGGCGACAACGAGCACACACACCGTACGCATCAACACGCACGTGGTGTACCATGAAGGGCAAATGGTCCGGCAAGGAAAGGGAGAACGACGTCTCCACGTCAAACACCTGGCCGCACCGCAAGCAAATCAGGTTCACATGAGGGTCCAGGTTCGTTTCATAGCGCACGGCCCCCTCCTGCCGGCGCAGCTCGACAATAAGCCCCAACCGGGCCAGCAGGTTAAGCGTGTTGTACACCGTCGCACGCGACACCCGCGGCGCGCGACGTTTTACGGCCGCGTACACTTCGGCGGCCGTCGGGTGCGTGCGCGTTTCGGCCAGATAATGTAACACTGCCTCTCGCTGAGGGGTCATCCGCACCCCATGAGTTGCCAGCACCTGACGCCAGCGCTGTAATCGCTCCTCCACACGGCTCATTGACCGTTCCTCCGTCCCAACAAGGGATTATCACCCGATACTTTAGAATCAGTCCAAATTATAAGGGGTGTAAAACGAAACGTCAAATCGTCCGCTTCAGGTGGGAAGAGGCGACCTTTTCCACCAAATGGTGGTAGAGCCCCTCGTAAGCCTCAATAACCCGCTGGAGGTCATGCTTTTCAGCCGTCGCGCGCGCGGCTTGGGCCATGGCCGGCCAACGGGTCCGCTCCGCGATCAATTTGCCCATCCAGAAGGCAGCATCCTCCGGGTCCCCGGCGCGGAACAGGTAACCGTTTACCCCATGGGTCACCAACTCGGGCAGGGCGCGGGCGTTTGCCGCAAGGACCGGCAGGCCACAGGCCATCGCTTCCAGGGTAGCAATGCTCAGAAGCTCCGCTTCGCTGGGCATGATGAACACGTCCGCCGCGTTCAAGAGGCGGAGATGGCCTTCAGGGGTGATCGGCCCCAGAAATTTCACCTGCTCCTCTAAGTGCAACGTTCGCGCAAGGGTCTGAAGGTCTTGGAGGTGGAATCCCTGGCCCCCGATGGCCAGCTGGACATCAGGACGCTTCAGAAGGTAAAGGGCCTGGATGGCCACGTCCAGGCGTTTTTCGTGATCCACGCGGCCGACGTACAGGAAGATGATGTGCTCCGGCGCCAGGCCAAACTCCCGGCGCACGGCCTTACGGTCCATGTGTGCCAACGGTCGAAAGCGTTGCACGTCCACACCGCAAGAGATGGCTTTGACCGGAGGTTGTAACGCCTGCTCCTGCAAAATGCGCGCGGCCGTCTGTGAGGGGGTGGTCACATAGTCCAGTTCGTTGAAGAGGTCCAACATGGTCCACCACAGAAGCCGTTTGATGTGCTCGCTGTCCCGCAGCGGACCGGGCATGTTGCGCATGATGTTCTCGGGCAGAAAGTGGTTTGTGCCGATGACGGGATGGCCCCGTTTGCGGGCTGCTTGGACGACACTGCGGCACAGGGGGTAATGATCCTGAATGTGTACCAGATGGGGAGCGAACCGTTCTACAATGCGGGGCGCGTGAATTTGCGGGAACGGCGTTAGCCGTACATCCCCTACTCCCCGCACGATGGGCACCGCCGCGACGTACTCGATGTATACCCCATTTCGCTCCGCGTGATAAGAGTGGAGATCGTCCGCCGGGGTAACAACTGCGACCTCGTGTCCGCGACGGGCCAGACCTTCCGCTAAATTAGTGGTGAACACGGCCTGGCCGTTAGTGGTGGGGAAATACGTCTGGGTGGCTATCAGGATGCGCATGATTACCGTTCCTCCGGTGAGGGATTAGATGAATCCAGAGGTGCAGACCAGCGACGCCACCAAAAACGGTGAAGGTAACGGAGGAGCAGAAAGAGCACGATAACGGCTGCCATCAGGGATATGAGCTGCAGCCCCCACTGCAGCCGCCGGAGGGACGCAGCGAAATGATACCCCAGGAAAACCAGCATTCCGGTCCACAGGCATTCCCCAATGAACACGGCAAGAAAGGTACGCCGCCACGGCACCCTCATCAGGCCCGCCGTTACCAACGCGGGGATGGCCAATGAAGCCGTCACCTTTGCCAATAGCAACATGGGTATCGCGTGCGCGTGGATCTCAGCTCGCAAGCGGCGCAGGTGCTGAGGCCGCACGCCGAACCAACGCCCGTAGCGGAGCACCCACTCTACCTTGCCCACATACCCCAGCAAATACCACGCGTTATCCGCGGCAAAATTGCCGATCGCGGCGGCAGCAAAGACCCCATACGGGTCCAACCACCCGGACGCGGCAGCAACCGCCCCCAGCAGCGTCACCATAGGCCCTTCCACAAAGACCAGCACAGCCAGGGCGATGTAGGCCCATTCCGTTGGTCCGGCTTGCAGGGCCATAACATTTTGATCGTTTACCTGCTGCAGAAGGCTTATTAGCGCGTCCAAGGGAAGCCTCCCCACACCTGGTAGCAAGGATACACATCACCACCCCGTGTTGGCCGGATTTCTATCACCGGTAAGAGGCGGCGAAGCGCGTACTCGTTACAGCCCACAACGTGTTACTGCCGGGTGGACAGAATCCAGAAAACGTGGGAAAGACAAGGATAGTTTACCCCCGGGGGGATAAGCAACCAAGTCCGATTCCCCCGCGTCAGCCTTCTCGCCCGACAACAGTGAGCTGCCAGTAGCCAGAGAGCGCTCCCCGCGTTAGAATACTTCTCAAGGATACGGCCGGCATCCCCAACGCGCGTAAGGCAGGAGCGACCCGGTGAGGCAGGATCCCGGCGTCGGTGAGCAGCCTGACCGGCAACCTGTATCCCACACGCGCGAATGATACAAGGAGGGAAGGGCATGTCTCAGTGTGATATTGGCCTGATCGGCCTGGCGGTCATGGGACAGAACCTAGTGCTGAACATGGACGACCACGGGTTCAGTGTGGCGGTGTACAACCGCACCGCGGCACGCACGGAAGAATTTATGGCCAAGCACGCGCAGGGCCGGCGCATTGTGGCCACCTATGAGCTGAAGGACCTGGTGGCTGCCCTTAAGCGGCCGCGCCGGATCATGTTAATGGTCAAAGCCGGCCCACCGGTGGACGCGTTTATCGAACAGCTGGTGCCCTTGCTGGAACCGGGAGACATCATCATTGACGGTGGTAATTCCTATTTCAAGGACACCGAACGACGCCACGACGCGCTAGCCGCCCAGGGGATTCACTTCTTAGGGGTGGGGATATCCGGTGGAGAGGAAGGGGCCCGGCATGGCCCCAGCATTATGCCCGGCGGCCCTCGGGAGGCATACGAGCATGTACAGTCCATTTTTGAAGCCATCGCTGCCAAAGTGGACGGTGAACCCTGCGTCACCTATATCGGCCCCCGGGGCGCAGGCCACTACGTGAAGATGGTACACAACGGCATCGAATACGGCGACATGCAACTCATCGCCGAAGCCTACGACATCTTACGTCGCGGGGCAGGGTTACCCATCGAGACCGTCCAGGCCATCTTTGCCCGGTGGAACCAGGGGGTCCTCTCCTCTTATCTCATCGAGATCACCGCGGACATTTTGGCCAAACGGGATGACATCACAGGCAAACCACTGGTGGACGTTATCCTGGACGTGGCCGAACAAAAGGGCACCGGCTTGTGGACGACAAAAGAGGCCTTGGACCTCATGGTGCCCACGCCCACCATCAACGCGGCGGTGGAGATGCGGATCATGTCCATGTATAAAGCCGAACGGGTACGCGCCTCACGGCTACTCGGCGCGCCGACGGAACAGTGGTTTGCAGGCGACAGGACGGCCGACATCGTCGAGGACGCCCTGTACGCGGCCAAGATCTGCTCCTATGCCCAGGGGTTCGCCCTTCTCCGCAAGGCCAGCGACACGTACGGATACAACATGAACTTCGGAGAGATCGCCCGCATCTGGCGTGGCGGATGTATCATCCGGGCCCGGTTCCTGGACGACATCCGCGCGGCGTTTGCGCAGGAACCGGAATTACCCAACCTGCTGGTGGCACCCTTCTTCCGGGAAGCCCTGAACAGCCGGCACACCGCGTTACGTCGTACGGTCCAGATGGGCACGGCCATGGGAATTCCGGTACCGGCGATGGGAGCTTCTTTAGCGTACTATGACGCCTACCGAACAGACTACTTGCCTGCCAACCTGATTCAGGCCCAGCGGGATTACTTTGGGGCCCATACTTACCGCCGTATTGACATGGAAGGGACCTTCCACACCGAGTGGACGGCCTCCTGAAGGAAAGAAGAGCCAAACCCGGTGCGACGGGGGAGGCCTGCGAGGCCTCTCCCGTGCCGTTCCCGTCACAGTGCCCCGTGGGAACCTGTGCTCGCGCAGGCCTGACGCGCGTGTGCCCGCCCTTCGGTACAAGGTACGGCGTCGGTGACATTTAGGAAACATCCTGGTGGAGAACAACGGAGGCGCTATGCGTGACGTGAGCATCGTGGGAATAAGCATGATCCCGGTCAAAAAACAGTACGACCTCTCTCTACGCGAGATGGGTGTTCAGGTTATTCACATGGCCATGGAGAGCGCGGGCGTGGACAGGGTCGACGCGCTGTACGCGGGCAACATGCTGGCAGACGAGCTGCAAGGCCAAAAACACATCGCCACGTTGTTGGCCAGCGAGGCGGGCCTGGTGGGCATAGAAGCCTTGCAGGTCCGCGCGGCCACCGCTACCGGCGCGGCTGCACTGCGCATGGCCTACTTCGCTGTCGCCAGTGGGGAGGCCGATTTAGCCATCGCGGTCGGGGTGGAAAAGATGAGCACCGCACCGGCCACACCGGCCCTGGCCAAAGCGCTGGACGCGGAAAAGGAGGTCCCCACAGGAGCGACCCTCATCAGCCAGAATGCCCGTCTCATGCAAATGTACATGGACCAGTACAACGTGCCATACGACGCTTTTGTGAACTTTGCCATTAACGCCCACCGTAACGCACTGACCAACCCCTATGCCCTGTTTCACAAGGAAGTGACGGCAGAGGAGATCCTCACCTCACGGCCGGTGAATCCCCCTATTCGGCTGTACGACTGCTCGCCCATCTGTGACGGTGCGGCAGCCGTAGTGCTGGCCCCTTCGGATCAAGCTCGGGCCTTCACCGATACCCCTGTGCGGATCCTTGCGTCGTCTGTCGCTACCGACCACTTTCGCGTGGAGGACCGACCCGACCCGCTCTCCGTACGCGCGGCCCGTCTCTCCGTGATGAAAGCCATGCGTCGCGCCAACGTACACCGAAAGGACGTCGACCTTTTCGAGGTACACGACGCGTTTTCCATCATGGCGTGCCTGCTACTGGAGGCCTGTGGTTTCGCACCCCGCGGGCAGGGATGGCGGCTGGCCGTGGAGGGAGAAATCTTTCGAGAAGGGCGTATCCCTATTGCCACCATGGGCGGTCTGAAAGCACGCGGACACCCCATCGGTGCAACTGCCATCTATCAGACCGTGGAGATCGTGCTCCAACTGACCGGGCGCGCGGGTCCCAATCAAATCCCCGACGCGCGCGTGGCCATGCTTCAGAGCGTGGGCGGCGCAGCCGCCACCGTGCTCACCCACATCTTCGCTCGGGATGAGTAACCGTCCTGGGAACCGCCGCGATGGACAATGCCTCACATACCCGGCCCTGGGAGTTTCCCGGACGCCGCTCAGCCTGCCGACGGGGACGTGGACGCGTCCTTAGAACGCACGAGCACCGTCCACGTTCCCCGCTGGACCGTTTCCCCTTTCTGGTTCAACACCTTGACACGCAAGGTGACCAGTCCGCCGCCCAGGCGCTTCATGGGCTTCTTTTCGGCCACCTCCGCGTGCACACGGACGGTGTCCCCGATGAAAACCGGCCGGCGAAACTGCCACTCCAGGCCCATAAAGGCCTCTACCGTCCCTTCCATGAAACCCAAACGCATGGCCAACCCGGTGGCGATGGAGAGCACCAGCAAACCATGTGCGACGCGTGTACCGAACATGGTGGTCTTGGCGTATTCCTCGTCGGTGTGGAGGCGGTAAAAATCACCACTAATGCCGGCGAAGTTCACAATATCCGCCTCGGTAACCGTGCGTCCCATGGTCTCGATGGTATCGCCGACCTGAAAATCCTCGAAATACAGGCCCTGAGGTTGAGCGATGATTGTCATGTACATGCCTCCTGTATTTGAGTTTATGGGGACGGACGCCCCAACAGCGCCGGGGTCATGAACGGTCCACCAGCCAACGACCGTCGTCCAGCATGTACAGCGTGGGGCCTTCTTCCCACAGGTCCCACGTAGCAGGACCCCACCATCGGTCCGCAACGGCGGCCGTCAGGGCCGTAATTGGGGGCGCGGCAAAGATCTGGACCCCACAGAACAGGGAGGCTCCCAACAAAACGCCGGTCGGTGAAACAACAGCGTTGGGAGGGATACCAAGCCCCTCGTAGAAGCGTACAAGGGTGGTCGGCAGCAGTTGAAGCGCGCCGTAGGGTCCCCCCAGAAGCAACAACCCCACCGGAGCCAGGAGTACCGTCATCAACCCACCGGCCAGCGCGCTGAGCTCCCCAACCAACAGCGCTGCTCCCACCAGGTGCTCGGGCGCCGCCTGAGGGGGACGCCAGCGGGCGAGCAATATGCCCAGAGCACACCACAACACACCGTTAAGGAGAAGGGCCAGGAACAACCCGACCAAGGGGACGAGGGAAACCAATGCGATGAACACACCCCCAATGGCCCCAAGCAGGCCCACCCGTACGGTCACGTGAAACATTGTGGGGTCCAGTTACTCTTCCAGATCTTCCAGTTCTTCCGGCGAGCGGATTTGGCGGTCAGGGTGTCGTAACACGTACTCGATGGTGCGCAGAAGTTCCCGGGGGCTGAAAGGTTTAATAATGTACGCCGCCGCACCTTCCTCGTTCAACGCGCGCAGCCGCTCTTCCGCGCTGGCCCGTGCAGTGACGTAAATTACCGGAATGTGACGCAACTCCGGGTCCTCACGCAAGGCAGCATGATATTCCCAGCCATCCAGGCCGGGCACCATTACATCCAGCAAAACCACGTCCGGCTTGTGTTTCCTGGTCAATTCGAGCCCCTCGGTACCGTTGTAGGCCCGCATGACCCGATAACCACCCCGTTGTAGGATCAAGTCAATCAGGTCAACAATGTCCGGTTGATCCTCAATGATAAGGATAAGCGGTTCCCTCGTCCCTTCCGACATAAGCGCTCCTCCTACGTGCTTTGGGGCCCTGAACAGCCATCATCGCTGTGGTCCATGTATACCCATCCCCACGGGGAGGGGGACGGGTTCCCCGTAATCCTGTGTCCCTCCCTGTCGGGAGAAGTCGGCGTCAGTTGCCTCGCCCGCGCGCATATCTGCCGGTAAGCCGGTTTGGCCCTCAATTGGGGGATGATGATTTTGTCACGTTAACGATGTACAACGTGCCACCTGATCGTGCCATGCCTTTGGCGACATGGCAACTTTCACGGTAAGATTAGAAACCGCCGTACTAATGCACCACCGGTAACAGCGGACCACCAGAAGGTAATAAATGTATTCTACCAAAGGACCAAGCCATGGATTGGTGGCGTGATCCCGGGTTTACCGCTGTTCTGATCGTTACCGCCATCGTAGTGGTCGGATTTATCGTCGGAACCGTGCGTAACCGTCGACTGCTGGAAGAGTATTTAGCTCGTTTGCGTGGCCCACTCCTGCAATATGCGGATAAGGCCAGTGCACGTCGTCTTGGCACCTCAGGATATCACATTTTAGTGCCAAAGGCCAAACGGCCATTTCGCAAGATCGACGCCTTGTTATTTGTACAGCCTCGTGAATTTTTGTTTTACTGGCTGGTGAACCGCCTACGAGGGCGTGGGGATCGGCTGTATTTGCACGTGACACTGCTGCGACCCCCGGTGCAGGAAGTGCGGGCCGGGGCACACGCGGAGCATCCCACACAAGAGGAGGGAACAGCATGGCATCGTGTGGCCACCTCACCGTGGCGGGGGCCGTTGTACGTACACGGTGAACCCAGCTCGGCCATGACCCAATTCCTGGAGAAGTTAGCCCATCACGTGCCACATTTATACCAATTGACCCTCCGCCGCAAGGCCCCTCACATTTCCCTTGTCATTCCTCTCCGCGATTTGCCCGACGTCCAAGCAGTGGAACGTTTGTTTGCTCTGCTGGCGCAAATACCGGTGCGATCCGGGCGCGGGCAATAGGTTCTGCCCTGACGGGAATGACAAACGGGCGCCCACGACGGGGCGCCCGTTTCCCGTACCAGGGGATGACCTACGGCTTACGGCGAGGCGAACAGGTCTTCAGCAGCCCGAGAGAGCATGTTCACGCCCCGCACTTCCGTCTCGTAGAGGGGAATCAACGCTCGCACCAGCCCGTCGAAGAGCTCCTCGATCTCCTGCATGTACCTCTGTTGCATGGTCAGGCGGTTGCGGATAAATTCCGCCGCGCCTTCCCCCACTTCCTCCTCTCGAATAAGCATGTTGACCACCACCCCGCCGATGGGTATACCAAAGTCGGTGAACCAGTTTATAAACCGTCGGATCACCGCAATGGGTAACGCCTCGGGGAGGGTGACGAAGAAAAAGGCCGTCTTCTCGTCGTCGGTCAAAAGCGCCTTTGCCCGCATCATCCTATCGCGGAAGTTGACCAAGTACTCCATGAGGGGGTCCTTCTCTTCCTTGTCCTTGGAATAAGAAAGCAACTTGCGCAATGATTGGGCCTCCTGACGGCTTTTGATCATCTTGTCCACCCACAGGGAATACACCGAGGACATCCCCAGCAACCGACGGGCATTGGCCGTGGGCGCGGTATCGAAGACGTACACCTCGTATTCGTCCTTGAACATAATGTCGATCATGTTTTCAAACATGGCCGACTCTTCGAAGGCGGGGTTCATGGTGGCCGACTCCACAAACTCGTCGGCCTTGGTGCGGATCTCCGCAAAGCGGAGGAACCATTCGATCTTCTCCTTGATCTCACGCTTCGAACGTTCGATCGTGTCCCGGGTGTCGATCTCGTAAGCCCACAGGTTGGGAATGCCTTCCACAGGGGTGGGCTTGCCGAAGACATCCTGATCCAGCAAGCTGGAGAGGGAATGGACAGGGTTTGTTGACGCCAGCAGCGTGCGCTTACCTAGGCGGGCGAAGCCCACGGCCGCCGCGCCGGCCAACACGGTCTTGCCCACGCCACCTTTGCCCCCGAAAAAGGTGTATTTCAGGTTGGGATGTTCTTCCACAAACTGACGGAAGCTCTTCTCGATGCGCACCGCTATCCCTCCTCAAACATCACTTCGGCCACACGCGCGATCATGTCGAGACCGGAGACATCCCGCTCGAACTCCGGTACCCAGCCCAACACCTCGTGGCCAAACGTCTCCTTGATGCGCTGAATGTACTCCTGTTGCATTTCGTACCGGTGCTTGATATAGGGGGGAACATCTTCCTGAATTAAATAATCGGGCAAGACACGGTTAACGATGTAACCGCTGATGGGCACGTCGAACTTGACGAATAAGTCCCGGGCTTTCAATGTGTCTCGAATCACCATCTCTTCCGGGATGAGAACGAAGAAGAACGCCGTGCGCTCCTTATCCGTGAGGATGGAGGACGCGGTGTTGATACGGTTTTTGATGTACAGGAGTTCTCGCAGGATTTCGTCCTCCTGCAGTTCCTCCCGCCGCACGCGGGCTGCCATCTCCTCGTATTCGCGCATTTCCTCTCGCAGTTTAGTAATGCGTTCGATCCATTCGTCGTATACCTTGGCCATGCTCAAGTAGTAGAGCGCGTGGCCCAGGGGGACGAGGTCGTAGATGTAATAGTCGTACTCTCCCCCCACAATAATGTCGACCACCGCATCAAAGATAGCGCTTTCCTCCATAGCCGGTTCCGCGGCCGCGGCCTGGATGTACTGCTCGATCTCGTCTGGGATCCTGTCCAGACCATACATGTCGAAGATTTTCTGGCGAATTTCCTCCTGGTATTCTTTAATGCGGCGGTCGGCATCGATTTCCTGGGCGTAGAGGTTGTGCATAATTTGGACTGCACCCTTGCCGAAGATATCTTTCTGGAAGATATCGGACAGGGACGCCTGTGGGTCGACGGAGAAGACCAGGACTTTGTATCCCTGCTGGGCCAACCAGTACCCGGTCGCGGCCGAGAACGTGGTTTTACCCAGCCCCCCTTTGCCGCCGTACATCACGTAGCGGCGTTCCGGATGCTCTCGAAAGACCTTTGCCAGGGAAATGACTCACCTCCCTTGCGCGGCCGGGATGGCCCCCGGCGGTGATACCGACGCACCTCGGACCGAGAAAGAGGCTTGCAGATGGGCAGGCCCACCCACAAGCCTCGGCCTCTCAGCAGGAGAGGCGCCGGCCTCAGCCGGCAGCTTTTTCCTCCTCCGAAAGGAGGGCTAACAGACGGACGATGCGCATGCTAGTAGCGCGCGTGTTTTCCTCAATGGCCATCAACACGTTAAGGCTCTCGCCCACCGCGTATAGCACCATAAATTGTACGGTGCTCCACACGGCCACGACTAGAGCGGCTCCCACCTGGACCCACCCGACAATACCCCCGTTCCCACCGGTAACCGCGATCAATCGACCCAGGCCAAAGGCCAATGACGCCAGCCCAAGGAGGAGCATCAGGGTAGCCCCGACCTTGAACAACAAGGATACGATCCGCAGCACAATGAATTGTTGTTTCACCGGGTCCTCCTGTGTCTCCTATGGCGTGTTTCCGTTATTGGGCTGGCGCTTCCAGGACAGGGATAGGTTGGGCGCCCTCCGGTACGGGGAAGCGGAGCAACACGTCAATCTCCGAGGCCCGCATCATGGGCAGGAGTTGCGTGAGCAGGCGCACCACCGGCGAGTTCCCCAGGCCGGATACCTGGGCATACAATTCCAAGGCGGTGTTGACGTGCTCGTCATCCCATGCCACGTAGGGAATAGGCTGGTTGTTCACAAAGATGTGAATCCCATCGGGGCGGTTGACAAAGTGCACGTGTTGGACGTTGGCCTGCATCAGGGAACGAATCAAGGCTCGGTTCAACGCCAGCGGACGGACATCTACTCCCAGCGCCATAAGGGTACGTGCGTTAATGCCCAGGATGGAAGGCATCCCCTCCTCGTCGTACGCGATCTCCAGGCGCACAACGGCCGGTGGTTCCTCCACCATGCGGGCCCGTGGGGCCACCACCGGAGGGGCATTGGGATCGCGGAAGGGGATCAGCTCCCGGCCCGGTGCGACCGGGAATTGCACCACCAGGCTGAGCTGGGTAAAACGGATAAGGGGCAACACCTTGCCCACAATCTCACCGTAGGGAACACCAAGGCCAGGTAAGATCTGCCCCAGGTTGGCCAGGGATTCCCCATCCCACGCGATGTAGGGCAGGGGCTCACCGTTAACGTAGATGGCCAGGCCGTCGGCACTTTCGGTGATCTCAATGTGCTGGATATTTGCCCGTACCAGGTTCTGGATCACCCAAGGTTGCAAGTTCATCATCCGGAGGTCGATCCCGAACCACCGATACACGTCATTGGTGGTAATGCCGGCCACACCGAGAACGCCGTTATTGTCATATTGGACATACAGGCGTGGTAACTTCAGGGCAAAGCGATTACTGGACTCGGCATAGGCGGCCAGTTCTGAGACAGCTTTATCCATCGAGGGCGCAGCTGGCGCGCATCCGGCAAGTACGATTGCCACTAGGATAAGAACCAGGGTGAACGTGCGACGCCGGGAAAACATGAAGAACCTCCTTTCTTCACATGCCTGTCCGACCGGTATCACAGGGTTACTCCCCAGCCGCGCTATGCCAGGGCGTCGGTGAGATCCCGTTCCCGGAGCATGCGCCGCTTCCACGTGGAAATCTGGGGCACCACGTACGGGAGCAGGCGCAGGGAATAGTACGGGGGCAGGATCGGTATGCCCAATAAGTCACCCATAGTGATGAGAATGAACAGGTGTTCCATACTGCCCCGCGTTTTCAGGGCTTGCCGGGCCATTTCATGGGTGGCCATCCCATAAATGAAGTCCGCAACAACTCCCTTGACCCGTTCCCAAAAGGTGCGCTTTTCCTCTCGAAGCTGTGCCTCGGCCATCTACTCCCCCTCCAGCGATGTAAGGTTGTGCACACCGCCTGTACCCCGTGCGATGGGAAGGCACACGTCCATGTTACGGTGTTCAGCCCGTTGGGCGTATAGGTGCCGGAACCGTCACTTGGTGGAAGAAGAGGCTGGGGCAGGATGTTCCGGCGGCCTGGTGCTTCCCAACGCAGCTTGAACAGCAGCGATCACTTCTGGCATATTATATCCTACTATTTTTTGACGTCCAACCAACCATGTAGGATACTGTCGAGCCCCGCGCCGCAGTGCCAACCACAGGCCCTCCGGGGAGAAGGCATTCACCACACGCACGTTCACCCGGTCACCGAACCGCGCCAACACTTCCGCAATCATGGCGGAAACGCGCGCGTATTCCTCGCGGATGTCCGGGGGATAACTCCGGAAGGCCTCGGCATGGACCTGTGGTCCCACGCCGGCCTCCTCGATGAAGACCTGACAGTGGGTGCAGTGTTGCATGCTCTCCAGCGCTCGTGTTACCACCGTGATGTCGACAGCATACGTCATCGATCGTAATCCTCGGGCAGGATAGAATAACGGGGCGGGGGCGTCCCCGCCCCGTGCGATGTCGGCTATTCGCCGCCTGACGCCGGAACACCACGCTCGGCCGCCTGCAAGGACCGCCAGCCATCGGCCAGCAGAACCACGGCGGCCAACACCAGGAAGAGCGCGATCAACCCGGCGACGCCGTTGCCGATCACAAAGGCAGCTCCCTTCGCCTGTGCCTGTGGGATCTTCCGGAAGAAGATGTCGTACGCGGTGTACAGCAACGCTGCCACCGTGGTGAAGTACATGAACAGGCCAGGCCAGAGCGTCCAGCCGTGCGGTTTGCCGTCCCGCGCCAGCCAAATGGTGATCAGCAACAGCGCTAGGCCCGCGAACAGCTGGTTCGAGCCGCCGAAGAGCACCCAGATTTGCTGCCAGAAGGCCGTCCACAGGATGAGCAGGGTGAACAGAATGGCCACTATGGAGCCAAAGTGCGGGTTCTTAAAGGCCGGAATGCGCTCCCCCAACAGCTCAGCGCTGGCAATGCGCATGAAGCGCAACACCAGCTGCATCACCGTGAGCGCCATTACGGCCAGGAAGATGGAGCCGAAGGCCGCGCCAAAGTCCTGCGGGATGCCCAGAACGCTCAAGAAGGTGGCCATGCCGCGAGCGAAAACCGCCCCGGCCCCGGCGGTCAACTTGAAGTTCTGCGCCGGATCATACAGCCCGACGGACGTGGCCGCGAAGGTAAGGGACAGCACCCCCAGGACTGCTTCCATGTACATGGCGCCACCCCCGACCGGGAGCGCGTCCGTCTCCTTTTCCAGCTGGCGAGCCGTGCCTGACGTGGACACCAAGCTGTGCCAGCCGGAAATGGCCCCGCACGAAATGGTCACAAACAGGATAGGCCACAGGGGACCCAGGTGAATGTTGAAGGCCACAAAAGCGGGCATGGCCGAGTACGCCGCGTTCACGCCCCCCATGCCCATGCTGGCCAAGATGATGCCCACAATCGAACCCACGATGCCGAAGAGGACCAGCCAGAAAGAGGTGTAGTTAATCGGCTGGGCGAACTGCCAGATGGGCAACACCGACCCCAGGTAACAGAAACCTAGGGCAATGATGCCCCACAACCACACGGAGAACTTCATCGGCCCATAGGGTGTCTGGTACAGTACAAACGACTCCGGCCCACCGTTAATGGCCTTGATGATGCTCTGAGCCGGCGCCGTTTGGCCGATCCAAACCCCCACAAAGGCCAGGAGCACCGTCACCACCGTGGTGAAGATCAGGTCCCGCTTAAGCTTATACGTCATGTACCCGGCCAACACGCCCGAAAGGGCCAGGATAGCAAACCCGATGGGAACACGCGGGTCCGCCAGCAACCCGGCTACCACGAAACCAAAGGCCCCCATGATGAGGAGGAGATAGAAGTACATAAAAGCCAGAAGAATATTCCGGGCCCGCGGGGAGATAAACTTGTAGGAAAGCCCTCCCATGGTCATGCCTTCGTTCCGCATGGCCATCATGGCCGCGGCATAGTCCTGCACCCAACCGATGAACAGCACGCCCAACAACAGCCAGAGCAGCCCCGGTAACCACCCCCACTGGGCCGCCGTAATCGGGCCCACGATCGGTCCCAGGGCAGCGATGGACTTGAACTGATACCCGAAGAGCACACTCCCACTGGCCGGCATGAAATCCACCCCGTCCTGGTACATCACGGCCGGCGTTGCCCGCTTAGGATCCGCTTGGATAATCTCCCGATCCACCCGCTTGGAATAAAGCCGATATCCCAGGACGGACAACACAATGGCTATAAGAATGGCAATACCACCCGACATGACGCCCTCCTCCTGTGAACAACCATGCCGGATAAGGACAGTTGGGGGATGTGACACATGAACCGCGCAGGAGAAGAACAGCCCACCGCCTCACTGCCTCGTGCTTCTGCTCCCACCTCCCTTCGTGGAGGATGACCTCACCTACTGCGTGAGGGTATAACCCAGCTCCAAGGCCTTCTGGTGGGTGCGAGGTGTCCACTCTAGTATAGTCAAATTTGCCCAAATTGGCAAATCGACATGGCAACTGTCGAGTCTGAGGTAAATATAAGGGCGCAGCGCAGCACATAGGTTTGACATCCCCTCACCCCGTCGTGTATATTTAGCGTGATTTACCCCTCCCCCGGGGAGGGGGCACAGGCAAGGAGCAAAAGCCGATGAACCCGGCAATTAAACAGGACGTGTTGAAACGCTTACGAAGCATCGAGGGGCATGTGCGCGGTATCGCCCGCATGGTCGAGGAAGACGCGTATTGCATCGACATCATGCGCCAAATTCACGCAGTGCAAAAGGCCCTCGAACGGGTCAACGCCCGCATTTTGGAGAATCACCTAAACACCTGTGTTGCCACTGCTGTGTGTAGCGAAGACCCCGGCGAACGGGACCGGGTCATGAAGGAGATCGTCAGCGTATTTGAGGAAACAGGTAAACTGTAGCGAAGGAGGGAACGTTATGGCCACCAAAACCTACCTGTGCCCGGACATGTCATGTGACCACTGCGTGATGGCCATCGAGAGAGAACTGAAGGCCCTGGAAGGTGTGGTGTCGGTTCAGGCCGACCTCTCCACCAAGCGGGTGGTGGTAGAAGTGTCTGATGACGATGTGTTGCCGCAGGTGGAGGCAACCCTGAAGGAGATTGGCTATCCACCCGCGCCGGAGGTTTCCTTGGCTTAAATCGTGCTTTCTCTCCTCGCCCCTGAGGCGCGCCTGTCAACGGACGGCAGGCGCGCCTCAGGGGTTATTGGCGTATTTGGATCACGTCCGGATATGTCCCTCATCCCCTCCTCTGCCAAATTTGGGAGAGACACAACAGGTTTATCCATTAGACCAGACGCTCGCGTGTGGGTGAAGATCAGGGCATTACGGAAGGTCATAGGCCAGCACACGACAGCCCCCACTGTCAACAACGAGAACCTGCTGTCCTGAGGGGGTCAGGGCAATACCCACGGGCAAAGACATCCACTCTGGACTCCCCCAACGCCCTATCGGGCCACCCGTCGCGGTGTACCAATGTACCGCTTGTGTGGCCGGGCTGGTGACCAGCACTTCGCCAGAAGAGGTCACGGCCAGATGGGGACCGTCCACCGTGCTCGCTTCCGCGATAAACCAACGCTGTAACGGTTGCCCCTCAGCGTCCAGGTGCCATACGGTGCCGGTAGCGGCCTCTACAACGTACAACGTCCCATCAGGGGCCAGTGCGACGTCTGTGGGTTGCCCCGGACCGATGACCTCTTGAGGCCCTCCAATCTGGGCCAACAGGCGCCCATCCACAGCGATACGGGTGATGCGCGCGCCACCGGTATCCGCGACATAAATGCTCCCATCCGGAGCCAAGGTAAACCCACGTGGACGGTACCAGGGGCTCTCCGGGATCACTTCCCCGCGGAATTGGCCGTCCGGGGAGAAACGCAACAACACCTGACGGACGGCATCCAGCACCCACACCGTTCCATCCGGCGCGACAGCCACGGCCACCGGCTCCACAAACTGGCCGGGTCCTTCTCCGGCCTCTCCCCAAGCCTTTACAAAGCTGCCATCAGGCCCCAGGACAACGATACGCTGGTTGCCTGTGTCCGCCACGAACAACCGGCCGTCCGGGGCGGCGGCAATACCCCGCGGTTGGCGGAACGCGCCTTCCCCTACCCCACACTCCCCCACGGTCCACCGGGGGACCAGGCCTAGGTCCGACAATGGACCACCTACCGGTGGCGTCTCTTCTGGGGGCGAGACCGGCGGAGAAATGGAGGGTACAGGAACCGTGGTGGGAACCTCGTCCTCATAGGGATAGAGATACTCCAACGGCACGATCTCCTCCCTGCCCCCGGGTGGAGTCCACAGGAAGGTCATCGCGCTGGCCCCTATCTGTTGGAAGTAGCGCACCTCCAGGTCATGGAAACCTGCTTCCAGGAAAATGCTTCCCTCCCGGCGCTGGAGCCCGTGCACGCCGCCGTTATCCACCACCAACTGTCCATTAATGTAAACGTACGACCCGTCATCGGAGAGCGTGGCAAACCGGTAGGTGCCTGTTACCGGAATGGCGATCTTGCCTCGCCAACGAATGCTGTAGGGTTCACGCAAGATGTTGTTGGGCAAAATGAAGAAATCGCGCGAGACATAACTGGGCGGGCCGGACCAATCGGGGTTGGGATAATAATAGCCGATAAGCCCGTTGGGACCGATGTCGATGGCATAAATGTCCGGCACACTGAGCACCTGGAGCGACTGCCCCGCTAGCCCCCACATGACCCGCACATAACCCGGGGCTGAGGTCGCCTGATACACCAGGCGGAAGGGCAAGAACCCGGCAACGGTGGTGTATCGCACTTCCGCAGTGCCGTCCGTTACCCGCAGCACCTCACGGTTGTCCAGGTAAAGGCTGGCCTCGCCATCCACCTCCACCCGGAAGGTGTATTCCCCAACCTGCGGAACCAAAACCGCGCCCACAAAAGTGACCGTCCACGGCGGAGCCAGGGGAGAGTTCTCCCGGAAATCCAAGTCCAACCGTGAAGTGAGCTCCTCCAGCGCGGGGGGACGGGTAGGATCTAAGCCCGGGGTGTAAATGGCGCGGAGCCCGCGAATGTTGGCCATACTCTCTGCCGGTACGCGAAAACTAATAAACAAAGGCACCTCGCCCGGGCCCCGATGGACTTTCGCTTCACCTTCCGGATACACCTTTTGCAAAAATGGAATCACCCGTTCCAGGGGGGGATCCAAGATATAAACCACATCCCGAGCCACCTGTTCCCGCAGGGGGACATGTCGGGCAAGGTTTAGGGGGATGACCTCCCGCCCTCCGACGAAGCGCACGGCGGAGTGGTGGAAATACGCCCGGGTGACGTACACCAACACGTCATCCGGCAGGGTGCGAATGTACTTGCCGACCGCGAACTCGTTCGGGCTGAAGGCGAGTTGGACATCGAGCCGTTGCGCCTGGACGTTAAAATACGTGTGGCCGTTGGTCACCAGGGCCCACGCCACCACAACCGCCATGGCAACCTGCCATGCGCGTTGCCCTTGAGCCCGCCACGCCCGATCAAAGGCTGTCCACACCTGGGCCAGCACCTCACCAACCAGCAAGTAAATCAACACCAGCGCGGCAATGGGCCGTCGCGCGCTGGGCGCCTCGTGGGCCACGGTTAACACGACCAGGGTGAGCTGCAACACCATGCCGGTCACGTACAGAAAAGGCAAGGGACGGTTAAAGTAACGCAAGGCATAAGCCATGCCCAACACCAGCAGCGCACCGGTAACCACGTCCAGTAAAGGCGCGCCGGGCAAGTTGTTGATCGGGGCCATATCCCCCTGGACGTTGAACATCAACAAGGCTTTGCGTAAGTTCTGCCACACCGGCTCGTAGGAACCGACGCGTGCGACATCGTTCATCACCGAAATGTGACGAATGCGGGCGGTGAACTGATCCCAGTTCCGGATCATGTACACGCCCAGAGGGCCCAACGCGAGGACAAACGTTCCCACGGCCAGGACCATGCCCTCTACATCCCGGCGAAGCTGTGCCCGGCGCATCGGGTGCACCCAATCACCGATCAGCCAGTACAGGAAGAAAAGGGCCATCCAAAAGGGAACCACCCGGAAGGCGGTGTAGGTGTTCAGGCCCAGGGCGAGGAAAAAACCCACCAAGGCCCAATCATGGCGCCGCCCGTGGCGCAGCGCGCGCAGGAGCACCAGGAGCAACAAGCTGACCACCAGGGGCACCATTATCAGCTCGTACACGATGCGGCTAAACGTGATATGCCAGCGCGAGGCGGCCAGCAGCCCGGTGAGAATCAGGGCAAGGCGCGGGCTGTCAAAGCGCCAGCGGGCCAGCAAGTAAAAAGCAGGCAACGTCAGAGTACCCACCAGAGCAGGTGCCAGCCGGAGGGAGAGCATATCCGGCCCCAGCAGAGCGAACAGGGCGGCAATCAGATAGGTAAACAGCGTGGCTTGCCCCTCGTTTGTCCCCACAAAAGGTTGATAAGGCTCTCCCTGGAGCCACCGCAAGGCATCCATAGCATTATTACACTCATCCGACTGGCATCCGTAGGGAATCTGATCCAGTTGCCAGGTGCGCAGGAAGAGACCCACCAACACAATCAGCGCGAGCAGACCCCACTCCGTACGGCGGGAGAGAGGGGCTCGAAGACCGTAAGTAGGACGAGGGGGGAAAGGGTTCTCGAGTGGACGCCCACGCCCATCCCACCAGGCACCCACCAGCAGGAGAGCAGTTCCTAACAGCCAAAACACAAAGGGCCAGCCGGTGTAGACATCGGGACGCTGCCAGAAACCCACCCACGCGGCAAGCCCCAATAGCACACCTGTCAGCGTCAGGTAAAGAGCGGATCGACGCCAGGGAAGCCGTGGCCCCAGAGAAGGCCACGGCTCGGGCGGGCGCACATTAAAAAGGAAAAGAGCGCACGCAACGGCGTAAATGAGCAGCACATCCCGCAGAGTAGAAGGGTCTTTCCGTACGGTCGTTTCCGCGGTGAGGGCGAGGGCCACGGCCAACAGCAGCCACGTCAGACGCCGCATAACGCGTCCCCCCTTGGCCCGGGATAAACAACGCCTCTTTCTACAACGCCTGTCATTGTAACGACAAACGGTCTCCTCACCAACTTGCCGCCCCCGGTGGTGCGAAGCTGTATCGGACGCCTGACCCTACCTTCCGGCACCCGGCCCTTAAGCCCCGATGTACCTGACCGGGGAACGGGAATTTCGAGACCTGGGGAAGTAGGGTACAATTCATCGCTGTATTAACGCCGGAACGTGCTCCGCCGGAACGGCCAACCGGAACACCGGGATGGGAGGCACCGAAAGTCCGAAACAGCGGGGGGAGTCCTCGGCCGTCCAGGTTAAAATGGAGGAAACCCTGGCTGCAGGAGCGAGCAATGGACCCGCAGGCACTTGTGGAAGAAGCACGCCGTCTGATTGCCATCCCCTCGCACGAAGATTGCACGTCCATACAAACGTACCTGGCGGAGCGTCTGCCCTTCCTGCCTTGGCAGCGCCAGGAGGTGGGGAAAACCGTTCAAGGGCGCCCACAGTTTAACCTCCACACACTATCGCCAGAGCGCCCATTTGTGATCAACACCCATGTGGACACGGTCCCTCCTCTGGGCATGCCTGAGCCGTTTACGCCCCGACTGAAGGAAGACCGCTTGTTCGGGCGCGGAGCCGTAGACACGAAAGGACTCCTGGCCGCGCTGATTGTGGCCGTGGAGGCCTTTTATCACGATCACGGGACCGTTCCCGTGTCCCTCGCGCTCACCGTCGACGAGGAAAGTACCACTGCTGCCGGGTCGGCCACGCTCGCCTCCTTGCTCGCGCCCACAAACTACGTGCTTGTGCTTGAGCCCACCCAGGGGCGCATATGCACCCGGCAAGCTGGCTCCCTGGAGTTTGAGTGGCACGCTTACAGTACACCGCGCCACGCGGCACTCTTTCATGAAGTCCCCCATCCCATTCGCCTCCTGGTATCCCTTTTGCACGCCACGGAGACCGCCCTCCAGCGCCCGGTAAACGTCTTGCTCTTCCAGGGCGGATGGGAACACTACGCGACCCCCCGTCATGCGCGGTTGTTAGCGGAGGTCATTCTGGAACCAGGGGAGACATGGGAACAGGTGGAAAGACAATTACAGGCCCTAATACGCCGTCCACCATATCACGAACACGTACAATACCGCCGCGTGGACAGCGAAAATCCCATCGACTTTGGTCACCACCCGGGAGTGGAGGTCCTCGCCAAAGCCTATCAACAGGCAGTGGGCGTTACCCCGACCTTTGATAGCATCCCCTCATGGACCGATGCGGCGAACTTTGTCAAGGTAGGTGCCGCCTGTGTCATCTTTGGGTTTGGCGACCTCGCTCGCGCCCACAGCGATGAGGAATACATTACTGTGAATGAGCTGGTCTGGACCGCACGGGTGCTCTACACCCTTTTCACCATTCTCAGCCACTCCCCCCACCCCTTTTGGGTCGGACGGAATCCCAGCCGCCGGTAGAATGCCTGAGCACGCTCGTTATGCTCGCCCACCCACAACCCCGCGCAGGTCAATCCCCGTGTTCGAATGTGTGCCAACCCCGCCTCCAACAAGCGACGGGCAATCCCTTTTCCCCAGTATGCCGGGTGTACCGCCAGCTCGTGGATTTCGCCCACTCGCCGCCTGCTACGGTCCAGCCAGGTGGCGTCCACGACGATGAACCCGACCGGTTGCCCGTCTACCTCGGCGACGGTGAAGAGCGTGTGATGGCGCATCAACCATTGCAAGTACCGCCTCGCCTGTTGGGGGGTGGGTTCACCGTACTCGGGATGTTCCCGGTAGGCGGCCATGTAAATGTCAATGAGCGCTGGCTCATCCTCCGGACGGAATGGACGCAGATAGACGGCGGGCGCGGACTGCGGTGTGGCCATGAGGGATCATCTCCTTTCATCCCCCGGTTGCCTTTTCGAGTATAGCCCGCGCCCAAAGTGCACGCCAAACCTGGGACGTTGCCCGTTCTCCTCCCTTACCAGCGATATCGGACGGTATAAGTGATCGTGACTTCATCCTCCGCAGGTACTTCGACGGTAAAGTGCACCGTCTGAGCATCTGCCTTGGTGTACGGGTGGGATGCTTCGGCGATTTCCCAGTCCCCGGACCGGAAGAGGCGTTCCACAACCTGGACGGTCACAGGAGTTGCCTTGCGGTTGCGGATAACCACCTCATACGTCTCCTCAAGAGCCCGTGGGCCTAGCTTGACAAAGTCGGTTTGCGTTCGTTCCCCTACCACGTCGAAGGCCTTGCCTACTTGCAACTTTACCCGTTCGCCAACCGGTGTATGGTCGATGGTCGTCTCGCCGATGAGCAGCGGGGCACCATCGACATCCTCTTGGTACAGGCGAACCACGCCCGCTGGGAGAGGGGCCTCAAGGCCGCTTTGCGGACCGGTCTGGAACTCAATGTACACGTCCGGGTTTCCCCGTACCCGGGAGGCGACTTCGGGATCCCCAATAATTTCACCCCGATAGGGAGAACGCACCAGGTCAAGGATATACCGTTTACGGGCAGGGACAGCGGTAGCCGTGATGAATTCTACCTGTTTGGTTTGATTATTTAACAACGTGACCGGCCGTTGAATTTCGTACAGGTAATACTCGAAAAAGGCGCGCTCCTCCACTTCGGGAGATGGGGCAGGAGCTTCGACAGCCTTCTCCATCCGCACCAGGACCTGGGCAGGGGCAACGCGGCTGATAGCCCCGGCCACCAGTTTGAGCTTGGCGTTCTCATACGTCGCTCCCGAGCGGTTCTCCACCGTCACCCACCCGTTGATGTCCAGGCTTTCGGCATCGGGTGCCAGGCGGAACGTGTAATAAGCCTGCCAGTTCATCCCCTCGGTGAGATACGCCATCTCCACCTGGTGCTCACCTTCCTGCCCGGCCTGGATGAGCCAGGCAAGGGTCGGCGTCAAGACAAGCCCGGAAGGCAACGCGGAGAGCTCGAATTTCTGGATCTGGTCGTACCGAAGAATGACAAGATCCTCTCCCTCACGAGCCAACATCACATCCCCACCGGCCGACAACAGTCGGCCCACGTACACGCTCCCATCCGTGGCCGTGATGCGCACCTCTTCACCCAGGTATTTCTGCAGCACTTTCTGGGTGTTCACCAGGTCATATTCGAAGTTCTGTTCCAGGACAACGGTACCCTCCGGGTCGGTGAGACTACGGAAATACACACTGGTGGGGTCGATACGGGCAGGCACCCCGTCGATGCGTACCACGTTTAAGCCTTGTTGGAGGGGCATTGTGCGCTGCTCCCTAATCAAGGCCAGGTTACTGTTATACACCGTAATCTCTGGCCCCGTAGGCGCGGCTACCGTGGTCGTGAGAGGCCGGTTTACTGCAAAGCCCAGGCCTAACACCACCGCGATGACCGCCAGGCTGGCCATCACTCGCGAACGCATGTGGACTACCTCCTTTCCGGTTCGTACCTTCATGTGAATACGTGTGAATACGTGCCAGGAGGACAAAGCCCTCCCCAAAGCGCGCTGTTTTAGTGATCTGGCCACTAAAAGGACGCCATACCGGCCCGGACGGTTCCCGAATTGCCCCTCACGGCCGCCGCGCCACAATAATAAGGCGCTCCGCGTCGTCGGTCACGGGATCCAAGTCATAACTCCCATATAAGGCTTCCAGGATCAACCCGGCCGCCTCTACCAAGAGCTGTGCCTCTTGGGGCCACAGGTAGCGTAACCGCAGAGGGGCCAAGGTCCGCTGCACCCGACCGTCAGGGAAGCACCGGTCGTAGATGTAAAGGATGTCCAACACTTGTGTGGTGGGGGACACGAGGGTGCGCTGACATTTCACCACCGTCGCGCCGGTGTCAGGTTCTTTCCACGTAGCGACGCATTCCAAGCGGCCATCGGCTTCCAAGAGTGTACGCAGGTCAGGGTTGAACACATCTAAAAGGAGAATGCCGCCGGGACGCAGGTGGTCCCGCAGGGTGGTCAATACCTGCCGTTGCTCGTGCAAGGACGCGTGGTGGAGGAAGGTATTGGCGGCCATGAAGATCAACGCGTGTTGAGTCCACAGGGGGAGGGCCCGCACATCCCCTTGCACAAGCCGGACCTGCTGAGCACATCCGGCCGCCTGAAGGCGGGCTCGCGCCCGGGCCAGCATGCCCGCGGCCACGTCAATTCCGGTGACCCGAAAACCGGCTTCTGCCAAGGGAAGGAGCACCCGCCCGGTACCACAGCCAACCTCTAAGATAGGCTCACCGGTACGATGGGCAAAGTTCAGAAAGAGGGGAATATCCGCATCATAGTGGGCAAACTCGGCGTCATAAAATGGGGCAAATTGCTCAAAATCGGGTTGCATAGGTCTTGGTCACCTGCTTGTCGCCGCGTTCGGTTTGCGGTCCTGCTTGATCCTTGTGGCGTAAGAGAGCCGGTTCATTTTAGCACACGCGTACTTGCCGATCCAAGTGTGGGGGAGCCAACATGTCTAGGAGCACCGGTCGATTTCAAGGCCCGGGCGTTACGGCATTATAATCGGCTGGCTACACCCGTCGGCTACCGTATGGTGCCTGGCGAGTCGGGAAGCGAGGAGCGGCGCATGTGTGTCATGGTGGTCATACCCACGTACAATGAAGCGGACAACGTGGCCGACATCACAGCGGCCCTCTTTGCCCTCCGTGTTCCCGACCTGCACGTGCTCATCGTGGATGACGACTCTCCCGACGGCACGGGCGAGATCGCGGAATCTCTGCGGGCTCGATATCCGGGCCACATGCACGTCATTCACCGTCACGGGCAACGCGGGCTGGGCACAGCGTACATCACAGGTTTTCGGTATGCTCTGGATTTCGGCGCGGAAGCCATCGTACAGATGGACGCGGACTTTTCCCATCAACCTCGCTATGTACCGGAGATGCTGGCCGCCCTGCGGGAATATGACCTGGTGATCGGATCGCGATATGTGCCCGGCGGCCGGCTGGACGAACGTTGGCCCTGGTGGCGTAAGTTCCTTTCGTGGTGGGCCAATTCCATTTATGTGCGTCTGTTCCTGGACACCCACGTCCGAGATGTGACCGCGGGGTTTAAAGCGTGGCGCCGGACCACACTGGAAGGCATTGACCTTGACCGGGTCCGTTCCAACGGCTATGTTTTCCAGGTAGAAATGACATACATTACCGAGAAGCTAGGGTATCGCATCCTGGA
The DNA here is from genome assembly GCA_015490995.1 of Anaerolineae bacterium. Taxonomy (GTDB): domain Bacteria; phylum Chloroflexota; class Anaerolineae; order JAADDB01; family JAADDB01; genus S141-23. The sequence continues at coordinate 28,232 of WFWT01000011.1, read as the reverse complement.
AATCCCCATCTACTTCCGGGAACGGAGCGACGGTTCATCCAAGATGACCACCGGTGTGAAGCTCGAGGCCGTTTGGCGGGTGTGGCAAATCCGTTGGCGGTACCGCCACCTACGCCGGGAGGATCGGCTAATCTCATACCGGCCGTGGGGAAAGCACATTCCACCCGTGGAATAAAGCGAACGCGCGATGAGCTTTCGAACTCGCCTGATACATCACCCCTGGAGCCGGGATGCACTGGCTATTGGCGTGCTCTTTTTGTTGCCCTTCCTCTGGTTCTGGCCGGTCATCGTTGGGGGCAAGACCCTTCTCCCCGCGGATAACCTGTATACATTCCAACCGTGGAAAGCGTTTGCCGCCCAGGTGGGGATCACCGTCCCTCACAATGAATTGCTCTCGGACCTTATTTTGCAAAATTACGCCTGGAAAACCTTTCTCCGGGAAAGTCTAAGCCGGGGAGAGCTCCCCCTCTGGAACCCGTACATCTTCACCGGCATGCCCTTTTTGGCCGGGGGGCAACACTCGGGCCTGTATCCGTTGAGTCTGGTGTATTACGTGCTACCTCTGCCGCTGGCCTACGGTGTGTTTACATGGCTCCAGCTGGCCCTGGCAGGGAGCAGCATGTACCTCTGCGCCCGCATCCTTCGCCGCAGCCGTCGTGCTGCCCTCTTTGCCGGTGTGGCCTACGCCTTCTCCGGGTTCTTCATTGTCAGCGTCGTCTTTCCCATGATCATCGCAGCGGCCACATGGCTCCCCTTGCTGATGGCTCTCATGCACCTGGTCTTTGCCAAACAACGGGCGAAACAGAATGCCCCCTTCAACCCCACCCCCTACGTGATCGCCTATGCGGTGGGACTGGCTCTCACCGTTCTGGCGGGCCATGTGGAGATATTGTACAACACGTTGATTGTGCTCTTCCTGCTGGGGGTATGGGAGTTCCTCTTAACTTGGCGAACGGTGGGCGCGCTATGGCCGGCCCTGCGCACCGGCCTCTGGCTCGTGGTGGGCACGGTGCTAGGCTTGGGCATGGGGAGCGTCCAGTTCCTCCCCCTGTACGAACTGGTCCAACGCAACTTCCGGGAGGGTTCCGCGTCCCTTTCCCAGGTCCTAGGGTGGGCCTGGCCTAAACGCCACCTGCTCACTTTCCTCATCCCCGACATCTTCGGAAATCCGGCCCACCATCGCATTTTTGACCCGTGGGATTGGCGCTTTGTGCCCATCACGCAAAACGCGTTGGGAGAACCTATCACCACCCCCTTTTGGGGGATTAAAAACTACGTGGAGGGGGGGAATTACCTGGGCATTCTCACCTGGATGTTGGCGGTGGTCACGGTCATCGCGTGGGCACGATGGATCCTAGCCACACGGCGGGGTGCCCCCGCAGCCGAGACTGCCCTCCCGATCCCGCGCTCCATGCTGACATTTGTCATCGGCTTGGCGGTGCTTTCCCTGTCCTTTGCTTTTGGCCTGCCGACGTACGCGGTGCTGTATTACCTGTTGCCGGGTTACAAACAGCTCCATTCCCCGTTCCGGTGGGTGTGGCCTTTTACGTTAAGCATGGTACTCATGGCCGCGTACGGGATGGACATCCTGCACGGGTACCTCACCCGCGGCCGTCGGCCTTGGGAGATCCCGCTCCTGCGATGGGTTTCAACGGCTGCTCTGCTAGGGGTGATAGGGGTCCTGATAGCCACGCTTCTCCTGCCCGCCCCTTTCATCGCCCTGGGAGAGCGTGTGCTGGCGATGTCGGACCTTGCTCGTCGAGCTTTTCCGCACGGCCGGGCTTTTTGGGCCTATCAGTGGGGGAACCTGGCCAAGCTGGCCGTAGGCTTTGCCACCGTGGTGCTCGCCCTTTGGGCGCTTCGTTTTCGCCGCTCCACCGTTGCCGTCCGGGTGATGGGAGCCATGCCCTTCCTGCTCCTGGTAGATCTGTGGCTTATCGGTGGCCGTTTCAACCCTGCGGTGGACCCCCGCCTTCTCTCCTTTACCCCACCGGCGGTGCAGTTTCTCCAGGAACAACTGGACCCGCGCGATCCGTGGCGTTTTACCACCTTCGAAGTGGCCGGCCGGACAACCAAAACGCTCAACGCAAATGCTGGCTGGTGGTACGGCTTGCAAGATGTGCGGGGCTACGATTCCATCATTTTACGCCAATACGTGGCGTACATGAACGCGATTGAGCCCCAGGGACAATTGTTGTACAACCGCATCAGCCCCTTCTACGATCTCGATTCCTTAACGGACGAACGGACCCACTTACTGGGCGTGCGCTACGTGGTCACGGAGGTGCCGCTGGCAATCCCTGAATACCGCTTAGTGTACGCCAACGAAGTGTACATTTATGAGAACACCCGCGCGTTGCCGCGAGCCTTCACCCTGGTGTGTGACCGCGTGTCCGAGACCGAGGCCTCCACACCTTCGGAGACGTTGCTCACCACCCTTCCCCTGGAACGCCTGGAAGGCACCATTCCCGTCGAGCAGCGGACGTACCGAAAATGCACGCGCGGGCCAGCGGAGATCCTCGAGTACACCAACAACACCGTGCGTGTGCGGACCACCCTGTCTGCGCGCGGGTGGTTGGTGGTAACGGACGCGTATTTTCCAGGATGGACCGCCTGGGCCCGGTCCCTCACCTCCTCAGACCAGACGGACATGTCCTTGCCGATATGGCGGGCCTATGGGAACTTCCGGGCGGTGGCATTGCCCCCCGGTCAATGGGAGGTGCGCTTCCGATATTCGCCCATGTCCTTCAAGCTGGGGTTGTATCTCTCCTTCTTAAGCGGAGTGGCCGCTTTCCTGCTCCTGGGATTCTGGACGTGGGGCAAATATTATCGAGAACCTACCGCAGCCGAAGAAGTGAAGGTTGTAGCTAAAAACTCGCTGATCCCGATGATGATGAACATCCTAAACCGGTTTATCGATTTTGCCTTCGCGATGCTACGGCTGCGCATTTTAAGCCCGGGGGGTGAGGGTGCGTACGCGTTTGCCATCGCGTTTTACGGGTTCTTTGAGATCTTGGTGCGATTTGGTCTGGGCGCGCTCATCACCCGGGATGTGGCTCAGGACAAAGCGCGTGCTAACCGGTACCTGAGCAACGCGATCGTTTTACGCACGCTCCTGTGGCTCGTATCGCTCCCTGTGCAGGGTGCCATTGTGTGGGCGTATCTCCGGTATGGGGGCCTGAGCCTGGAGGAAGTGTACACCATCGGCTTGTTCGCCATCGCGCTACTCTTCGCTTCCTATGCGGACGCCATCTCTGCCCTGTTTTACGCCTGGGAAAAAATGGAATACCCGGCAGGCATTGCCTCGGCCATTGCCTGGCTGAAAGTGGCCCTGGGCACGTTGGTCCTCTTGTTGGGCGGTGGATTTGTGGGATTGGCCGGAGTGGCCCTATTCATGAACATGGTACAAACCCTATGGCTCTTCTGGCTGGTACGCCGCACCCTTTTCCCCCCGCACCTGGAAGTGGACTGGCGCTTGCAACGGTGGATGTTGGGTGAGGCCGGGCCTCTTATGTTAAACCACCTCCTGGCCACCATCTTCTTCCGCATTGACATGTGGATCCTCCGCCCGGTGCGCGGGGAAAGGGAAGTAGGGTGGTATTCTGCCGCATACAAGTACCTGGACGGTTTAAATGTGATCCCCGCGTATTTTTCCCTGGCCTTATTCCCGCTCATGTCCCGGTATGCCCAGGACGCTCAGGGGGCGTTAGCACGGGCGTATCGGGTTTCCCTTCGGCTACTGATTCTGGTCGCGTTGCCGATAGTGGTGTTCGTGCTCTTTGTGGCCGAGCCGCTCATTCAGATCCTGGGAGGGGCGGCATTTCTGCCCTATTCCGCGTGGGCCCTTCGGCTGCTTATTCTCTCCATTCCTTTTGGGTTTGTGAACAGCCTAACCCAGTACGCGCTCATTGCTGTAAACCAGCAACGCTTTCTCACACGCGCGTTTCTTATCGGCGTTGCCTTCAACCTGGGCAGCAACCTCCTCCTGATCCCGCGCTATGGATTTCAGGCCGCTGCGTTTACCACCATTCTGAGCGAGATCGCGCTCCTAATCCCCTTCTACTACGGGGTACGGCGGTACATTGCCCCTTTGCCCTGGCTAGACCTCTACTGGCGTCCGTTGCTGGCTGCGTTGACCATGGCCGGAGTCATGGCGCTACTGTGGTCAGTCCACATACTGCTTGCGGTCATCCTGGGATGGGTGGCCTACGGCGTCTCTCTTATCCTCCTGGGCACCTTCCGGCACCCTGACCTGCTCCCCTTCTTCGCCGGAGCACGCCTCCGCCGCCTGCGGTGGGTGACCCTCGGCCGCGCGTGAGAGGCAACCACAAAGGGGACTACCATGTGGCCGTCCTTCCGCCCCATCCCGACCATGTGCCCTTGGCGCAAGCCCCGAAGGAACTTGCCTCCCCCCCGACCGTGTGTTATACTCCCCGGCCGGGTGTGAGTACGTCCACACCCCATTACGCACGTCCCGGGGTATCGGTCGTGCCCCAAGAGGGGTAAGCCCGGCCGGGACGGAGGTATAACGACCGAGGAGGGAGAACTATGGCTATTGTTTCAATGAAACAGCTGCTGGAAGCCGGTGTTCATTTCGGCCACCGCACCCGCCGGTGGAACCCCAAGATGAAACCCTACATCTTCACCGAGCGTAACGGCATCCACATCCTGGACCTTCAGCAAACTATCAAACAGCTGGGCAAAGCCTATAACTTAGTCCGCGATACCATCCGTGATGGGGGCACTATCCTCTATGTAGGGACCAAGCGTCAAGCCCAGCAAACCATCCGGGAAAACGCCGAGCGCGTGGGCATGCCTTATGTGGTCAACCGCTGGCTAGGAGGCACCCTTACCAATTTCCAGACCATCCGCAGTCGGGTCGATTACCTTTTGGAACTGGAACGCCAGCGGGAAGAGGGATTTTTCGACCGTCTCCCCAAGAAGGAGGCCTTAAAGCTCTCCCGCCTGATCGAAAAGCTCGAGTATCGGGTAGGCGGGTTGCGGAACCTGCACGACCTTCCGTCCCTGGTGTTCATCGTCGATGTCAAACGGGAGGAGTTGGCCGTCAAAGAGGCTAACCGGCTCGGCATCCCCATCATCGCGATGGTGGACTCCAACGGCGACCCGGATCTGATCGACCTTGTCATCCCGGCGAACGACGATGCCATTCGCTCCATTAAATTAATTGTGGGCAAGATCACAGAAGCAGTGGAAGAAGGCCTCCACATGCGCAAGGCCATCGAAGAAGAAACCATGGCCGGACCGCCGGAAGAAAGCGAAGTGGTTCCCACCACCGAAGAGGAAGAGGTCCTCTACACCGAAGAGGACTTTGAAAAGTTTGAAGACATACCGGAGGTGGCGGGGCCTGCACTTGAGTTCGGGGAAGAACCGGAGCCTTATGAGGAATATGCGGAAGAATTCGTGGAAGAGGAGGAAGAGGAAGAGGAATAATGGCCACCAAAATCACCACCGACATGGTTAAACAGCTGCGCCAGGCCACCGGCGCGGGCGTTCTGGACTGCCGCAAAGCCCTGGAGGAAGCGGACGGCGACCTGGAACGGGCCGCCGAGCTCCTGCGGGAATGGGGGATCGCCAAGGCAGCCAAGAAGATGGGGCGTGAGGCCCGGGAAGGAATCATCGGCGCCTACGTCCACATGGGAGGCAAAATGGCTGCCATCGTGGAGGTTAACTGTGAAACAGACTTCGTGGCCCGCACGCCAGAGTTCCAACAGCTGGCCAAAGACCTGGCAATGCAGGTCGTCGCGGCCCGGCCGGAGTACGTCCAACGCGAGGACATTCCCGACGAGGTCATCGAGCGGGAAAAGGCCATCCTGCGCGCCCAACTGGCCGATTCGGACAAACCGGCCGAGATCATCGAGCGCATCATCGAAGGGAAACTCAACAAATGGTTTGAGGAGGTTTGCCTCCTCGAACAGCCCTTTATCCGGGATGAGGATAAAACCGTAGGGGAATTGATCCAGGAGTACATTGCCAAACTCGGCGAAAACATCGTTGTGCGACGTTTCGCACGATTTGAAATCGGCGAGTAACCCCCAAGGGGCGGCCGTTGGGTCGCCCCTTCTTTTATGCCTGTATTATGCCTGAGAGCGTCTGGAAATTCTTGTCCCGTTCTGCACGTTTACAGGGAGTGGAAGTAAGGGCCAAAAGGCCGACATAGACGTCGGCTTACGCGTGCTCCGCCTGCGTTATCATGTTTTGGAATGCCCTAATCCCCGAGGAGGATCGACCGTGAGCGACCTGCGATACCGCCGCATTCTGCTGAAACTGGGCGGCGAAGCCCTGGCCGGTCCCCAAGGATTTGGCATTGATCCTCACCAGGCAGAAGTGGTGGCCTCCAAGATCCGAGAAGTCAAGGATCTGGGCGTGGAGATCGCCATCGTGATCGGCGCGGGCAACCTATGGCGAGGTCGGGACGGCTTAGCCCACGGCATGGAACGCACTACAGCCGACCACATCGGGATGCTGGCCACCGTGATGAACGCGCTGGCCCTCAAGGACGCGCTAGAACGCAGCGGGGTGGAAACAAGGGTCCAGACGGCCATCGAAATGCGCGCCATCGCGGAACCGTACATTCGAGGGCGGGCAATTCGCCACCTGGAAAAAGGACGGGTCGTTATTATGGGGGCGGGCACAGGGAATCCCTACTTCACCACCGATACCGCCGCCGCCTTACGGGCCATGGAAATCGACGCGGAGGTGTTGATCAAAGCTACCAAGGTGGATGGCGTGTATGACGCCGATCCCAACGTCAACCCTGATGCCCGGCGATTCGAACGCCTCACGTTCTTAGAAGCCCTTAACATGCGCGTGGGCGTCATGGACAGCACCGCCATCACCCTGTGTATGGACAACGATTTGCCCATTATCGTGGCCAACCTGTGGCAACCCGAGGCCCTGGTCCGTATTGTACAGGGAGAACCGGTGGGTACACTGATTTATCATTGAAGAGAACGTTCGAAAACCCGTGTTTTTCATGCCCTCACCCCCCCTTTATCCCAATTTGGGAGGGGTAACGGATCTACCTCCTCTTCTACCCGTCTGCGAGAGATGGAGGTGAGGGCCAAAAGGTCAACAGGGTAAGTTTCCGAACCCTCTCCACGAAACCTAAACGGCCGACGGCGCCCCTGCCGCACGGGTCCCAAAGGGCTTGATCCTTAAACAAAAAAAGTGCGACATGATAAGTCGCACTTCATGCATCACGTTATCTTATGGTCATATCCTCACGTCAACTGCCAATATGGCGTCCGTCACAACAGCCCGGCGGCGCGCTTGGCATCGTTCAACCGTTTCATCAAGCGCGACTTCTTGCGGGCTACCGTGTTCTTGTGAAGCACCCCACGCTCCCAGGCGCGGTCCAACGCGCTGATGGCCAGGCGAACCATCTCCTCCGCCTCGTCCAGACGCCCTTCCTCAATTAAGGCTAGCGCTTTCTTCACATAAGTGCGCGCCCGCCCCTTGTGCATCCGGTTGCGCAGGCGCCGCTTCTCACTTTGTCGCGCTCGCTTGGCTGCAGATCGTGTGTTCGGCAAGGCTCACCCTCCACCACCAGTGTTTTGATTCTCCCGCTCGGCGATGACCCTCCTGTCATCGCCGAGAAGGGATTGTATTAAAGGTAACCGAAAAAGCCAAATTCACCCCTGTCTCTGGAGAACAAGCATACGTCGGCGCCACGACCCCGTAGGCCATAGCGCCGACGTACCGGTTGTTCCTAAAAATAAAGGGTAGTCTCAGCGCTTACTTTCCTGTTCCCGCAGGAGGTCGGCCAACATGGCTACCTCCTGCTCCAAACGACGGGTTCGCTGAACCAGGTACAGCATGTAACCGAACGTCAACAGCCAAATAACGGACAACGCAGCAGCCAGAAAAACCATTACACGCCTCCTTCGCGCACAGGTTCTACTTCCGCGCCACGGCTCAGGCGAACCATCACCGCTTCGCGCACCTCCGCGAGGCGTTCCTCCGTCAGGCCCAAACGCACGCGCAAAAGTAAGAAAGTGATAAAGACCACAACAAAGGTGCCCATGGAGAAGAAAAACGCCGTCCGGATGGTAGGACCTAGGGCGAAACCACCCTGCGCGTCGGGGTTATTCCCGAAGACCGTCGGGTGGATGGATCGCCACCACCGGATAGACATAAAGGTAATGGGCACACTGATGTAGGCAAAGGTCCCGTACACCGCGGCAAACCGAGCACGACGATTAGGATCCTCCACCGCGTTGCGCAACATGTGATAGGCAACGTAAAGCAACACCGTGATCGTGGCCGTCGTCAGGCGAGGGTCCCAGGTCCACCAGGTGTTCCAGGTAGGCCGTGCCCAGAGGGAACCGGTAGCCAGGACCGCCACGCCAAAGATAACACCGATCTCCGCGGCCGAACGAGCCACCACATCCCAAAAACGGCGACGGGTGATCAGGTACAAAATGCCCGCCACAAAGTTGGTCGTGAGGCCCAGCCCGGCCATCACGTTCATCCCCATGTGATAGTAGAAAATGTGTTGCGCCTTGCGCGTGACTTCCGTTTGCAGGTTCACCGGATCCCGCGCATAGACCAATCCCATGTACAAGTTGGCCACCGTCAACACCGCGATAAGCACCGTAAGCCCTTCCAACAAGCCTATTCGTCGTGACATCTCATCCCCCCTTCCTCGACGGAATATCCCTCAAGCCCCCTACGCTTGCCCGGTCCGGCGGTTTTCTCCCAGGGCAGCGGATGGTCAGGTTTACAAGGGATACGTGAACACCCGCGCAGGGTGTTTTCTTTCATTCGAAAGCGTGCGGAAAGTGGCCAGCCTTTCAGCCCTCACAGGCCATGAATTTCCGAACGCTCTCCATTACTCCTCCAGAACGTAATCGAACGTCATGTAAGACACAGCCAGGAAGATGATATCGAAGACCACCAGCAGGCGCAACCACATGGCCTGTTCTGCCAGAGGCGCACCGTCCAGGAGGTTTGCCGAGGCCTTCACCGCGGACACCAACACCGGTACCATCACGGGCAGCAACAACACAGGCAACAACACCTCCCGCGCGCGCGTGTTCACCGCGATGGCCGCGAAGACGGTGCCCACTATGGCAAAACCCAGAGTGCCCAGCCCGACCACAAGGAGAATAGCCGGTTGCAAGACGTTTACGTTGAAAAGGACGACCAGGATAGGCAACAACACCACTTCCACTGCCAGCATGAAGACCAGGTTGCCCAACATCTTGCCGAAGTAAATGGCACTGCGATCGAGCGGAGCGAGAAGCAAACCTTCAATGTTGCCCCGGTCTACCTCCAGGATAAAGGATCGGTTCAAGCCCAGCATGCCGGCAAACACCACGGCCACCCAGATGACCCCAGGTAATACCTGGCGCACGTTGCTCACCCGCAACTCAAACGCGAAGTTAAAGATCAACACCGCCAACAAAGCAAAGACAAACATGCCGGTGAAAATGTCCTTTGTGCGAAACTCAGCCCGCACATCCTTCCAGAAAATAGCCCACACCGCCTGCCAGAACTTCATGCGCCCTCCTGAGCTGCCGCGCGGGCGTAAAGGCGGGAAAGCTGTGCCACGTCCAGGGACGTTGCCGGCCGGTCCACAACAATCCGGCCCCCGGCCAGGATGAGTACCCGATCGGCAAAATCCACCCCGCGCGTTAAATTGTGTGTGGTGAAGAGCACCGTCCGTCCTGCCTGGGCGACCTCCCGTAACAGCTTTACCAACATGGCAGCCGCCTGAGGATCTAGCCCGGTATCCGGCTCGTCCAGCAGCAACACCGGTGGATTGTGCAGCAGCGCGCGAGCAATGGTCAACCGCTGTACCATGCCACGACTGAAGGTTCGCACCAGGTCATGGGCACGCCGGGCCAGTCCCACCACCTCCAGCATCTCTTGCACCCGGCGGGACGCCTCGGGCAGACCGTACAAACGGGCATAGAAATGCAGATTTTCCATAGCCGTGAGATCCGGGTACACCAGAGCCTGATGACTCACGTATCCCAGCAAGTGGCGTACCCGTTCCGGACGACGCACCGCGTCCTCGCCGTGAATGTACACTTCCCCCATCGTAGGGCGCAACAAGGTGGCCAGGATGCGCAACAGCGTTGTCTTACCGGCGCCGTTGGGCCCTAACAGCACCACCGTCTGGCCAGTAGGCACCGTTAGCGAAACCCCACCCAAAACTACGGTGTACCCAAAGCGCTTGATCAGCCCACGTACCTCAATCATCGGCTTTTAGCTCCTTCAATGTCCCGGTGTAGCGAAACGACGCCTCCCGACATGGCCATTACACTTCCTGCCATCGCCTGAACCAGCGATGGCACCGGTCATGCGTCGTGCCCGCCGTGTATTGTATCACCGGAAGAGGGCGTGTCCTCACACGAGCCGGCGTGAGCGACCGTTTCAGGGCCTTGCGCGCCCGTCGCGGTGTGCTGCTCCAAGAGACGGGTCAGGTGGACTGCCTCCGCCATGCGCACATCTCGAGCAGCCCGATACGTGGCCTCATCTATCCCGCCGGCCGCAAATTGAGCGTCCAACGCCGCAATGTCCCGCAACAGCACATCACGGCGTGCCCGCCACGCGCTCTGGACACGGATAGTGGCCCGATGACGCGTCGCGTATATCACACTGCCCAACAGCCCCACACCGAACACCCCGACCAGAACAAGCCCAACCACTCGCGTCGTCCTTCCGCTCACCGGCTGGAGCGCAGCGACATCGCCCGAGCGCGCCGGCACCTCGCGCAAGGTGACGGTTATTACCGTGCCTGCCTCAAGATAGCTGGCCATGTACGCCTGGAATGTTACGTTACCCACCCGCTGCACCTGTCCCTTGACCATGAAATCGGGCACCTCCACAGCCTGACCCCGCTCCGCAATGAACAGACTGAGAAAGCGAACCGGCAAGGACAGGGGATGCCTTAACTCGGCCCGACCCTGTACCAAGGGCAACGTGTAGCGGAAGAGCAACCGACGGGTATCCGCCCCAGGTGTAACCGGTACGGTGTCCACCAGCGTGTCGTCCACCAGCAGGAAGCGTTCACCCAGGCGCCCTCCCTCCACCGTCACCTGGCGCGCGGCAGCGGGTAACGCCCATCGCACGGCGGCCCGTTTACCCTCATGGGTGGCTACCGGTAGCCCCACGTACGTCCTGTCGCCGGGATTGGTGAGGCTCACCAGCTCCCCCACCACCACCTGATCCCCCTGAACGTCCACAAACCAGTAGACCTGGTCCGCCCGCAAGCCAGGGTCAACCTCCGTGGTCGCCGCCACCGGCAACGTCACCGTGATGCGAGGCTCCCCCGGGGCGAACATCACGGCACCGGAGGTATATAAGACCCCTTCCCAGGAGGTAGAGACGGAGTACACCACATCCGGCTCCGTACTCAGCCCTTCAAAGCGAAACGTGTGGGAGGGTGTAACGGTGGTGGTCAACACCAGCTGGGGCGCCATGCTCCCCCGAAAGCCGAACAAGGTCACTTCCAGACCCGCGAAGTCCGCCTTCTCGTCGGCCGTCATCATGATCACCTTACCCGCGATCTCGCCCGAACCACTAAGGGGAGCACGCGTGGAACTGTAACTTAAGGTGCGCACGTAAGCCACCGCCTGATCTAACTCAACCCGCGAAAGCTCCCCGGTGACCGGAAGGTGCACCGGATCCTGTAGCAACCGATGTACCCACGCCACGTTGGAAACGTCCACCCAATCGGACCAACGGGTGAGATCAGGCACGTCCAACGATGCGGCGGCAGGCCCGTCGCCTGTACCCCGTTCGTCGTGACAGGGGGCACAGTGCTCGCGATAAATCGCCTGACCGGCCCGGTATGTCTCAACCGAAAGGGTGAGATCGAAGAGATACGCGACCAGGGACCATGTGGCTGCCGTGCTGAGCCGATTGGCCCACGCCGGCATACCTCGTTCTATCCGACCCCGGCGAATGACGTCGAACACCTGACGAGGCGATAGGGCACGTAACGATGCTGTCTCGCTAAACGCAGTGGGAGCAGTAGACAGGCCTTGCGAAGCGGGGCCGTTACCCTCTCCCCCCTTGCCATGACAGGGAGCACATCCCTGCATGTATACCGGCTCACCGGCCGCGGCAGAGGGACGTTCAGGGATGGCCTCTGACACGTCCATGGCTTCAGGAAGATCCGGGGGGGGATCCTCACGTACAGGGGTGGCATGCACTCCTACCGGCCACACCATCCACAACAGTAACCCCAACACCACACCGCCGGCCCACCCGCGCCATCGCATTATGCTGCTCCTATATCCCTCGGGGGTGTTCCTTCCTCGGCCCCTGGAGTAAGGGCACCTTCTTCTCGCGGTGCACCTCGGAAACGCGCACGCGTGCTATCCCCGCCGACGTGGAGGCAACTGCGAGGAGCCCACCATACCATGCCCGGACAGACACCGGACACCGACCGGCCACACGCGAGGCATTGTCCACACTCCGGACCGGCGGTAAAGACAGGCCTGCAACCGTGCGGTCAGGCACCGCGATACCGGCCGTCATCCCCCGGTACATCACGAGGGCACAAACATCCCCCTCACCCGTGGGGCGCAATGGTCGAGGCCATTTCGGCAAGGGGGCTCCTAGAAGGTAAACCACCCTCCCCGGGGACACGGGTCCTGCCATGAAGGCCCCTCCTCCAGCACGTTCGCATGGACTTCGCCCACGTTATACGTCAGCAGGGGCCTCCTGGCTATGACGCGGGTCATGCTTCATCACCATCTTCCACGGCCACGGTGTCCAACACCTGTTCGGCTCGCTCCAATAACTCTTCCGGCACCAACACCTCCACCTGAGCCAGTGGTCCGTGGGTCAACCCGTAAACAGAACCAAGGGCCTCGCCCCGCAACACCGCGGGAATCTCCTCACTCTCGAGACGGCCACGCACGACCTCCGCTTCCAAGCGGTTCGCCGCGACGTACACAGGGACCCATCGCACTTCATCATCCCCCCCGCCTGTGGTCACCCCTGCCTTCACCTGGGACGCCTCATCGGGGGAGCTCTCTGCTTCCCGCCACCACGCACTCCACCATCGCCACAATGCCCCTACCATACCCACCTCCTCGTCCGTCACCTCCACATCAACCATTCACACCTGTTATGTGTCCCGGATCCTACCCCATCCTCTCCCAAAGGGCAAAGAGACACCACTTAGACCGGGGTCAATGGACGTGCATGTCCTGCGGGTGATCTTATGCCCTGACGTGGTCCCCGCGACGAATTTACATTACAATGAGAGTGTCTGACCGCCCCCCGGGAAGGTGACCGTACGGACCGCCTTCCCCAACCGGCCTGTGAACGGATAACGTGTGAATCAAAGGACATGAGACAACACGACGCCTGCCCTTGAGGCCGCGCGCTGGCCTGAAAGTGGCATGGCCGTTTGGCCAAAGGGGGGAGTGTAAGGGATAATAACATTCCGGCGCGTGACGGCTGTCCGCAACACGAGCGTGCAACGTCATCCCATGGATCACGTGCCCGCGATCTCAGGGGACACCCAAAGCCTGTTCGGGCAGAGGAGAACCACCGATGACGGCCATTCGTGTGGTGCTGGCCGACGACCATGCTGTTGTCCGCAAGGGCATTCGGGAATTCCTGGAAGAAGCCCCGGACATCCACGTAGTTGGGGAGGCTGCCGACGGGGAAGCCGTGAAGGAGTTGATCCACAGACAGCACCCCAACGTGGTCATCCTCGACCTGCGCATGCCTAAAGCCACGGGGATAGAAGTCACCCGGTGGATACGTCGTTTCTTTCCCGAGATGGGGGTGCTCATCCTCTCCGCTTACGATGACGATCCTTATATAGTGGCCGCGCTGGAAGCAGGAGCCAACGGATATGTCCTTAAGACGGCGACTCCGGAAGAGCTCATTGCAGCGGTGCGGGCCGTGTACCGGGGACAATCCGCCTTAGATACGGCCATCGCTCAGAAGCTGCTGCGGCGGCTGACAGGGCGGGCAGCCCCTGCAGCTATCGAACCCTTGACCCCGCGTGAGCGTGAGGTACTGCAACTGGTAGCACAGGGGTTGACCAACCGCGCGATTGGCCGACGCCTGGGTATCAGCGATCGAACTGTGCAGGGCCACCTGGCCAACATTTACGAAAAACTGCAAGTGAACAGCCGCACCGAAGCGGTTACCAAGGCCCTTCAGCTGGGCTTCATCGATCTGCCAGATGAAGTGTAGAGGGAGAACCCATGGTCGACCGCGCACTCCTCGACCGGCGATCCCATCCAAACCTCACCCCGCTTCCCCACACCGGTGCGTGTGCCGACCTTACCCGCGGAACGTTGTAGGCGCGGAGCGATGAACGTGCGCTGGTTGTACCGCATTCCCCCCTTACTGCGGCGCTTGCAGGTTCAGCTGGTCCTGTGGGTCATCCTTCCTCTGCTGAGCCTCCTCTTCGTCGTGGCCTTCATCGGCATACGCAGTCACCAGCAGTCCATGCGAATGCTCGTACTGGAACGGGACCAGGGTCTGGCCCGCCTACTGGCCGGAAATATCTCCACATTGTTAAACCGGTACACGGGGCGTTTTCAGTTGGTCGCAGCCTCGGCTACCCCCGAGACCCTCCCCCAGCTCCGGGAACAGCTGGCCGAGAACAACATCCCCCCCGAGGAGATCGTCCTGGTGCTGGTGGATCGCAGCAGCAGGGTGCGCGCGGCAGTCCCGTGGCCATTTGCCTTCTCCTTTCTCCCCGTGCCGGGTCAGGCCATCAGCACTGCATACGTGAACCATGTCGCGTATGTATTGTGGTGGCTGCCCCGCCAGGACGGCTGGTTCGTGGCCGGCATTCCCCAGGAACGTTTGCCCATCGCACAGCTGATCCAGGCGGAATACCGCAGCCAGGCCGGATACGTGGCCCTCTTTGACACCTACGGCCGACTTGTGGCCAGTACCCAATGGGACCCTTCTCCTCCCTTTGAAGCGTGGTCCCACCTGTACGCTCTGGTCAGCCAGGAGAGCGACGTGTTCTACCACACAACCCCCATGGGAGAGCTGGTCATAGCTTACGTGCGGGTACCGGGGACCCAGTGGACCGTTATCCTGCAAGAATCGTGGAGTGCCCTGCTCGCGCCCCTCCCGCAGTTAAGCCGGATCTTGCCCTTTATCCTGGGAGCAACGGTGATCATCTCCGTGCTGGCCCTCTTCTTCGGCCTGCGTTACGTGTCCCTGCCCCTTCGCCGGTTAAGCCACATGGCGGAACGCATCGGCCAGGGAGACTTCACCGCCGCGGCGCAGCCGGTCGGCGGGGTGGAAGAAATTGAAGAGCTGCGGCGTGCCTTGCACCGGATGGCCCAGCAGGTACGCCAATACCAGGCGGCCCAGCGTCATTACTTGCACCTCCTGGCCCGTGCCCAGGAAGAGGAGCGTACCCGTCTGGCGCGCGAGATTCACGACGATACGGTTCAGACCCTCATCGCGGTGGTACAACAAATTCAGCTCGCCCGTCGCGCCCTGGCGACCGACCCACAACAGGCGGACGCCCGCCTGGCCCGCTTGCAGAGCACCGTGGTGCAAGCTGTGGAAAACCTGCGACGCCTGATCCGGGACCTGCGTCCCCTTTACCTGGAGGAAGTGGGGTTGATCTCCGCCCTGGAAATGTTGGCCCGGGAGGCGGGAGCCCAATTTCAAGTACAAGGGACGCCACGGCGTCTTCCTCCAGACGTGGAGCTGGCCCTGTTTCGCATTGCCCAAGAGGCGCTCAACAACGCCCGTCGTCACGCGCAGGCCAGCAAGATCACCCTTACCCTCACGTTTACCTCATCGCACATCCGGCTGGACGTGTGGGATAACGGTGTGGGCTTTCAGGTGCCCCGAGAACTCACCGCGCTGGTACAAGCCGGGCACCTGGGACTCATGAACATGGTGGAACGGGCCCAGAGCGTCGGCGCCCACCTCCACATCCACTCTGCTCCTGGACGAGGCACCCGGATCACCGTTGAACTTCCTCCCCCTTTGGAGAGGGATACCTCCCCGGGCGAGGGAGGGGCCCCCGCCAAATAGCGGGGATTCCTCCCCGCCAAATAGCCCTTGGCATCCTTCTCAAATGTACTACAATAGGACTAAACATAACGTTGGAGGGGACGAAACCCCTCATCCTTAGAGTGTCTCCTCATCCCCCACTGCCAGGTTCGAGGCCCACCACGGCCTCTCGAGCACTGGTAGGAGATGATGGAAGTCATGGGTGTGGTGCGTTCTGGGCACCGGGAGCATGACGTACATCAGGGGTGAAGCCATGATCATGCCTGAGACGTCCCCCACGTGCTGTTGCATGTTTAGCAACAACGGACACACCCCACGCATCAAAGTGCTCATTGTCGAAGAACAGCCTTTGCTCCGGCGGGCACTGCACGACGTCCTCACCGAGTGCATGTTGATCACCATTATCGGCGAAGTTGCCCACGTACCGGAAGCCCCTCTTTCCACGGCGGATCGGCCTGACGTGATCCTCTTTGACGTGTCTACGGTGCAGGATAAAGTGGCGGCGGTAGCCGCGCTCCAAGAGGCGTACCCGAATGTCCCCATCTTGCTGTTTTGCGAGATGGAAGAATGTGCCAAAACCCTGTACGCCCTGCACGCGGGGGTGCGCGGTTACTTGTTGAAGAACATCCCACCGGAGGTGCTGGTTCAGACCCTGTACCTCGTAGCCCACGGGTACACCGTCATGCCCACCGCGTTGGTGCCCCCGGCAACCAGCACGGCGCGGGTGGACCTGATGCCGGCCGAGGGAGACGCATCGCCCCCCTTTACCCCACGGGAATGGGACATTTTGCGCCTGCTCGCCCAGGGATACACCAACCGTCAAATCGCCCAGCGATTGATCATCTCCGAAAGCACCGTGAAAACCCACGTCCACAACATGCTACGCAAGATCGGGGTGCACAACCGGGCGGAGCTGGCCGCGTGGGCTTTACGGCGCCAGCTGGTGTGAGGCCACGCCATCTCAACCCTTAGATGTAAACCACACCCCCTCCTGATTTGGCCCACGAATCCACCTTTCAGGTAATAGACAGTGGCCTAATCCATCCTCTAGAATGGAATATCGGAATTCCGGATATAGAGTATCGGTTATTCGGTAATCAGTGCACCTACGTGTACCGTGTGGTGTTATCTTCGCCTTCAGGTAGCGCGCTTATTCCAACCATTCCACATTTTAAGGACGGAGAGATGCCATGCGTCGAGATGTGGTAGTGGTGGCGGTTATCTGGATTGTTTTGTCCGTTCTGGGGGTCCTCTTCGCGGCTTCATGGGACATCTATCCCCCGCGGGCGGGCGTGGAGGCCGAGCACATCGACGAGGCCATCCGCATCCTCATGATGCTGGCGGCGCCCGTCTTCATGTTCGTCGTGGTGATGATGGTTTACAGCATCTGGCGTTTCCGGGCCGAAGACGAACGGGAGGAGGGGCCGCCTATCTACACTAACCGGCCCTTCACGGTGAGCTGGTTGGTGTTAACCACCGTCCTGGCTGGCGTCCTCTTCTACAACCCGGGATATGTAGGGTGGAAGTTCCTCAAATCCAACCCCACCGCGGACCTGGTGATCCAGGTCACGGCAGCGCAGTGGCACTGGCACGTCACCTATCCCCAGTATGACCTCACCATCAAGTCACGGCCTATCGGCTTCGAGCGCATGGATGAGAATCAGGTGCTCGCCCTGCCGGCAGGCCGTCGAGTGAAATTCGAAGTCACCTCAGATGATGTAATTCACTCCTTCTGGATCCCCGCCCTACGATTGAAGGTGGACGCTGTGCCGGGCATTGTGACCACCATGTACACGACGGTCACAGAGACGGGCTCTTACGAGGAGAACTCGGTGTTCCGGGTACAGTGTGCCGAGCTCTGTGGCACCGGGCACCCCCGCATGACCATGCCGGTGGTGATCCTGGAGCCCGAGGAGTTTGAGAAGTGGATTGAGGAACAGAAGGAAATGCAAGAGATGGGCGGTATGATGGAGGAGGAAGAGGAAGGTCACTAATTGCTGTGAAGTTCTTGATAGCGTGGCAGGTACACTTTGAAGGAGGAGGAGTGTATCATGTTGCCGGTATTTCGAGGCCTTTTGTGGGGACTTATCGGGTTTGCTATCGGCGCGCTGCTCACGGCGCTAGTGCGTATTGCGCTGGGGATGGAGCCGTGGGTGTTCGGGCCGCTGTTCTTCGTCGGGTACCTGTTTGGCCTGGCTGGCTGGTTGCTGGGCGTGGGTGTCTGGGACACGTGGATGCGGGAATTCCTGGGCATGGAGCCTCGCCCGTACAAGGAGGAAGGGTGGCGCCGTTACTTCGGGTTTAACACGGACCACAAGGTCATCGGCATTCAGTACGGCGTCACCTTTATAGGCATGTTCCTCCTCGCCGGCTTGTTGGCCATGGCCATGCGCATCGAGCTCATGCGGCCCGGTCGGGACATCTTCGACTTTGCCACCTACAACCGGGTAATGAGCATGCATGGCTTCCTGATGGTGCTGGTGGCCGTGACGGCCGTGCCGGGCATGTTCGGCAACTATTTTGTGCCCTTGATGATCGGCGCGGATGACATGGCCTTTCCCCGCATGAACGCGTTGAGCTATTGGATTTGGCCGCCGGCAGCCATTCTCCTGTTACTCAGCCCCTTCTTCGGTGGGTGGGACAGTGGATGGACGGCTTATCCGCCCCTGGCCATCACCAATGAGCCCGGCCAGATGTTCTACAACCTGGCGTTCTTCACCGGTGGTCTCTCCTCCGTTGTGGGGTCCGTTAACTTCCTGACCACCATCATCACCATGCGCGCGCCGGGCATGACCTGGGGCCGCGTGCCCATCTTTGTGTGGTCCATCTTCATGACCTCCATCATGTCCCTCACGGCCACGCAGTTTGTGGGTGTGGCCATGATCATGACCGTGCTGGACCGGGTAGCGCAGACGGCGTTCTTTGACCCGGCCCGTGGCGGATACCCCCTAATTTATCAGCACGTCTTCTGGTTTTACTCCCACCCGGCGGTTTACGTGATGATCATGCCCTCGTGGGGCATTATGTTGGAGATCCTGGCCCACTTTGCCCGCAAACCGCTCTTCGCCTACCGCTGGGCCGTAGCGGGTATGGCCGGAGTCACTGCCTTGAGCTTCACCGTGTGGGCGCACCACATGTTCACCAGCGGCATGCCGGAAACCCTCCACGTTCCCTTCATGGCGACCACCGAGGCTATCTCGGTGCCGACGGGGTTGATCTTCCTGGCCGCGTTGGGCACCCTCTGGCGAGGCAAACTGCGCTTTAAGACACCGATGTTGTTCGCGTTGGGCATGTTATTCAACTTCTTAATCGGCGGTCTGACAGGTGTGTTCAACTCGGACCTGCCGGCCGACATGCACCTGCATGACACGTTCTGGGTGGTCAGCCACTTCCATTACACGATTTTGGGTGGTGGCATCTTCGGGTTGATCGCCGGCATCTACTACTGGTTCCCCAAGATGACCGGCCGCATGTACAACGAAGCGCTGGGACGCCTCCACTTCTGGCTGATGTTCATCTTCTTCAACCTGACCTTCTTCCCCATGGCGTGGCTGGGCCTGCACGGCATGAATCGCCGCATTGGCGACTATCCGCCGGACCTGGCCGGCATGAACATGTTTGTCAGCATGGCCGCCTTCATTTTGGGGGCCAGCTTCCTCATCTTCGTCTACAACTTGGTGGTGTCCTGGATCCGTGGGCCCGTGGCCGAGGCGAATCCGTGGGGGGCCCGAACGCTGGAGTGGGCGACACCTTCGCCGCCGCCGGAGCACAACTTCCCGCGGGTGCCTGAAGTGCTCAGCGGCCCGTATGATTACGGCGTTCCGGGCGCGGTACACGCCAAAGTATAAAATGGCCGATGGCGGGGTGGCCTGGCTCCCACCCCGCCATCCTTAGGTTAAGCTAGGTTAAGGCCCCGAAAAGCGGATTCTGACAGCAAAGGGAGGTTGGCCGATGAGCGAACATGGACATGGACACGCAGCAGTGTATGAAGGCGGCTATACCCGTTTGCAAATTAACCGGATGGGCCTCTGGTTTTTCATCATTTCAGAAGCGTTCATGTTCCTGGCCTTGCACTTTTACCGCTTCCTGGCCCTGGGCACGTACAAGCCGGAAGGGGTTAACGTTATCCTGGGCCTCTTCCTGACGGCTATTCTGCTGGCCAGCAGCGTCTTCGCCAGCCAAGCGGAAAAAGCGATCGCGCGCGGGGACCAGAAGGGCCTGGAACGCAACTTGCTCATCACCATGGGCTTAGGGCTGTTCTTCGTCCTGATGGTGGTCTACGAGTGGAGCGTGGCCTTTGCCCACTTCCCGCCGTCTACGCCCTTCGGCTCCATCTTCTTCCTCACGACAGGCACCCACGTGCTACACCTTCTCAGCGGCATCGTTATTCTGGCCCTGGTGTACCTGGCGGCCCGTCGAGGCGCGTATAGCGCCGAATCTCACTGGGGCGTGACGGCCGGCGTCCTTTACTGGCACTTCGTAGATGTGGTGTGGCTGAGCGTATTCCTATCCCTGTACGTGCTGTAACAGCCAACTCCCAGCGGGTGTAAGGAGGTGATATCCATGAACCGACCGGGACCGGTACTGTTTCTGCTTGCCGTGATCTTTGGTGGCCTCCTGTTCGCTATTCTGTACGCGGAGACCATCGCCTTTGCCCTGCAACGTCCTTTCGCCGCCCGTCCTGGTCCCGATGGCGAAATAGAGATCGTGATGGAAGACTTCAACTTCAAGCCTTCCGTCATTCGCTTGAAAGCCGGGCAGCGCGTTCGACTTCGTCTGCGCAACGAGGGCCGTCATACCCACGAGTTTATGGCAGGTAAAGAGGTGAAGCTGGAGGGCGACGTCAGCGAACCACCGGAGCCGGACTTCTTTGAGGGCATCATGGATGTCCGGGTGGAAGTCATCCGGGGCAGCGCGATGCCTATGGGGTTCGGCGAAGAGGAAGGCATGGAAGGCATGGGTATGGGCGAGATGGGCGGCATGGGCATGGCCGAGGTGCCTACAGGCCCCGGCATCCACGCGGAAGGCATGGAAGCGATGGAAGTCCATGGAAGCATGGTGATGATGGACCCCATGTCGGAGCTGGTGATCGAGTTCACTGTGCCGCCCGATAAGGTCGGTACGTGGATTTTCGGTTGCTTCGCGGAAGATGGCTTGCACTATGATGATGGCATGCGAGGGATCCTGATCGTTGAACCGTAACCGATTACCCCTTTGGTCGCCCTATGCGTGTGACGAGGCGCCCGCGATGGCGGGCGCCTCGCTTTCCCTCCCGCAGGCAATTCACGTGTTTTGTGCACCTCACCGCTACAACCGTGTCCGAATTTTTCTTTCCGGCCAATAAATGCGAAAATACGAGTGAAAATATCGCATACGCGTGGAGTGAGCGCACGCGTTATCTGTCACGCTATGCGGGTGCCAGACACGCTACGGTGGATATCCCGGACAGATAAGGTGGTGTGTGGTGGAACGGGCAGTTCTTTTAACCTTGTGGGGCATTTTAGCTGCGATTTACCTGCACGGCTGGTGGCGGCTCCGCCAACGGGGAGCCCACCGGCTGGCCAACTGGCAACGAGTCGCTTTGGCGATTCTGGCCTTTGGCACTCTGGCTTTGGCCTTCCTGCCGCCGATTACCACGTACGAAAACCGTTCCTTCTTCGTCCACATGATCCAACACGAGTTACTCATCGAGGTAGCGCCTACCTTCCTGTGGCTGGCCCATCCGGTGGCGTTTTGGTTATGGGGGATGCCCCGCCGGTGGCGGCACGTGCTAACAACTCGTGTGTTGGCCCCGCACACGCGCGCCCGCTACTGGCTCCGCAGGCTGACCCCTCCACGGGTGGTCGTACCTCTCTACCTCACCGTGGTCACTCTGTGGCATCTCCCGCCCATTTATGACACCGCGCTGAGGGTACCACTACTCCATGGCCTTGAGCACTTGAGTCTCTGGTTCACCGCGGTGTTGTACTGGTGGTTGGTGACGGCCGCGCCCCCACAATGGCATGGCCACAGCCGACGCCAACTACCGGTGGTGTACGTTATCCTGGCATACCTTCACAACGAGATCCTGGGCGTGGGCCTTACCCTGATCCGCCAGCCCATTTACTCCTTCTACGAGAGGGTATCCCCACCCTGGGGACTTTCCCCTCTGGCCGACCAATCTCTGGGCGGAGCGGTGATGTGGATTCCCGGCGAGTTCATTTACGCCATCACCCTGATGGCCCTCCTCTTCCGCCTGCTGGAGGAGCGGGAACCTTATCGAGGGGTGTACGAAACGTATCCGGGGTGATACACCCCGCCAAATGACCCTTGCCGGACATGCTATAATAAGGCCAGGTAAAGGACATACGGTGGCCCTGGTGTCCTAAGAGCGTACCACGGAAACGGTATGTAACCTTACCGGTGGTCGGTGCATCCCATAAGATGCCCAATTTGGTCCACAATTCTGCATTACCGGAAAGGAGGTAAGGCCATGGAGGTCACGCGATACGGGCTGCGCATTCGGCTCAACGTTCCTTACGAGGAAGCAGTCGATAAGGTAACGGCGGCCCTCAAAGAGCAGGGTTTTGGCATTCTGACCACCATCGATGTGAAGGAAACCCTCAAGAAGAAGCTGGACGTGGACTTCCGCAAGTACATCATCCTGGGAGCTTGTAATCCCCCACTGGCCCATCGGGCTTTGACGGCCGAACAGGAAATCGGGTTGTTGTTGCCCTGCAACGTCATTGTGTACGAGGAGAACGGTCACAGCGTGGTGGCAGTGGCCGACCCCATCGCCATGATGCAAATCGTAGGTAATCCCGAACTGGACGCGGTGGCCCAGGAAGCAAGGACGCGACTAGAGCGCGCGCTGCAACAGCTGGCAGGCGAACTGGTCGCCCAGTAAAGTTAACGGTACAATCACCGAGCGGTGGGGGTAAAACTCCCACCGCTCTCTTTTTGCCTTTCTCCGAGAGGACAACCACCCTTCCACACGGAGGCAACCGCTTATGAGCCTTGGGCACCGGGTGTGGCATGGGTTTATTCGTCTGATGGAGCACCCCCTCATCGGTGCGGCCATGGTTATCGGCAACACCATCGGAGGGCTGGTGGGTTACCCTTTCTGGTACGGGTGGCAACTGGCCAATGCCCCTCTCTACTTTTGGCCTTTTATCCCCGACAGCCCAACCAGCGCATTGCTTTTTGTACCCGCCTACTTGCTTATCCGGTACCGTAAACCGGGCTGGCCCTTGTTAAACGGACTGGCAGCGTTTGCCAACATCAAATACGGCGTCTGGACGGTCGTGTATTGGTATCTCTTCTGGCGCATGGGCGGTAATCCGGGCTGGATGGGTATCATGCTCTCTTTTACCCACGCCGTCATGGCCCTGGAAGGGCTGTACCTTCTTCATTACACTCGACTGGGATGGGCCGGCACATTGGCCATTATCGGGTGGTTCGTCCTCCACGATTGGGCCGACTACGGTCCCTGGAACCTACACCCCGGGTTACCTGACATCCGACTCCTGCCTGCCATGCGGGTAGAAGCCATCCTCTCCACCGTAGTACTTTCACTGGTGCTGCTGTACCTCGCTGCACGACGGGGCAGAGAAATGCGCTCCCAGGAAGCCATGGCCTCCCGGTAAGCCCGATCGCCGGAACCCACCATCCGGCAACACATGGCCGACTGTCCGGATCCGGCAACCGGTGTCTCACCCGGTGCCCGCGTTCCGCATGTGACACACCTGGACAACGTGCGTAAAATGAAAGAGAGGCATGTTGCATTCTACAGCAGGCACCTGGAGGAGGGCTACATGGCCACCCAGGTGAAAGATTCCCTGGCCGTACGAAAGGACCAGAGAGCCCGTACTTTGCAGGAGGTGCTGGACGAACTGTCCCGGCCGGGCGAACTCTATCGACGGGTGAACGACGCCATCGAATGTTACGCGTGTGGGCATCGATGCCGTATGCACGCGGGACAACGGGGCATCTGTCAAGTACGTTACAACCGGGACGGCACCTTGTATGTCCCATGGGGATACGTAGCCGCCTTGCAGGTTGACCCTACGGAGAAGAAACCATTCTTCCACGTGCTACCCGGCTCTTACACGTTGACCTTCGGCATGTTGGGGTGTGACCTACGATGTTCGTATTGCCAAAACTGGCTCACATCCCAGGCCCTGCGCGATCCGGCGGCCGGAATTCTGCCCCAGCGCATCACGCCGGAAGAGATGGTACGGCTAGGGCTGCGCTACAACGCCCGTTGTGTGGCCAGCTCATACAACGAGCCTCTCATCACCAGCGAATGGGCTGTGGCCGTGTTTCAGGTCGCGCGCAAGCACGGGCTCAAGACCCTGTACGTGTCCAACGGCAACGCGACCCCGGAAGTGCTGTCATACTTGCGTCCCTGGTTGGATGGCTACAAGGTGGACCTCAAAACCATGAATCCTAAGCATTACAAGCTGCTGGGAGGCAAGTTGGAAAGCGTCCTGGAGACCATCCGCGCCGCGCATGAGATGGGCTTCTGGGTAGAGGTGGTCACCCTCATCGTGCCGCAATGGAACGACAGCGAGGCAGAACTGCGGGAAGCGGCCCGGTTCATCGCTTCGGTGTCACCGGACATTCCCTGGCACGTGACCGCGTTTCACCCCGACTACAAGATGACCGACAGGGCACGAACCCAGGCACAGGTGCTCATCCGTGCCGCGGATATCGGTCGCGAGGAAGGGCTGCACTTCGTGTACGCGGGTAACCTGCCCGGCCAGGTAGGGCCTTACGAGAACACTTACTGCCCCCAATGCCACGCCTTGCTCATTGAGCGCTGGGGCTTCCACGTGCGCCAGAACCGGCTAACCCTGGAAGGGCGCTGTCCCCAATGTCAGGCGGTCATCCCGGGCATCTGGCAGTAGCCGAGACCCGGCGTGTTGTGCCTTCCGATTTGGCCTCCCCCGGTGGCTGTGGTATAGTACACCTGTCGTTCGTGTGCAGTAACCGGATAAGTGTGGTAGGCGGTCAACACCTTGGGTGTTCCCCTCCTCTCTTTCCCCGGTTCTCGCCGAACGCAGAAGTGTGTTGATGCGGGCCTGTACACCCTTCCCGACACATTGCCACACACAGGCTCGGCACTCTGGTACAGACATGGAGTTTAGACGTTATGAGCTTAACAGTTGGCCCCAATCGTGTTGTGACGTTCGATTACGTGTTGCGTTTGGAGAACGGTGAGGTGGTGGATTCCAGCGAGGGTCAAGAGCCGTTGACCTATCTTCACGGTCACGGCAACATCATCCCCGGCCTCGAACGCCAGATGGAAGGCATGGCCGTCGGTGAAGAGCGGGAAATCGTGGTAGAGCCGGAGGAAGCCTACGGCCCATACATTGAAGGGCAAGACCTGCAAGTGCCCCTTAGCGAATTTCCCCCCGGCCTTGTGCCCGAGGTAGGGATGGGCCTGCTGGTCGAGACACCGGACGGTCAACAGGTCCCTTACTTTGTGACCGAAGTGGCCGACGGCATGGCTCGCTTGGACCCCAATCATCCTCTGGCCGGTCAACGGCTGCACTTTCAGGTGCGGGTGGTAGAAGTTCGGGAAGCCACGCCGGAAGAATTGGCCCACGGCCATGTCCACTGAGGTATCCTGACAACGACAACGCCATCCCATCTGGGATATGGGAAAGACGCGAGGGGCACCTTAGGAGGTGCCCCTCGCCCGCGTCAGACGATGATTGGGAACGTTAGCCTGTCAGCTTCACCCCTTGACCACGGCGATGGGACGCAGGCGGGCCACCTTGCGAGCAATGCCCGCACCTTGGACTACCTCCACTACCACGTCCACGTCCTTGTAAGCAAACGGGGCTTCCTCCGCCACACCGCGCATGCTACCTGCCCGCACAACAATGCCATGTTGGCCCAGTTCCTGAATTAACTCCCGGCCGTGCACCTTCTTAGTAGCCGCCCGCCGGCTCATCATTCGGCCCGCTCCGTGACACGAGGAACCGAACGTCTCCTCCATCGCGCTAGGCGTGCCCACCAACACCCACGAAGCAGTGCCCATGGAGCCGGGCACCAGCACCGGCTGGCCATAAGGGCGGTAATCCTCCGGTACGGCGTGATGCCCCGGTGGGAAGGACCGGGTTGCACCCTTGCGATGGACCAGGACTTCGACCTTCTTGCCGTTGATGTCATGCGTCTCCCGCTTGGCAATGTTGTGGGCCACATCGTACACCACCCGCAAGTCGGTGTTCTCTACCTTACTTCCCAGGGCCTCGGCAAAGGCCTCCCGGACTTGATGGGTCAGCAACTGGCGGTTCGTCCAAGCAAAATTGGCCGCCGCGACCATGGCAGCGAAGTAGGATTGGCCCTCCGGTGTGTCGAAGGGCGCGCACACCAGCTCACGGTCAGGAAGGACGATGCCGTACTTGTGAATCGCTTTCTGGAAAAGCTGCACGTAATCGGTGCAGATCTGATGGCCGAACCCACGGCTGCCACAGTGAATCTGCACGACCACCTGTCCCGGCCAAAGGCCAAAAGCCTGGGCCACCTCTTCATCAAACACCTCATCCACCACGTCCACTTCACAAAAGTGATTGCCGGCCCCTAACGTGCCGATTTGCTCCCGTCCGCGCTCGCGGGCCTTTTTGCTCACCTTGGACGGGTCAGCCCCCGGCATCGCACCTCCCTCCTCGGTGTGACGGAGGTCCTCCGGCCGGGCGTACCCCTTATCCAAGGCCCATCTGGCCCCCTCCACCATCACCCGATCCAAGTCCTTGTCGGTGAGCTTGACGAATCCTTTAACACCCACCCCACTGGGAACATAGTGATACAGCGTGGAGGCCAACGTTTCCAAATGGGGACGTACCTCCTCCTCGGTCAACTCCGAGGCCAGCAACCGGACCCCGCAGTTAATGTCATAACCGACCCCTCCCGGTGATATGATGCCGTTGGGCAACTTGGTGGCCACCACGCCACCGATGGGAAACCCATATCCCTGATGAATGTCTGGCATGGCCAGCGCCCACTTGACCACGCCGGGCAAAGTCGCGGTGTTAACCAGTTGCTCCAGGGAACGATCTTGCAAGGCCTTCTCCAGAAGCTCGTGGCTGGCATAAAACCGCGCCGGTACCCGCATGTCCGCCCGGTAAGACGTGGGAATTTCGTAGAGGTAGGGTCCCAACTTCACCAAATCACTTTTGCTGACCATCATCACTCCCCCCATGTATCCGTTAACCCGTTCATCTGCACGTCCAGGCCCAACAGTCGACGTATGTACCTGTGAACCCTTACCTAAATCCTTACCCTCCTGCCGAATTGACCGACAAAACGTTGCCCCTCACGCTCTCCATAGCTATTATACCCCAGATTGGTGGGGTACGGGACGTTCACACACTCTCTGGCCGCGCGCGACGTCGCCCTGTTGGCACGTGTCTCCGACATAACGCCCGTCTAACAGGAAAAAGCACCGGCCCCGGGAAGATACGTCAAGGTGTATCCCGCGTGGCAGTAGGATCGGACGGTGTGCCGGTGCGGGGGTCCACGAAGGTCAGGTCAAACTCGTGTACCTTGTGGTCCAGCACCCCATCATCGCGGATGAGGAACACCTCGAGACGATACCGCTCACCCGGACGGGGGGACGCACGCAGGTGAAGCGTGACGTCGACGTAAAAGTTTCGGTGTTCCACCAGCAACATGTCGGACAGAAGCTGACCATCGGGGTCGTAAAGGTACAACTCCAAGTTGGGCAATCGGTTAAAGTACGAAAGCTGCATGCGCACCCAAACACGCGTCAGGTCAGGGTAGGGAAACACCTCCAACCGTTCAATCACCGGTGGGGTGGTTTCTTCTGGTAGGTCCAGGTCGGCCAGTTGGTCCGGTGGCGTCAACTCGTAATCTATTGGAAACGGCGGGCGCTGTTGCTCCTTCCGGTCCTCCACAGCTACGCTCCTTTCGTGGGTCATCGAACTGCCATGGCAACACCCGTTTTCTCCTGCTCGCAACGCACCTACATCTTACTGTAAGGGGCCGAATGAGGAAAACGACCGAAGCGACCATGGATTGAGCACTTCAGGGTAGGCCACCGATAGCCTGGTCTCCGGTTCACCTGTTTCACTTGCACGGGGGCACGGTTTATGATATAGTGCAAGTGTACCTGCGGTGTGCGTGATGCCCTGTACGGGCCTGACCCAACAGAAACAGATAGGGAGTCTAGGTTGTCAGGGGGAACGCGATAGCCGTGAGGCAAGGCGGGAACCCTGCCCGCGACTCCCACG